>JAYGCK010000080.1:0-13714 GCA_046583395.1 Deltaproteobacteria bacterium
GCTCCCGACATGATCAGCATCTCGGTGGGACCTTCGTTGGTAGGCCCAGTGCTGATCGCCTGTGGGACAGAAGAACAGAAGAAGCGCTACCTCAAACCCATCCTCACTGGTGAGGAGGTTTGGTGTCAGGGGTTCTCGGAACCCAACGCGGGTTCCGACCTTGCCTCCCTCAGAACCCGCGGGGTTGTCGATGGCGACGAGGTCGTGGTCACGGGACAGAAAATATGGACCAGCTTCGCTCGCCATTCACAGTGGTGCATTTTGGTGGTCCGCACCGATCCCGAAGCACCTAAACATCGTGGGCTTAGTTTCCTGCTCTGCGACATGGGCAGCCCCGGCATCACCATCCGTCCGCTAAAGGAAATGACCGGACACGAATGGTTCAACGAAGTCTTCTTCGACGAAGTGCGGATTCCGATCGCCAACCTGGTCGGTGAACTGAATGCCGGCTGGAACGTCGTCACGACCGTCCTTTCCCACGAACGCGGCTCCTCGGCCCAACACGCTCGGCTGGGCCGGGACATAGAGGCACTCATCGAACTGGCCAAGATCACCCCGCGTGGCAGTGGCATGGCAGTCGATGATCCGCTGATAAGACAACGGCTCATGGAACACGCCACCGCCGTAATGATTCTCAAGATGACCGCCTACCGTAACGCTAGTGCGATGGAGGCTACTGGGGTGCCCGGCCCGGAGGGCTCGACGATGAAATTATTCTGGTCAGAACTCGACCAGCGGGTTAAAGACACCGCAGCTTGGATACTCGGCGAGCGCGGGCTGGTCCCAAAAGGCGATCCGTTGGCTGTCGAGGGGGGCTACTGGGCCTACGAGCTTCTTTGGTCGCGCGCGGCCACCATCTACGCCGGCACCTCGGAGATACAAAGGAACATAATCGCCCAGCGTGTCCTTGGACTGCCGCGCCAATAACGGTTCTTATGGAAGACACCGCCACTTCTGCCCGCTTCCCCTTCCCGGCCAACCCCAACGGTTGGTTCCGTGTGGCTTACACCAGCGAGTTGGCAAAGGGCGAGGTTCTTCCGCTCTACCTGCTTGGCCAGGACCTGGTCCTGTACCGCGACGAGGATGGCCAGGCCCATATGATAGACGCGTTCTGCCAGCACCTCGGCGCCCACCTCGGTCACGGCGGTTGCGTGGAGGGAAGTTCTATCCGTTGCCCCTTCCATCACTGGCTATGGGGTGCCGACGGAGAACTGGTAGAGGTTCCCTACGCCAAACGGCGCCCGCCAAAGGCAAAGATGCGAACTTGGGAGATATGCGAAAAGAACGGACTGGTCATGGTCTGGCACCACGACCAGGGCCAGCCGTCGGCCTACAAACTGCCCGACCTTCCCCAATACGGCCACGGCGACTGGACCGACTACGAGGTCCGCAAATGGAAGGTGAAAAGCCGTTGGCTCGACATGAACGAGAACGCGGTCGACCGCATCCATTTCTTGTACGTGCACGGCACGCACACTGCGCCCGAGACCGATGTCGAGGTCGACGGCCACATCTTGCGCTGCCGCTCACGCATGAAGATGGGCTCGGCCCAGGGCGAGTTTACCGGCGGTATCGACACCACCGACTACGGCCCGGGCTTTCAAACCGTCGATGTCACAGGCGCAGTCGATACATTGATGGTCAACACCGCGACCCCGATAGACGACGAATACACCGACGTGAGCTTCGCCTATAGCGTCAATACCTCGACCGGTACCGATGCCGCGCGTGGGGTCGGCCAGGCCATCATCAAGGACCTCGAACACCAGATGGGTCAGGACATCGTGCTCTGGGAAAACAAGAAATATTTCGCCCGGCCGATGCTCTGCGACGGTGACGGAGAGTTCGGGGCCTACCGGCGTTGGATGCGGCAGTTCTTCTCCGAGGATTGGTAGACCGGCGGTGAACGACCGGCCCCCCGCCATCGACTGTTGGTTCAACGTCAACATGGGCCAGTACGGCACGCCCGATTATCTGATCCAGGCGCGCCGTGAGGTCTTTGGGGCCGACGAAGAGCTTTACCGTGACTACACGGTCGAGGAGACCGTGGAACTGTTCGACCGAACAGGCATCGAACGGGCCATCATCACCACCGAAGCGGCATCGCCTTCGGCCCACGTACTTTCTTTCATAGAAAAGCGCCCCGACCGTTTCGCGCTCGGTCTTCATCTCGACCCTCGTCACGGTGCCCGCGCCGCCCGTCGGCTAAAGGCCCTTGTGGCCGACCATCCGGCCGTGCTCGCCCGGGTGATCCCCTTCGAGTCGGGCCTGGCGCCCGACGAGCCGCTTTACTACCCGATCTACTCGGCCTGCTGTGAGTTAGACCTGCCACTCACGGTGAACACTGGGATCCCCGGACCACCGGTCCCGGCGGCCTGCCAAGACCCGCTTCATCTGGACCGGGTATGTCTCGACTTTCCCGAACTGGTCCTGTGCATGGCCCACGGTGCCGACCCATGGTGGAAGGTGGCCATGCGCTTGATGCTCAAGTACCCGGGGCTTCATCTGATGACCTCGGCCTATCTGCCCAAGTATCTGCCGGCCGAGTTCGTTCACTTCATGAACACACGTGGCCAGGACAAGGTGATCTTCGCCTCGGACCACCCGGCAATAGAGGCCGGTCGCTGCCTAGAGGAAGCCGCGGCCCTGGAACTTCGCCCCGGCGTGCTCGAAAAGTATCTGTCGGCCAATGCCCGCCGGGTGTTCTTCGGCGGCAACTGACAGCGCGTTGACCGGTCTTATTCGGGTGCCGGTCCGGGAAAACGTTCGCGCAGAACGCGCTTTAATATCTTGCCGGTGGGATTGCGCGGTATTTCGTCGACAAACTCCACGGTGCGCGGCAGTTTGAAACGGGCCAGGCGTCCCTTGCAGTGCTCGATGACCGACTCGGCGGCCAGTCCCTCAGCACCGGCCACGACCACGGCAAGCGGCGACTCACCCCATTTCTCGCTCGGCAGTCCCACGACCGCGACGTCGCGGACCTCGGGATGGGAAAGTATGACGTTCTCTATTTCGGCCGGGTACACGTTCTCTCCACCTGAGATGATCATGTCCTTCTTGCGGTCCTGTATGTAGACAAAACCGTCGCCGTCCATGCTGGCCAGGTCGCCCGAGTGCAACCAACCGTCGCGAAGGGCCTCGGCCGTTGCATCGGGACGGTTCCAGTAGCCCTTCATCAAATGACGGCCGCTTATGATGACCTCGCCCATCTCGCCGGCTGGAAGCTCGGCACCCGAATCGTCGATGACACGTACCTCGGTATGGAAGAAGGGCTTGCCGGTGGAACCGGCCTTACGGATGGCATCCTCGGGACTTATCAAGCAGGCCGGCCCGCAGGTTTCGGTCAGTCCGTAGACCTGGTGTATCTCGATACCCAACTCGGCATAGGCCTCGATGAGGGTGACCGGAACCGGTGCGGCCCCGCTCATCACCCAACGAAGGCGCGAGTGGTCAACCTTGTCATGGCCACCGGCCTGGAGCATGAAGTTGAGCATGGCGGGAACGGCCAGCATCGAACTTAGCCGTTCCTCTTCGACAATCTCCCAGACACGCACCGGGTCGAACTGGTACATAACGATGCTGGTGGCCCCGCCGTATACGTTGGCGACCATCGGGGTGAGCGCGCCCACGTGAAAGAGCGGCAATGCGACCAGGTAACGGTCACCGTAGTGGGTGTCGGCCGTGGCGTTGATGGTGATGCAGGCCCACATCGCCGAATCGTGGGTGTGGACCGCCCCCTTGGGAAGCCCCGTCGTGCCCGAGGTGTACATTATGTAAAGTTCGTCGTCGTCGGCCGCTCCCGTCCGGGGTTCTTCGTCCGAGGCCGCCTCGCACAGCGCCTTATAAGAGGACACCCCGGCGGCCGGGGCCACGTCGCCGGCGACCAGCCAGTTCTTTATCCCTCGGCACTCCCGGGTGCGGGCCTGTAGGTCGGCGGACAGCTCGGCGAACTCGTGCCCAAATATCAAGGTCGATGCCCCCGAGTCGTCGAGTATGAAGGCCAACTCGTCGCCCACCAGCCGCCAGTTGAGCGGCACAACCACTCCCCCCAGCTTGGCGATGGCAAAGAAGCTCTCGACGAACTCGATATCGTTCATCAACAGGAGCGCGACGCGGTCACCCTTTTTCACACCGAGCCCGGTGAGCATGTTGGCCGTTCGGTTCGAGCGGCGGTTCAGCTCCGAGAAGCTGAGTCTGAGCCCCGAACCGGTGCCGACGAAGCCTTCTAGGTCGGGGCTCAGATGCGCGCGCTTGGTGAGGAACAGGCCGAGGTTGTTGGTCACAACGGCGCCTTCTAAGCAGTCCGCCCGAGCCGAAACCAGCCCAAGGCCGGTCAAAGTGGGGTTGGCTCGAACCCCGCGTTTGCGATTTAGTGCGCGGTCGGCACTGGCCGAGGTAGCAACAAGTGCTCGGATTCGACCTAAGCGAGGAACAGACACAGCTCAAGGCGACCGCCGGTGATTTCGCCCGTAACGAGATTATCCCGGTGGCCGGCCGTTACGACGAGGCCGAGGAATTCCCGGTCGATGTCATGGAAAAGGCATTCAAGGTCGGCCTCATCAACCTCGAAGTTCCGGTCGAGTACGGCGGCATCGGGCTGGGCAACCTCGACTCCATCCTCGTCCTAGAAGAACTCAACTATGGCTGTGCCGGTATGGCCACCACCGTGGCGGCCAACGGGCTGGGCGCCACCCCGCTGCTGATTGCCGGGACCGAGGAGCAAAAACGCGATTACCTCGGCCGGCTTACCGCCAAGTGTTCCTACTCGGCATACGCCATAACCGAACCCGGTTCGGGCTCGGACGCGGCCAGTCTTTCGACCACCTATCGCGAGGACGGCAACGGTTATGTCCTAAACGGCACCAAACACTTCATCACCAACGGCACGGTGGCCGACTGGATTATAGTGTTTGCCACACGCGACAAGAGCATGCGGCACAAGGGCATCTCTTGTTTCGTGGTCGAGGGGGATGCCGAGGGGCTCACGCGCACAAAGATGAAGGGCAAGATGGGCCAGCGCAGCTCTGATACGGCCGAGCTGGTGCTCGACAACGTCCATGTTCCCAAGAGCGCGATGGTCGGCCAGGAAGGCACCGGTTTCAAGATTGCCATGGAGACCTTCGACCGTTCGCGCCCGCAGATAGGCGCCATCGGTTGCGGCATAAGCGCACGCGCGCTCGACGAATGCCGCCGCTACGCGCTCGACCGCAAACAGTTCGGGCAGGCCATCGCCGAGTTCCAGGCCATACAGTTCATGTTGGCCGATATGGCCATAGAGCTGGAAGCGATGAAGCTGCTGACCTACAAGGCCGGCTGGTTGATCGACCGCGGCGAACGCTCGACGATCGTGTCGAGCTACGCCAAGGCCTTCTCGGCCGACCGCACGATGCAGATAGCCATCAACGCCGTGCAGATATTCGGCGGCTACGGCTATATGAAGGAGTACCCGGTAGAAAAGCTGATGCGCGACATAAAGCTCGTACAGATTTACGAAGGGACCTCGCAGATACAGCGCGTGGTCATCGCGCGTAACCTCCTAAAGGACTGACGATGGCCTTTTTCTCGGGCGGTTCGGGGCCGACCTCACACACCTTCTTCAGCCAACGGCTGCGGCTTAACTACGTCGACTACGGCTCGGCGGACAAGCCGCTCATGGTGCTCGTACACGGAAGCCGCGACCACGCGCGCAACTGGGACGCGGTGGCCGGCCGTCTGGTAAAGGATTTCCATGTCGTAGCGCCCGACCTGCGCGGCCACGGCGACTCGGCCTGGGCCGTGGGCAGTACCTATGCGATGTCGGAATACGTCTTGGACCTGACCCAGCTGCTGGGCCACATAGGCAAGACCCCGGTAACACTGCTCGGCCACTCCTTGGGCGGCGCGGTGGTCCTGAACTATGCGGGCGTCTACCCCGAAACGGTCAGCAAGGTTGCGGCCATCGAGGGCCTCGGCCCGCCCCCCGAGCTTATAAACGACGACCCCGTCGACAAACGCATGGACAACTGGATAGAGGAGATGCAGGGCATGGCCTCACGCCAGCCTCGCCAATACGCAACGATAGAGGAGGCCGCTGGCCGCATGCTCGAGACCAACCCGCACCTGACCAAGGAGCTGTCCGAGCATCTGACCGTCCACGGCACCATGCGTACCGAGGCCGGGAGCTACGTGTGGAAGTTCGACAACTACGTGCGCGCCTGGGGCCCGCAAAAGTACGACTACGAAGCGGTCACCAGGCTGTGGTCGCGCATCGACTGCCCGGCATTGCTGGTCCGCGGCAGTGAGTCCTGGGCCTCCAACCCCGAGGAGGACGGGCGCGCCACACACTTCAGCAACTACAGTTATGCCGAGGTCGAGGGCGCGGCCCACTGGGTGCACCACGACCGCTTCGAGGAGTTCATGGCGGCATTGGAGAGTTTTCTCAGCACCCCCTAGTCCGACCGCCCAAATTTACCTATTCGGGGGGGGTATGATCCGCTCGACAAAACAGCCGAGAAATTATTGCCCCCAGTTTGAACCGCCCGGAGATTCCGATGAAGCACCTCTCACTCAACACGATTGTCGCCCTCATTGTTATCGGTCTGACCGTAACTCCGGGCTTGGCCGGTCCCGCGGCGGTCCGGCCGGACCCGACCGCTCAATTCTTCTATCTGCCGGTATCGGGTAGTACTGGCGGCGGTGTCGGAAACATCGACCGAACTGGCAGTTCTCCTGGCCCGGCTCTCCTATAAGAAGGGCCAGTTCCGCCTGGCCTCGGGCCGCACCAGCGATTTCTACATAGACGTACGCCAGACCGTGATGACCCCCGAGGGGGCCGGTCTCATAGGACGCCTGTTGCTCGACCGCATCGAAGCGGCCGGGCTTCATAGTGTGGGCGGGATGGCCGTCGGCGCGGTACCGCTGGTGACCGCAGCCCTGGTCGAGGCCGACCGCCGCGGTTACCAGCTCGACGGTTTCTTCTGCCGCCGCCAGGCCAAGGACCACGGCACGGCCGCCAAGCTCGACGGCCGCTTTGACCCCGCCCGTCCGGTGGCGCTGGTCGAGGACGTGGTCACCACCGGCGGCTCGACCCGCGAGGCGGCCCAGGCCGTCGTCGAGGCCGGCGGTGAGGTTGGTCTTATAGTCGCGGTCGTCGACCGCCAAGAAGACGAAGGCCTCGAGCGCCTGGCCGGTGCCGTTGGACCGGCCGGACGCGTCGAGGCCCTAGTTGGAAAGGCCGACATAGTCGCCGCTGCCGACGACTAGGACCCGGCTATATTTTACCCTGCAGGGAGAAGGCGATGACGAGAGCATAAATCGCCAGCGCTTCCATGAATGCAATACCGATAATCATCGGCGTCTGAATACGGTCGGCCGAGTTCGGGTTGCGCCCGATCGACTCCATGGCCGCCGCTACCGCGCGTCCCTGACCGAGCCCGGCACCGATTGCGGCACCGGCGATGGCAACGGCCGCGCCGATGGCGATAAGTCCGCTCTGTCCCGAAGCGCCACCGTCTGCGGCAAGCGCAGCCACCGGCGAGACCATTATCGCGCCCAGGGCGCCGAGTATCGTGTAAATCATCTTCTTCATTTCGATATCCTCCTTGGTTGTTCGGCCCCGCTCACGCCTTGCCCCTCTCCTCTGTCCTCATCTCCACGGCGGGCGGGTACCGGTCATCGTGTTCCTTGCTGCTTTTCAGTGATGCTCCTCGGCATGTCCCACGGCCAGATTCACATAGACGATGCTCAGCAAGGTGAACACGAAAGCTTGTATCAGAGAGACGAAGGCTCCCAGGAAATAGAACACGACCGGAATTATGACCTTGGTCAGGTCGGTAAAGATTTCGAGCACCAGGTGGTCACCGGTCATGTTGCCGAACAGTCGAAGCGCCAGTGAGACCGGACGGACGAAGTTGTCGATAAGCTCGAGCGGGACCATCAGGATGCCCAGCCACCAGATGGGACCGACGAAGTGCTTTAGGTAATTGACCAGACCCTGGGCGCGTATGCCTATGGCGTTGTAGGCAAGGAAGGAGGCCACACCGAGACCGAAGGTGACGTTGAAATTACTGGTCGGCGGCGCAAAGCCCGGCACCAGGCCCATCAGGTTGGCTATCAATATGAACAGGAAGAAGCTGCCGAACAGCGGCACATAACGGTGGCCGGCCCGTCCGAGCACGCCCTCGGTAAGATTAACCATGGCGCCGACGAAAAGCTCGGCCATGTTGCGAACCGTCAGCCGGTCGTCTGGTACCAGCGCCATACCTGCGGCCGCGGCACCGGCCAATTGGCGCCGGGCTACCATGGCAAAGGCCACCAGCAGGACCAGAACCAGAGTGGCGTGCAGGGTGTGGCCGGGGAACTTGTCGAGCCCCGGAATTATCTCGACCCAGAATATCGGATGCGTCATCGGTTTATGTTTCGACCGTCTCGGTGGACGTCCCCAATACTGTGGCGTCCAACAGTGCGGCGACAAGCAACATCGAAGCGCCGGCCGCGAACGAAAGAGGTTCGACCGGCCATTGCCGGAAGACCGCCACCACCAAGGCAAGTACCAGTAGGAACTTGAGCCCGAGCCCGGCAAAGGCCAGGCCAGGTCCGGCCCCAGGCTTAATAAGCCTGGAAACGAGGATACGAATCAAGTGAAAATCGGCCAGCATGAAGGCCCCGCCGACCAGCACACTGGTCACATCCCCGACCCCGCCAAGAGCGACGGCCGCGGCCAGAACGGCGACCAGGACAGCACTGACACGCCCCACCCGAAGCGGCTCGACAAGCCGTGTTCTCACCGCCAACGGCGTTCCTTGTCCAAAGAACCGATGATACGGACCACCATCATCACCATGGCCGCCACGGCCAGGAGCAGGGTCAGCCAGGGCGCGGTGCCAAAACGTGCGTCTAACCAGTAGCCGGCCAGGACGCCGGCCGTTATCGGCCAACCCAGGCTCCAGGCAAGTGCCAGGGCCTCGGCCGCACCACCCTTGGGTCCTTTGTCGGCCAACCCGGTCCCCCTCAGCCGCTGCGGACCAGTGCCCGGCCGACGGCCTCTATGGTCCGGTCGATGTCGTTGTCGGTGTGGGCCACCGACACGAACCAGGCTTCGAACTGCGACGGTGGTATCCAAACCCCCTCGTCGATGAGCGCGCGGAAAAAGGCGGCAAAGCGTTCCCGGTCGGTGCTGTCGGCATCGGTCCAACCACCGACCACGTCAGGTCCAAAGAAGACCGTGAGCATACTACCCATGCGTTGCACGCAGCCGCCCCGGCCCAGCTCCTCCCTTATGCCGTCTGCCAAGCGTGTGGCCATTTGCTCGAGTTGCTCCCAGGGCTCTAGGCTGTCGAGCTGGTCTAGCGTGGCAAGGCCGGCCGCGACCGCCAGCGGATTACCCGAAAGCGTGCCTGCTTGGTAGACCGGGCCGGCCGGTGCGATTTGGTCCATGAGCGCGGCTTTGCCGCCATAGGCGCCGACCGGAAGACCGCCACCGATGACCTTTCCCAAACAGCTGAGGTCCGGGACCACCCCGCAGATGTCCTGGTAACCTCCCGGACCGAGACGAAGACCGGTTATGACCTCGTCGAAGATGAGAAGAGCGCCACGTTCGTCGGCCAAGCGGCGCAACTCTTTGAGGAACCCGCCGGCCGGCGGTACCACACCCATATTGGCCGCGACCGGCTCGACGATGATCGCGGCGACCTCCTCGTCGCAAAGCTTGTCGACCGAGGCGGCATCGTTGAACTCGGCCACACGGGTGAGCGCCGCGTAGTCCTCGGGCACGCCGGGGCTGTCTGGCACTCCAAAGGTAGAAGCCCCCGAGCCGGCAGCGACAAGCAGGCCGTCACTGTGGCCGTGGTAACAGCCGGCGAACTTTATAATCGACCCTCGCCCGGTTGCCGCGCGTGCCAAGCGAAGCGCGCTCATCGTGGCCTCGGTACCGCTGCTGACCAGGCGGACACGTTCGAGAGAGGCAAAGCGACGGCATAGCCGGCGGGCAAGTTCGACCTCGCCGGCGGTGGCAGCGCCAAAGCTCGTCCCGCGCGCGACCGCTTCGGTGACAGCCCGGGTCACGGCCGGGTCACGGTGTCCAAGTAGCATCGGCCCCCAAGACCCGACGTAGTCTATGTAATCGCGGCCCTCGACATCACGGATGCGCGCGCCTTCGGCCTCAGCCACGAAACGGGGTTCGAGCCCGACCGCCGACCAGGCCCTGACCGGGGAGTTGACCCCGCCGGGGATCCAACGTTGCGCCTCGGTGAACAGTTGCTTTGAGTCAGACCCCATCGGCTGCCCTTGGCGGGCCTCGGCTAAAAAACAAGCGCGCGCTTCGCGTTCAACTACGCGGGTTTGGGCGACTTATACACATTCTCTACACAGCGCAGCGTTGAACGGACAACACGCAACAAATACTTCCCGCGCGTGAGCTTGGCGACTACGGGTCCTGTCAGAGCAGCTAGTGGCTGGCCGTCCGCATTCCATGTATCCACACCTGTGGATAAAGCTGTGGGAAACTAGCTGCTCAAAAGTGGAAACATTCTCTTCAAATAAGGTAAAACACCTGTGGAAACAGGCACTTACACCTCTTCGCGAGCGGCTGGACGCCGACGAGTTCGAAAGCTGGATTAAGCCCCTTTCGCCCTTGTCGGCACGTAGCGACATCCTCGAGCTGGCCGTTCCCAACCGCATGTTCGCCTCCTGGGTCGAGGAGAACTATCTCGAGGATCTGACCCGGGCTTGGACCGAGGCCAGCGGCCGGACCATGCGTCTCAAGCTCGACTGGGCCGGCAGCGGTACCCAGGAGGAACTGTTCACTGCCGCGACGCCAGGGCAAGGCGAGCTTTTCACCGGCGAGTCCGACCCGGCGTCTAGCGTTCGATATCCCAGCACTTCGGACGACCCAGGCCCGAGCGGTCAGGAAGGCGGGGGGAAACGGCGTTCCACAGCGGCAACCACCAGCAGGCTGGCCCCGGGCGCCGGCGGCCTGGTCGACCGCTACGACTTCGATAGCTTTGTCGTAGGTCCCAACAATCAGTTCGCCCACGCAGCGGCTATGGCCGTGGCTAACCAACCGGGCGCTCTTTATAACCCCTTCTTCGTCTTTGGCGGCGTCGGCTTGGGCAAGACCCATTTGGTAAACGCCATCGGCCGGTCCGTCATCGAGGCCTCACCATCGAGCCGGGTGCTCTTTCTTACTGCCGACGCCTTTACCAACAAGCTTATCGACGCCATCGCCCGCAACAAGGCCCAGGAGTTCAAGAACAGGGTTCGGCGGGTCGACTGTCTCATCCTCGACGACGTGCAGTTCCTAGCCGGCCGCGAGCGGACCCAGGAGGAGTTCTTCCACATCTTCAACTCCCTCTACCAAGCTGGTCGCCAGATAGTGCTGACCTCCGACAAGTTCCCCAACGAGATTCGCGGGGTCGAGGAACGCCTTTGTAACCGTTTCGGTTGGGGTTTGGTCGCCGACATGCAAGCGCCAGACACCGAAACCCGGGTGGCAATTCTAGAACGGCGCGCACGCCAGGAAGGCATCGAGTTGCCCATGGATGTGGCCCAGCTAATCGCCTCCAAGGTCGACTCGAACATCCGCGACCTCGAAGGTGCCCTTACCAGGCTCAGCGCCTATTCCTCGCTCAACCACTGCAGCATCACCACCGAGCTGGCCAAGCAGTTGCTCGGAAATTTCAGGCCGGGTGCCGTCGATACGCCCTCCTTGGAGGACATCGAGCAGCGCGTCACCGTTCATTTTGGATTGAAGCCCGGCGAACTCAAAGCCCGGAGGAGAACCCGCAAGGTGGCCGAGGCCAGACAACTGGCAATGTACATGATGAGGACGCGGGCCAGTGCATCCTTCCCATCGATCGGCCAGTTCTTAGGCGGACGCGACCACTCAACGGTCATACACGCCTGCCGCTCGGTCGAAAAGCGCATCGGAAACGACCAACGTTACCGCGCCATGCTAGAGACAATTTTGCGTAGTTTAGGCTGTGGATAAGCTCTACGTAACTTTAGCCACTGCGCACGGTTTTTCACGTGCGGGCAATCGTAGGCCAGGTTTGTGCACCCGCGGCAACACCGACCGCACAGGATTCATGGGATAGAAGAAGATGGTTTATCAAGTACTTGTGATAGATATCCACGGAACTGTGCAAGTATAATAAAGAGCAGTATCTAATAAGTATCTACTGTTAGGAGAGCGCAATGGAGATCAGCATAGACCGAGAGTGTTTCCTTCAAATCCTTGCCCACACCCAGGGAGTCGTGGACAAGCGCCACTCGATGGCCGTCCTTACCAACGTCCTTCTCGAAGCCGATGACGGCAAGCTCACGGTAACGGCCACAGACCTCGAGGTAAGCCTTAAGCAAGTAGGTCCGGCCGATGTTAAAGAGGGGGGACTGGCGGCGACGTCGGCGCGAAAGCTGTTCGAGATAGTCCGCGAGGCATCAAGCGAAACGGTCACCCTCAAGACGGCCGATAACCAATGGGTCGAGGTCTCCTACGGGCGCTCGGTGTTCAAGCTGGTCGGGATAGACCCCGAGGAACACCCGGGAATGCCGGCCATAGGCCAGAACGGCGGCAAGACCTGTTCGATAGAACTCGACGCCGGCGATCTGGCCGAGGTCATACGAAAGACCATATTCGCTGTATCCAGCGACGATACCCGCTCGAACCTGGCCGGGGTCTACCTGGAAAAGGGTGCCAAGAAGGGTCAGGTCCGCCTTGTGGCCACCGACGGTCACCGCCTGGCCATGGTAGACCGAAAGGTAAAGGGCCAGGGTCCGGACAAGGGCGTGATACTGCCAAAGAAAGGCCTGGCCGAACTGGCCAAGCTCTTGCCCGATGAAACAGGCAACGTGACGCTCACTATCGGTGGTAACACGGTTACCGCCGACCTCGGTGGCCGGATTTTCAATATGCGTCTGATCGAGGGCAACTTCCCCGATTACCATCAGGTGGTGCCCAAAGAGACCCTCAAGATTATCACGGCCGAACGCGACGAGTTGCTCCAGACCATGCGCCGGGTGTCCATACTTTCCAGTGAGAGGGCCCGCGGCATTAAATTATCGCTCAAAGAGGGCGCCCTGGAGATAGCCGCCAACAACCCGGATCTGGGCGAGGCACGCGAGGATATCGGCATTGAATACGACGGTGACGAGTTCGAGATAGGCTTTAACGCTCGCTACATGGTCGAGGTCCTTGGGGTCTTGCCAGAGGGTAGTAAGATTGAAATAGGGCTCAGCGATGAGCTCAGCCCCGGGGTCATCCGCGGCGAGGATCGCGACTACAGCTACGTGGTCATGCCGATGCGTATATAGCGGCTGTAATAGCCAGGGCGAGCAGGCTAAAATCCCTTTAAATACAAGGTTTTTCCGCCAAGTCCGGCTTTACTTTCCGGCCCCCCGCAGATAGATTTACCAGGCTTGCTGAGGCGGTTCCCGAGCGGTCCTCAGACGCTCTGGAGGGGCCCCGGTAAAGCCCGGTCCACGCTCACAGATGGCCACCAAAGGTCCCTCCAAAAACAAGACCTCCAAGGTCTCGGGCAAGAAGACGAGCGCGCGAAAAGCGCCGGCCAAACAACGCGCCGGGGCAAGCTCCTCGGCCTCGGCCTCATACTCAGCCGACAAGATAAAGGTGCTCCAGGGGCTCGATGGCGTTCGCAAGCGCCCGAGCATGTACATCGGCGACACTGCCCAGCGCGGTCTCCATCACCTTGTCTTCGAGGTCGTCGATAACTCCATCGAT
>JAYGCK010000110.1:0-7421 GCA_046583395.1 Deltaproteobacteria bacterium
TCGCGGGCTTCTATCGCGCAGGAATAGCCACGGGCGGTTTCGACGCGCTCGTGGTTGCCGACCTGCCTCCCGGCGCCGGGCTGTCCAGCAGCGCCGCGCTCGAGGTTTCCTGCGCTACGGCTCTAGAGGGCCTTTGCGGGAAGCGGCTGTCCCAACGCGACAAGGCGCGGCTTTGCCACCAGGCCGAGCACGAGTTCGCGGGCGTTCCCTGCGGGATAATGGACCAGTTCATATCGGTAATGGCCGAGCCCGGACACTTGCTGCTCATCGACTGCGCCAGCGAGGAAACACGCCAGATCGCGTTTAGCGGCGAGGAGATGGCGGTGCTTGTTGTCGATAGCGGGCTGCCCCACGAGCTTGCCCGTGGCGGCCTAGCCCGCAGACGTGACGAATGCGAGCGGGCAGCGGAGGCTCTCGGCGTGGTCACGCTGCGAGAGCTCGACGCCGCCGCGTTCAAAACCGCCGCTGCGGGGCTCGAGCCGGTCCTTTACCGGCGGGCGTCGCATGTCATAAGCGAGAACCGCCGGACGTTGGCCGCAGTCGCTGCGCTCGAGACCGCCGATTGGCAAGGCCTAGGGCGGATACTTGCCGAGGGGCACGTTTCGCAGCGCCAGGACTTCGAGAGCACATGCCCCGAGATCGATTGGTTGGTGCGCTTTGCCCACGACGACATTGGGCCCAGCGGCGGTGTCCTTGGTTCACGCATGACCGGTGGCGGCTTCGGCGGTTCGACGATAAGCCTTGTAGAAGCCCGGCGGGCCGATGAGATAGGCACCCGTATCGGGCAGGCCTATCGCGACACTCTCGGGCGCGATTGCACATGGTTCGTGGCCCGGCCGTCTGCCGGCTGCCGCTTGCTCGAAACGGCCGGTTGAGGCCGGGGCCAACGTGGACAGTCCGTCGGCAGCGGTTAGACATCCGATGACGAGATGTTCATACCTGTGTTCGTCTATTTCATTGCGAACTGACCCATGGCCCTCGATTTCACTCTTCCTCCCGACATCCTTGAGCTGCGCGACCGCGTACGCCGTTTCATAAGCGACGAGGTTCGCCCGGCCGAGGAGGGGTGCGAGACCCGCGACGATTTCCGCCGCGTCATCATCGAGCTGCGCGGCAAGGCCCGCGCCGAAGGTCTCTGGTGTCCTCACATGCCCGAGGACTGGGGCGGCATGGGGCTCGGCCAGGTAGCCATGGCCACCGTCTCGGCCGAGTGTGGGCGCTCTCAGATAGGTTCTTTCGTGCTCAACTGTCAGGCGCCCGACGAGGGCAACATGCATACCTTGCTCCTATTCGGTTCCGAGGAGCAGAAGGAGCGCTATCTGCGGCCCTTGATAGAAGGCACGACGCGGTCCTGCTTCGCGATGACCGAACCCGAGGTTGCCGGTTCAGATCCGACCGGAATAAGGACGGCGGCGGTTCGTAGCGGCGACGGTTGGGTCATCAACGGGCACAAATGGTTTATTTCAGGCGCGCGCGGAGCGCGTTTTGCGATACTTATCGCCCGCACCGACCCGGATGCCGACCCGCCGCAGGCGCGCAACACGGCCTTTATCGTCGATACCGATAATCCCGGCTGGAAGGTCGTGCGCGACATCGAGACGATGGCCGGACACCACAACCATTGCGAGATACTTATCGAGGACTGCCGCGTGCCCGACTCGGCCATCCTCGGCGAGCGCGGTGGCGGCCACAAACTCGGCCAGGCGCGCTTGGCCGGTGGCCGGCTGGCCCACTGTATGCGATGGGTGGGTCAGGCCGAGCAGGTGCTCGACATGATGGTCGAGCGTTCCCAGACGCGCTCGCTACACGGCGGGGTGCTCGGTGACAAGCAGGCCATTCAGTGGATGATTTCCAACTCCGCGCTAGAGCTGTATCAGGCCAAGCTGATGATACTGCACTCGGCCTATCTCCTGGAGCACAAGCTGCCGTTCAGACAGGAGATATCGATGACCAAGTATCATGTGGCCAACGCCCTGTGGCGCATCCTTGACCGCGCAATCCAGGTACACGGTGCGCTCGGCTTTTCGACCGATACCCCGCTCGAAAAGATGATGCGGCAGGCCCGTTCGGCCCGTCTTGTCGACGGTGCCGACGAGGTCCACCTGTCGCAGATGCACCGTTTCGTCGTCCAGGCCTGGAAGGAACACGGCACCGTAGGACCGGCTACGGGTTATGGTTTGCTCGGCTGACCGGCCTCAGAGAAGCGCAAGCACGTCGTCGGTATGCGTCGAGGGGTCTACCTCGGCCAGAGCGTGGGCGACCTTCCCATCTTCATCGATGACATAGCTTATGCGGTTGGCATAGCCCGCGTCGGCCGAATCGCAGGCGCCGTATGCCAGGCCGACGCTGCGGTCGGTGTCAGAGAGCAGCAGGAACGGGTAGTCGAACTTCTCGGCGAAGGCCTTGTTCTCGTCCTCGGTGTCGAAACTTACGCCAAAGATTTCGGCGCCCTTGTCGTTGAATTCTTGGATTCTGTCACGGAACCCATTCCCCTGAACCGTTCAACCCGGGGTGTCGGCCTTTGGGTAGAACCAGAGTACGACCTTTTTGCCACGGAGCTCGGAGAGCTTGACGGTCGAGCCGTCGTGCGCGCCTACTTCAAAATCCGGCGCTTGGGTTCCGGTATCCAGCATGAGATTATTACCCCCCTTTGCGGTCGAGTCAGGCCAGCTATGTCGGAGCGCGGGGGATTTGGCAACAGCCCGGTCACGGACGGCGGCCGGCCACCACCTTTGATACGAAGTGGCTGCCCTCTGACTCGACCTCGAAACCGGACTCGGACATTAGCGCCGCCAAATCGTCGCGAGCGTAGCTTTTGTAGTATGGCTCATGGTAGCGGACGGAGAACAGGTCGAGCACGTCGGACAGCTCGGGACTGTCCGAGCGCTGCATGGAGTCACAAACGACGAAGGCCCCCCCGGGTCTTAGCACTCGCATCGCTTCTGCCATCACCCGGCGGCGTACCTTTGGTGGGAGTTCATGGAAGAGGAAGACCGAGGTCACGGCGTCGTAGTGCTGGCCGGGTGAAGGTATCGTCTCTGCGTTGTCGGCGAGCAGGCTGACGCCGCTAGCCGACGACAGCAGACGGGCGGCCTTGGCGAGGTAAAAGGAGCTGAGGTCGAGACCGCTCAGCCGTGCCCCCGGCAGCGCTTGCGATAGCTGCAAAAGGAACCTGCCGGTTCCGCAGCCGAGGTCGAGGATGCGAGGCCGTTTCTTTTCCCCGACGGCGCGTACCACCTCGGGGATGGCCATGCGGCGCATCACATCGGCCGATCCCCCAAAGAGCAACTCGACGCCGGCATCGTAAATCTCGGCCGAGTGGTCCGACAGCCAGCCGTCGCTCTGCCAGTGGAAGGTCCGCAGGTAATAGGCTGGATAGGCGCTCCGGTCGATGGTCTCGGGTAGTTCGTCGTGACCGCCACGCGCGCTCCTCCATGCGATGCGCGGGATATCCAGGAGAAGCCGGGGGGTGGCCATGAGGTAATCGAGGTAGGGGTACTGATAGAGCAGCCGGCGCGGATAGTGGCCGGCCTCTACGTTGGCCAGGTCGTCCTCGAGCAGCTGCTCGAACCTGCTCTTGAGCAGCGTCAGGATTTCCCTGTTCGGTGGCTGCTCGCCGGGGGCAAAGATGGTTCGTAACAGGCTGGCCAGCGCAGCGGCCGACAACGCAAGCCCCCGTTGTTGTGCCCGGTATGCGACCCGGTCGATGCCGGTCGTGATACCGGCCAGCAATGAACTCTCAAGACCTGCCGCCATGTCCTTAGGTCCTAACCCGGCGGGGTTCTCATGCAAAACGGCTTTTGGCTCCGCGTGCGCCTCCAGGCTAGTCTCGGCTCTTCGGTTTGCCATGCCAGCTATAGAACAACTCGTGACCGCCGCACCCGGATTGGCCGAACAGGCCCGGGCCGCCACCGACACGACAGAGCGTGAGCGAAGGATATCCGGTGAACTCGTCGAAGCCATGACCGATGCCGGGGTCTTTGCCGCGCTACTGCCGGCAGGCCTGGGCGGGGTCGAAGCTAATGTAGGCACTGCGCTCGGTGTGGTCGAGACCCTGGCCCAAGGTGACGGGTCGGCGGCCTGGTCGGCCATGATAGGTATGACCAGTGCCGTGGTCGCCGCCTATCTTCCCCAGTCCGAGGCCGAGACGGTCTACGGCACTACGGGCCGGGTTATAAGCGGCGGAGTGTTTGCGCCCCAGGCCAGGGCAAAGGTCGACGGGGGGGTCTATCGGGTGAGCGGGCGCTGGTCCTTTGCCAGTGGCTGCCAGCATTGCGATTGGCTAATGGGCGGTTGCGTGGTCGAGGAGGCCGACGGCAGCTTGCGCGCCTTTTCCGATGGTATGCCGGACGCCAGAATGGTTTTGTTCCCGGCCGCCCAAGCGCGGGTCCATGACACTTGGAGCGTGAGCGGTCTGTGCGGCACCGGCAGTCACGACATCGAGGTCGATGGTATCGAGGTACCGGTGGCCAGGAGCGTTTCGCTGATAACTGACGAACCTCACCAGCCCGGCCCTCTCTACAAGTTCCCGGTCTTTGGCCTGTTGGCGCTCGGTGTGGCTTCGGTGGCAACCGGAATCGCACGCGGTGCCATTGACGAGCTATTGGAACTGGCAGCGACCAAGAGGCCCACGGGCACCGCCCGGCGCTTGCTCGACCGTTCGGCCGCACAGACCGAGATTGCACGTGCCGAGGCCGAACTCAGCGCGGGACGCGCGTTGGTCACCGAAACGGTCGCCGAAGCCTGGCAAGAGGCCGAGACGATGGTCGGCTCGGGCGGTCGTTTGCCGGTTGTCACCCGGGCCCGCTTGCGGCTTGCCGCGACCAACGCGACCTGGGCGGCAAGTTCGGCGGTCGACCGTATGTACAATCTCGGGGGCGGCAGCTCGGTCTATAGGACCTCTGGTCTTCAGCGCCGGTTTCGTGACGTTCATACCGCGACCCAACATGTGATGGTCCAGCAGAGCACCTTTGAGCTGGCCGGCCGGGTGCTGGCCGGCGTGGAGGCCGATACGAGGATGTTATGAGCGATACCGCCAAAGAACACTTCGAGACCTTAGGCCTCGAGCATGTCGGAGAGGTGCTCAAGGTAACCATCGACCGGCCGGGCAGCGACATAAACGCCGTCGATGAGACTATGCACGCGGAACTGGCCCGTTTGTTCTCGGCGTTGCGTACCGAGACGGTCGCACGCGCGGTGTTGCTCACCGGCAAAGGCAAGGCCTTTAGTGCGGGCGGCGACATGAACTGGTTTCCGAAGATTGCCGAACCGGAGCATGCCGAAACCGTCAGACGGGATGCCAAACGCATCATCTGGGACCTGCTCGACGTAGAGGTCCCGGTCGTGGCTGCCGTCAACGGTTACGCGGTCGGGCTGGGAGCGTCGATAGCACTGCTTTCGGACATCATCTTTATGGGCCAGAGCGCTACCGTGGCCGACCCGCATGTGAAGGTGGGGATAGCGGCCGGCGACGGTGGTACGGCCATCTGGCCTATGGCGGTAGGCCCAGCACGTGCCAAACAGTACCTTCTAACCGGCGACCCCTTGTCGGCCGAAGAGGCCGAGAGGATAGGGCTGGTTAATTTCGTCGTGCCCGACGCCGAGCTTGTGGACCGCGCGATGGCCTTTGCCGGGCGGCTGGCCGCCGGTGCGCCTCTGGCCGTCAAGTACACCAAGATGGCGGTCAATAAACTGGTAAAGGACGCTCTCAACATCGCGTTCGACACCTCGACCGCTCTCGAGATGGTCACGTTCAAGAGCGACGACCATCGGGAGGCCTTGGCGGCCGCAGCCGACAAACGAGAGCCCGAGTTCAAGGGAAGGTAGCGGCGTGAGCGATTTCCTCGAGTTGATAACGACCACCACCGCGGTCAGGCGGTTTTCCGGCGAACCGGTAAGCGAGGCCGAGGTCGGGGCTTGCCTCGATGCTGCGGCTGCCGGCCCGAGCGGCGGTAACATCCAGCCTTGGAAGTTCCTGGTTCTGCGTGAGGACTCCAGCAAACAGGCCGTGGCAGGACTCTACCGCAGGGCCTATGACCGTTACGAGAAGACACTGTTGGCCATGCGCCCACCGGCCGACGATCCGGCCGAGGAACGTGCCTTCGGGCGCATGACCGCGGCCGCCCGTCATCTGGCCAAAAATCTCGGCCAAGCTCCCGTCCTGGTCCTTTTTCTGATGCCCTCGGTGTCGATGACCCTTGCCGATGACGAAGGCCCGATGGACATCGGCTCCGTCCATGCCTCGGTCTACGGTGCCGTGCAGAACTTCATGCTCGCCGCACGCGGTCTCGGTATCGGCACCACGCTGACCACCGTGGTTAGGGTCTATCAGGACGAGCTGCGTGGGATCCTGGACATTCCTGAGAACTGGGAACTGGCCGCCCTGGTACCGATGGGCCGTCCCGAACGGCCATTTAAACGCGGGCGTCGCCGTCCGGCCGAGGCGCTGACCTATTACGAGGCTTTCGGGCGCAAGCGGTCCTGAGCCGGGCCGGGCGATCTTGCAATGGGACGTGACGGCGTACATACTCCTTATAGCTCACTAAGGGGCTGAAAAATGAAGTACGAACAGAAAAATCCGCTGCCGCTACCGCCGATTGGGCCCACCGAGACCGTCGAGGCGATGACCAACACGACCTGGGACTGGCAGTACAAGCTGGACAAGGAAAAGCTCATGGACCTTTACGAGAAGGGTAAGGCCATGACCTGGAATGCCAGCGATTTGGACTGGTCGCTACCGGTCGATATCGAAAAGATGTCGAGCGAGCGTGCCGGTATGGGCAGCTATGAGGTCGTTAACCAGCTTCTGGCACCGCCCCACGAGCTGGACGCAAAGCAGTCGATCGAACTCAACATCAACATGATTTCCTGGATGCTGTCGCAGTTCCTGCACGGCGAGCAGGGTGCGCTCGTGGCCACCGCCAAGATAGTCGAAGAGGCCCCGCTCGCAGAGGCCAAGTTCTACGCGGCCAATCAGGTCGCCGATGAGGCCCGCCACGTCGAAGTGTACCACCGCTATCTGACCGAGAAGCTCGGGCGTTCCTTCGAAGTGAACCCACATTTGCAGGTCCTGCTGAACGACATCATCAGCGACTCGCGTTGGGACATGACCTATCTGGGCATGCAGATTATGGTCGAGGGTCTGGCGCTGGCCGCCTTTGCGATGATGAAGGCGCAGCTTCCCGACGAGCCGCTCATTCAGGACATTACCAGCCGTGTGATGCAGGACGAGGCCCGCCACGTCGCCTTCGGCGTGCTCTCACTCGAGGAAATATACCGGGACGAGCTAAGTTCGGCCGAGCTGAAGGAGAGGGAGGATTTCGTCATCGAGGCCACCTATCTCATGCGCGACCGTTTGCTCATGGAGCAGGTCTACGAGCGCATGGAGTTCGACGTCGATGTCTGGACACAGTGGGCGATTC
>JAYGCK010000112.1:0-13603 GCA_046583395.1 Deltaproteobacteria bacterium
ATGCAGGTCCCGGGCGCAACCGACTATGTCGAAATCGACGCCCGTTGCGACGAAGGCACGAGCGCCCGAGAGAGCGGCTACTGCGGTGGATTCTGTGACTCCGGTGGCGCTTTCTCCACGAACACCCCCTGCATCTCCGACGCCGAGTGCGCCGCGGGTTCGACCTGCGAACTGCCCGGCACCTGCGCAACGTCCGGTGGTGTGACCGAATCGACAGCCGACCCCTGTTTCGACGACAAGCATTGCGGCGGCACCCAGACCTGCCAAGGGAAGGCCGATCTGTTCAGTAGCGTCAAGGTCTGTATCGGTGGCGAGGACGCCGGCAAGGAATGTACCAACGCAAACCAGTGCACCAACAGCGCGGTCTGCGCCAATGCCTACTGCGAGACCGACGCCCAGTGCAGCAAACGCGGGCTGGGAAGCTGCTACCTCGGACCGACCTGTCTGGCATCGGACTATGCCATGGGCGGCCACGTGGCCACGGCCAATCTAGATTTCGACCGGCGCCAAGAGATTATTTTCATGCCCGGCGCGCGCATCGACGAGAGTCCGCCGCTTATGGCCTTCGACGCGGCAACGGGAACACCGGTTGCCGATTTCCGCGAGCACCATCCTTTCCCGAGGCTGACCGGGGCGGGAGCCGCATTGACCGCCACAGACGGATACGCCCGCTGATTAGGCGGCCGGTGGCGGGAACTTCACGTATTCTTCAATCATGAGCAGGGCCAGGTCCGTGGGACCCGGCACGTCGCCGTTTAGCCGGCCGCGCTCACGCAGATCGGCCGCCAGACGGTCTACGACCTCGTCCGGCCCAAGGTCATCGCTATGCTGTTCGGCGGTGCGGCGCTCGGCATCGTCGGCATAACAGTAGGCCTTCCACGAGATCGAAAAACGCAGGTCCTCCCATCCGTAGTTGGCCACCGGTCCGTCCGCTCCGCCCACGGCCCACTTGCCGTCGCCCTTAAAATCCAAGCGCATGCCAATCTCGAGGGCCGGAATTTCAGTGCCCGGGTCACGGCCGACCCTATCGACCCCGTGAAAACAACGGTCGGTATCGGTCAGCAGGGCCGTGTTGTGACTGGCCGGCAGAACGGACGCTTCACCATCGGGTCCCTCCGGGTAAAAGCAGAACTCGCCGCCCTCATGCTTCCCAAACCACGCCACCGCGGTCGCTATCGGAATCCGCCAGGGTTCGAAGAGCCCGGAGTGCAACATGACGGTCATCAACCACTCGGGGTCCTTGGTGCGGTTGAGGCCCCGGAACTCGGGAACGTCGGTATGGAGGCCGAGTTCCTGGCCGGGCACAAGGATGTTCGCATACACGATAGCCGGCTTTATCACCGGGCGGCCCGATACCCGGCGAGCGGCCTCGTAAAAGGGCTCGTAGTGAAGAAAGCCGTCGATGCCGTCAATGACGGGGTCGGCATAAGCGTAGGTCTCGCGGAAATAATTGGTGCGGCGCGCGAGCGCCGCGATGGATTCCCGTCGCCCGAAACGGCCCCCCGTGGCCAGAAAATTGAGCGCGACATCGTGGCGCTGGAACAGGCCTTTACCGAGCCCTTCACGGATGGGCTCTTGGGCGTACATCCCATAACTGCCGAAGGACTCGGCAAGGCGCATCAGCTCCCGGGCACCTTCCTCGGACAGCAGGGGGTCAAAGAACTCGTAACCGGCAGCCTTCACCCGCCCGCCTTCAGCCTGCCGGCCGCAGGGCCGTTCCCCGATAGACCGGCAGCAAGGTCCAAGACTCCCGCCCGGCCGGCTTGCAGGCCAAATCCTCGAAACCCGCGGCCGGTATCATAGCGACCGAATCGCGGTTGAGATGACAACCACCACCCAGCCGTTTCCACAGCGGCGTCAACCGGTCCTGCAACGAGGCGGCCGCGTTTCCCTTTGCGCGGGTGTGTTCAGCAAACAGGAGCCGGCCGCCGGGACACAACACGCGGAAGGCTTCGGCAAGCGCGCGCTCGGGCTGCGGAATGGTGCAAAGCACCCAGGTCATGACCACCGAATCGAAGGACGTGTCGGCAAAGGGGAGCTGCTCGGCCGATGCCTGCTCGAGGGTCACGGAGAAGGGGAGGCCCTCGGTGCGCTCACGCGCGCGTCTGAGCATGTGCGGGTCGGGCTCTACACCCACCAGAGATTCGATGCCGGAATAGCTGGCCAGGTTCATGCCGGTGCCGACGCCTATCTCAAGCACCCGGCCACGCGCCTGGCCCACGACCTTAGGCCGCACCCGGGCTAGCGGCCGCATCATCAGGTCAAGAGTGGCCGCACACCAAGGATGTTCCGGGAAGTCGCTCATTGTTTCGGGTGCCTTCAAACAGTTTCGACCAGCGGCTAGTCTGTGGCAACCACCGACCGCGAGGAGAACCTATGAAACTCTATGATTCCACCATAGCCCCGAACCCAAAGAGGGTGCGCATGTTCCTGGCCGAGAAGGGAATAGAAATCGAGCTTGAAGAGGTCGATATAGGCAAAGCAAAGAACCGCGAGCCCGCTTTTCTCGCAATCAATCCGATGGGCACACTGCCGGTCCTCGAGCTGGACGACGGGACCCACCTGGCCGAGAGCCTGGTAATCTGCGAGTACTTCGAGGACCTTCAGCCCGAGCCGCCGCTGTTTGGCAGAACCGCCCAGGAGCGCGCAAACACGCGCATGTGGGAACGGCGCATGGAGTTGGAGCTGATGTACCCCTTGCTCGGCGCTTTCCGTCACAGCACCTCATTCTTCAAGGGCCGCATCACTCAGATACCGGAAATCGTTGAGCCCTCTCGCGCCGCCGCAGCCAAGCGCTTTGCCTGGCTCAACCAGGAACTGGGCGGGCGAGATTTCATCGCGGGCGACGAGTTCACGGCTGCCGACATCACCCTGTTCTGCACCGTCGAGTTTGGTAAGGCCGTGGGCGAGAAGTACGACTCTTCGCTGACCAACCTGGTCCGCTGGAACGAGTCCGTGTCCGCGCGTCCTTCGGCAGCGGCCTGACCTTCACAAAAAAGACCCGGGGCATAACGCCCCGGGCCTCCTCGCCATTGTAGGACAGTGTCGCCTCAGACGCCTTCGATAGAGGCCGACTTCTTGTAGAGCTGGAACACCACATGCCAGCCGACCAGCACGACCACCATCAGTACGGCGGGGGAGGCGGCCCCCACGGTCGTATGAGTGTCTATCATCGACCACACCAAGGGCACCGAGAGATAGGTGTTATGACGTGACCGTCCGCCGGCCAGAGCGAGCAACGCCGCATCGGGCGCCTCGCCGGCCTTGGTCGCCGCAATGATCTTCTGTTGTGCGGGCCAGATTCTGAACCACACGTTGAAGGCCATGATGGTGCCGAACATCGTCCCGGTGTGAATGACATAGGCCCGGTAGCTGAAACCGGCCCAGTACACCATGAGGCAAATGACGGAAGCGGCAAGAGCAAAGCCGACCGCTCCGGCAACTTTGGGATTACCGCCGATGCCGCTCTTCATGACGGCGTCGTAGATGAACACACCACCGAACACGACCGCCAACATCACGAAAGCGTTGGTGCCCCAACCGGCCTCGCCCTCGAACATTACGCCGCCGTGGTAAAAGACGACGAACAGCAGCAACACGCCGGTCACCCAGGTCCAAGCCGCACCCCAACGGAACCAGTACAGCGCACGGGGCATTAGCTCGGGAACCGTGGTCTTGCCCACACCGGCCTCTTTCATCTTGGCCGCAAACGGGATGTTCACAAAGTTAAAGAAATAGAGCAGGCCTACCCAGACGATACCTGCGACGATATGGACCCAGCGGAACAGCGCATCGAGAACGCTAGTTACTTCCATCAAAGCTCCTCCTTGCCTCGGCCTTCCCAGCACCGGGCGTGTTCCCGGCCAGCAAACGGCGCCCCCAGAACGGAACCTTTATACACGGCCCCGCCAATGATTTCGAGGCTCATCGCCCGGATGCGATGATGCTCTTGAGCAGAAAGACCTCCTCGGTGGTTCCCTCGGCGTCCCCAAAATTGATGTACCAGGCCTCCTCACCCGGAAATTGTGGTGAGGGAATAGTGCAGCGCGTCGCGTGCTCGAGCTGCATATCGTACATCGTGATGGCCGGCAGGAACTGCTGCTCGTGCTCGTAAACGGCCCGGGTGGCCCCGGGAAAGACCTCGCGCTCGATCTTCCACTGGTTGACCCAGGCCTTCCAAAGACGGCCCTCCTGGTCGTAGAGTTCGGTGTAGGGAATCACGAAGCTCTCCCGATCTAGATAGATGACCCGCTTCGAGTAGGCGTAGTTGGGAAGCCGCGAGCGCCCCTCGAGCACATACACCTCACGCATCTCCCAAGCGTCGTCGAACATGAAATCGGCGGCCCCTTGGCTCCAGCGGCCGGGAAAGTGGCGGGTGTGCATCGCCCCAAGCAGGTCCTTGGTGCCGAGTAGGCGCCAATCCATCCATGCGATATTGCCCGCGTATCCTCCGTAGCTGTCTATGTCGGTGTCCTGCCCGAACAGGGCGTCCGAACGCTGCGCCGACGACAGCCGGCGGACCCGCCTGAGCATCGGGAAGTAGAGCCAGCTGTCATCATGACGGGTGGAGTCGATATAGCGGTTGTAGGTCAAGCCGACCC
Organism: Deltaproteobacteria bacterium; assembly: GCA_046583395.1. Classification (GTDB taxonomy): domain Bacteria; phylum Desulfobacterota; class Binatia; order UBA1149; family CAYXZP01; genus CAYXZP01. Next base: position 4,602 of record JAYGCK010000112.1, read on the forward strand.
CCTTGAGGTCGAAGGGTTCGAGAACGGGGTGGAGTATCTCACGATAACGGATGCCGTTGACGGTCTCCCAGGTATGAATGGGCTCACTGTACAACCGCCCTACATAGTAGAGCCGCCTGAAATGCCCGAGCACGAAGTTGCGCTCGACCAATAGCGGACGGTCCTCGTCGAGAGAGCCCGTGTCGCACTCGAAGTTGCGGATATCGACGTCGTCTACCGCGATACGGTTCTCGTAGTTGTACATCAGCTTGACGGCCGCATCCGGGTCGGCCGCGTCCACCATCGGGAAGGGCAGCCCGGCTACGTAGTTATCGATTCCGAGCTTGTCGGCGGCCAGGCGGACCTGGGCCGAATATTTCTCGGTCGCCGCCAGCCGGGCAGGCTCCAGAGGGATGGACCGCGGCTCGACGACCTCGAGCTTGAGACCCCGCTCGATGGCCCAACGGACCGAGGGGCCGATATACTCGGCGAACATCGCCAGATTGGACGCGTCTATCGTAGTGCCCGGCTGCGGGCGGGCAGCGTTGCCGGTATCCTGCCCCAGGGACACAGCCGGAGCCGCCAGCAAGGAAAAGATGCTACACAGCAAAGAGAGCGCGACGGCCGACACGGTCCGGAAGATAAGGCCATGGGCGGGTAAGGGCCAACAGCAACGGCTCGACGTCAGGCCCGCCCGCAGCTAACCTGGCCGGCGCTGGACGGAACGATGGCAGCCCAAGACCTAAGCAAAACGGCCCAACAGCTCCGCTCGATACTGGCCGAGCGGATACTGATTCTTGACGGTGCGATGGGGACCTCATTGCAGGACGCCGAACTCGGCCCCGAGGATTTCGGCGGCACGGAGCTCGAGGGCTGCAACGAGAACCTGGTCCGCACCAGGCCAGAAATCGTCGAGTCCGTGCACCGGAGCTTCTTCGAAGCCGGTGCCGACGTGGTCGAGACCAACAGCTTTGGTTCCACATCGGTGGTCCTGGCCGAGTACGGCCTGGAGAACGACAGCCTGGAACTTAGCCGTCTGTCGGCCGAAATCGCCCGCCGGGCGGCCGACGCGGCATCCACCCCCGAGCGGACGCGTTTTGTGGCCGGCTCGATGGGCCCGACCACCAAAACAATCTCCGTCACCGGAGGGGTCAGCTGGGAAGAACTAGCCGAAAGCTTCCGGCTCCAGGCCCGGGGGCTGGTCGAGGGCGGTGCCGACTTCCTCCTGGTTGAGACCTCGCAGGACACTCTCAACATCAAGGCCGCGCTCGAGGGCATAGACCGTGCCGGCGACGACCTCGGCCAGCAGCCGGCCGTAGCCGTGCAAGGCACGGTAGAGGCCATGGGAACACTACTGGCCGGCCAGGACGTTGAAGCTCTTTATGTCTCGCTCGAACACCGGGACCTGCTGTGGATAGGGCTCAACTGCGCCACCGGCCCCGACTTCATGACCGACCATCTGCGGACGCTCAGCGAGCTGTCGCGCTTTCCGGTGGCATGCATCCCCAACGCCGGACTTCCCGACGAGGACGGCAACTACAACGAGACTCCCCAGATGCTCGCCGACAAACTGGCAATGTTCGCCGATCGGGGTTGGCTCAACGTAACCGGCGGATGCTGCGGCACCGTGCCCGAGCATATCGAACTGATCGTCAAGGCCATGGAGGGCAAGGTCACGCGCCAACCCGACGCACCCGGACGCAACGTGGTCTCGGGTATCGAGGCATACGAAATCACCGACGAGAAGCGCCCGGTGATAGTCGGCGAACGCACCAATGTGCTTGGCAGCCGCAAGTTCAAACGGCTCATCAAGGAACAAAAGTTCGATGAGGCGGCCGAGGTGGGCCGCGCGCAGGTGCGCGGCGGCGCGGCCATACTCGACGTATGCCTGCAGGACCCGGACGCCGACGAGATGAGCGACGTCACCGCCTTCCTCGACCTGCTGGTGCGCAAGGTCAAAAGCCCCATCATGGTCGATACCACCGACCCGGCCGTCGTCGAGGAATCGCTCAAACACCTGCAGGGCAAGGCCGTCATCAATTCGATCAACCTCGAAGATGGCGAGGACAAGTTCGAGACCATTATTCCCCTGGTCCGCCGTTTCGGAGCCGCGGTCGTGGTCGGTTGTATCGATGACGACCCGGACCAGGCCCAGGCCATCACCAAGGAACGCAAGCTGGAGGTCGCACGCCGGTCCTACGAACTGCTGACCGGGAAATACGGGCTTGCCGGAAGGAACATCATATTCGACCCCCTGGTGTTTCCGGCCGGCACCGGGGACGAGAACTACTCGGGTTCGGGGGTGGAGACCATCGAGGGCATCCGGCTTATCAAGGAGGCCCTTCCCGAGACCAAGACCATACTTGGCATCTCCAATGTCTCCTTCGGTCTCCCCCCGGCCGGGCGCGAGGTTCTAAACAGCGTATTCCTTCACCACTGCGTAGAGGCCGGCCTGGACCTGGCCATAGTCAACGCAGAAGTGCTCGCGCCCTACAGCCGCATTCCGGACGAGGAAAGGTTGCTTTCCGACGACCTTATCTGGTGGAGGGGGAAGGAGCCGATTGCCGCATTCGCTGGACACTTTTCCGACAAAAAGGTGGTGCCGACCGAAGATGAGAGACGCAAGCTCAGCCTCGACGAGCGCCTGGCCCTGTACATTCTCGAGGGAAGCCGGGACGGACTTATAGACGACCTCGAGACCGCGCGAGGCGAAGGCCGACCGCCACTGGAAATCATCAACGGGCCGCTCATGAACGGTATGGACGAGGTCGGACGGCGCTTCAATGCCAACGAGATGATTGTCGCCGAGGTGTTGCAATCGGCCGAATCGATGAAAACGGCGGTCGGGCACCTAGAGCAGTTCATGAAGAAAGAAGAGAGCGCCGGCCGTGGACGCATCGTCCTGGCCACGGTCAAGGGGGACGTCCACGACATCGGCAAGAACCTGGTCGAGATAATACTGTCGAACAACGGGTTCGAGATCATCAATCTCGGTATCAAGATTCCGCCAGAAACCCTGGCCGCGGCCTACGAAGAACACAGCCCGGACGCCATCGGTCTCTCGGGGCTCCTGGTGAAAAGCGCCCAACAGATGGTCATAACCGCCCAGGACCTCAAGATGCGCGGAATAGCCTGCCCGGTGCTGGTCGGCGGCGCCGCGCTGTCGAACAGATTCACACGGCTCAGGATTGCACCCGAGTACGACGGCATGGTCGTCTACGCCACCGATGCTATGACCGGCCTCGAACTTGCCAAGCGCTTGGGCAGCGACCAGGGCCGCGCGGACTTGGCCGAAGAACTGGCGGCCGAAGCCGAACGTATGGCCGAGGCTGCCGGACGGGCCGAGGAGCGCAAGAAGGTATCGGCCGCCGGCGACTTCAAGGCGGCCGAGCTAGAACCGCTCGAAGAGCTGCCCGTACCACCCGACCTCAAAAGGCACGTGCTCGACGACTACGACCTTACCGAGGCCTTTGCGTGGATAAATCCGGTGATGCTCTACAACCGGCACCTGGGCTTCAAGGGCAGGTTCGAAGACGCCATAGCCGCGGGCGACCCCAAGGCTGAGGAACTCAGGTCCGAGGTCGCGCGCGTCGAGGACGACCTGCTCGCGGCCGACGACATCGAGGCGCGGGCCGTGTTCCGATTCTTTCCGGCAATCGCTGACGGCGAACGCCTGGCACTGCTCACCCCCGACTTCACCACCGAGGTCGGAACCTTCGAGTTCGGACGTCAGGCAAAGGACGGTGGGTTATGTCTGACCGACTACACCGCCTCGCGAAACGGCAGCCGGCGCGATTACATCGCACTGTTCACCACCACCGTCGGTCCAGGTATCCGTGCACTGGCCGAACGCTGGAAACACGAGGGCGACTATCTTCGCTCGCACATCGCGCAGGCGCTGGCCATTGAGGGAGCCGAGGGAATGGCCGAACTGTTGCACAAGAAGATTCGTGCGATGTGGGGTATCGCCGACCCGCCAGAGCTTTCCATCAAGGAGGTCCTGCAGGCCCGCTATCGGGGCGTTCGGGTGTCCTTCGGATACCCGGCCTGTCCGAGGCTCGAGGACCAGACCGAGCTGTTCCGCTTACTCGAGGTCGAAGAGGCCATAGGCGTGGAACTCACCGACGGCTACATGATGGACCCGGAATCCTCGGTCAGTGCGGTGGTCTTCCACCACCCGGAGGCACGCTACTTCAGCCTCAGCGAAAGCGATGTCGAGGCTCTCGAACGCCGCCTTGCGGCCGAGAACTGAGCGGGTCGAAGGGTTCGGGTTCGAGCATGCGGCCGAGCAGCAGGCCGCTGAACAGTCCGCCGAGGTGGGCGACGTTGTCACGCCCCGGACCGAAACCCACGACCATTCCATAGACCGCAGCCAAAGCTCCGAGGACCTGCCAGGAACGAAAACGGCTCGGCGGCCCGGGACGCAGCCGTGCTCCGGCCAAACCACCAAGCACGCCCGCAATCGCGCCCGAAGCTCCGGCCTTGAGGCCGACAGTAGGGGCCAGCTCGTGGCTGAGCACGTTGCCCGCCACCCCGGCCACTAGGAACAAGAGCAGGAAACGCCGGGGGCCAAGACTGTGGGCCAGGGGCGGACCCAGCAATATGAAGGTCGCCATGTTGGCGACCAGGTGGCGGATGTCGAAGTGAACGAAGACCGCACTCAGCAAGCGCCAGTGCTGGCCTTCCTCGACCAGCGCCCAGTTAATCGCTCCGTGTTCGAGGAGCTTGGCACGGGTCGTGCCGCCGTCGGCGACCAGGGAAACGAACACCAACACGCAGGCAGCCACCAGAAACACGATTATCGCGGTCCCGCGCCCAAACCAGGCCTCGGGCAACACCGAAGCATCTTCGGCACCGGGTCCCCGGTAGACGCCACCGCCGCCCGCACCCCCGGCGCCGACACCATAGGGAAACTCTTCGCGTATAAGTTCGGCGGCACGGTCGGCATCGGCCGCTGCGACCATGACGGCCAGGTCCCGCCGTCCGTCCCCGGTCAGTTCCACATCGAGACCCATTGCCAGGAGCAACAGTTCGACCCGGGCGGCCTCGGCCTGACCGAGCCCCGACAGTACCGCGATGCGTTCCTTGCGCATGGCGTGAGCCTGTCACAAGGTAACGGGCGTGGAAACGCCTTCGATCGTGGACCGCATCCACCAGGAACTCGCGCAAGAGCTTGACCCGCTCGCGCTCGACCTTATCGACGAGAGCGACCAACACGCCGGACACGCCGGAGCACAGGCCGGGGGAGGGCATTACCGCCTGCGTATCGTATCCGCGCGCTTCGAGGGCAAGACCGACATCGAACGTCACCGGCTGGTCTACGCCGCCCTGGGCGAGCTCATGGGCGCCGACATCCACGCGCTTTCCATTCAAGCGCTAGCCCCGAGCGAAACGTCCTAACTTGACCGCCCCGCATGAGCCGGCCCGCGGCGTATCGCCGGACCTCGAGGTCTTCGCCGCGACCCTGTTCGGGCTGGCCTCGGCGCTGTTCCTAGGTGGCCCCTTATTCGTGTTGGCCGGCGCGGCCGAGGGTCAAGCCACCAGCTTGTTTACCAGTATCGCCTCGGCCAGCGCCTTACCCGCTCTATGGTTCGCCTTTATCATCGTTCCGGCCCTGGCCGCCTTCTTGCTCATCGGCCTGCCCAGCCTTGTGCGCGGCCTTGCGGTGCCCGGCAGACGTGTCCCCGGGAGCCTGCTGGCAGTCTTGGCAATGTCGGGCACGGCGGCTGTGGCCCTGCTGGGCTCGAAACTTTCGGCGGCCTGGGGCGCCCTGGGACTGGCCCTCCTGATGGCCGTGGCCCTGGGCGTGTGCCGCAGCCTGGTCCGCCTCCGCGGCCCGGTCATCGTGCGTTGGTCGCTGGTGGCCGGCGCCCTGTCGCTGGTCGTGGTGGCCGGCTACGAGTTCCCGGTGGCCGCCGGGCGGGCACCGAGCATCGCGCTGGCCCCGACCTTCATGGTCCTTGCCGCCTTCCTTCTCGAAACCGGCCTCGTCGTCTTACTCGCCCACACGCTGGCCACCCGCCGCCAGGCCGCGACCTGCTTGCTTTGCACCGCCACGGCGATTGTCTGGTATCTTGCCGTTCTTACCGGCGTCCTCAGCCAATTCCCGGACTTGCCATTCCTCGAAGCCGCGCTGACGCTGACCACCGGACTCGGTCTTGCCGCCCTGGCCTTCTACGGTCTGCGAACCTCGGATATAAGTGGCCGGCCGTGAGCGAACGTCTCGAACAAAGCGAGGCTCTTTACCAACGAGCGCTGGCCGTAATCCCCGGTGGCGTTTACGGACACCAGAGCCCGGCTCTATTCAGCCGTGGCAGCCACCCGGTCTTCATATCGGCCGCCGAGGGTTGCCGCATAGAGGACCCCGACGGCAACCGTTACATCGACCTACTCTGCTCCTACGGACCGATGGTGGTCGGTTACCGCAACCCGCGGGTGGAAGGGGCCGTGGCCGAACAATTGGCGCTTTGCGATTCGGGCAACCTGCCGGCCCCCAACATGGTCGAGCTGGCCGAACGATTGGTCGGGCTGACCCCGGATATGGATTGGGCGATGTTCGCCAAGAACGGCTCCGACATAACGACCTGGTCGCTGGCACTGGCGCGCGAGTCCACGGGCCGCGAAATGATCCTGATGGCCGAGGGCACCTACCACGGCGTTCACGGCTGGTGTAACAAGTCCGAGCGCGGCTTCCTCGATTCCGAGCGCGGCCCGGTCCTCACTTTTCCATGGAATGACCTGGACCGGGTCGCTGGTCTCTTCAAGGAGCACCCCGACACCATCGCGGCCCTGATAGTAACGCCCTTTCGGCACGAGGCCGGCGCACCCTCGGAAATGCCCGCCGAGGGATTCCTTGAAGGGGTACGTGAGCTTTGCACGCGACATGGTGCACTGATGGTGGTCGATGATATTCGGGCGGGCTTCCGCTTGCACCTGGGGGGTTCGACCCAACTATGGGGCGTGTCTCCCGACATGCTGCTCTACTCCAAGGCGCTGGCCAACGGTTACCCCCTGGCCGCCATCCTCGGCACCGAGGAACTCCGCCGCGCGGCCTCGAAGGTGTTCGTCACAGGCACCTTCTGGACACAGGCCGCCCCAATCGCAGCGGCACTGGCCACCCTTGATGAGCTAGAAGCCAGCGACGCCGTCGCGCACATGGACGGGGTGGGGCGCCGCCTAAGCGACGGCCTGGCCGGGCAGGCTTCCGAGGCCGGATTGACTGTGACCATGAGCGGACCGCCGGCGCTCCCCTTCATGACCTTCGACGAAGACACCGGCGGTCTGTCGAGCGACAGCTTTGCCCGCAGCCGTCGCTTCGCTGGAAACTGCGCCGAGAACGGAGTGTTTCTCCACCCCCTGCACAACTGGTTTCTATCGACCGCTCACGGCACCGACGATATCGACGAAATACTTGCGGCCACAACGCTCGCCTTCGAAGCCGTCGCCCGGGAGTTCTAGAGCGACGACGGCAAAACAATCGCGCACGGCCATCCTTACCCACTACGGCCGCAAGAGCGGACAAGCCTACCGGGTGACCATATGGTTTGCCGCAATAGACGGCTGTATCTGGGTCGGTAGCCAAGACCGCAGCCCCAACTGGGTACGCAACGTCAGCGCACGGCCCGAAGTCGAGCTTGACCTTGGAGGCGGAGCCGAACGCTACCGCCTCGAACCCCGCGAAACGGCCGTCGAGCTCGAACGTTTCGAGCGCGCCATACTGGCCAGATACCCCATTTCGGGGCGCTTGATACGGCTGCTGGGAAAGTTGTCGGGAAGGACCGGGGGCTGTGCGTTCTCGGCCGAACCGCTCTAGCCGGACACCGTTTCGGCCACCAGGTCGCCGACCTCCGAGGTCGAATAGCCCATCTCGCCCGCGTTCATCGAACGGAGCTTGTTGGCACAAACCTCAGCAATGGCCCGGTCGACCTTGTCGGCAGCGGTCGTCTCACCGAGATAGCGGAGCATCATCTCGACGGCAGAAACGGCAGCCATCGGATTTATAACACCCTTGCCGGTGTACTTGGGTGCCGAGCCGCCGATGGGCTCGAACATCGCGACCTTGCCCGGATTGATGTTGCCTCCGGCCGCAATGCCCATTCCGCCCTGTATCATGGCGCCAAGGTCGGTGATGATATCGCCGAACATATTGTCGGTCACAATCACGTCGAACCATTCGGGGTTCTTGACCATCCACATACAAGTCGCGTCCACATGGGCGTAATCGCGGTTGATGTCGGAGAACTCGTTCTCGCCAAGCTCGTTGAAGGTTCGCTCCCACAAATCGAAAGCGTATGTCAGCACGTTGGTCTTGCCGCACAGCGTGAGCTTGTTGGCCCGCGCACGCTCACGGGTAAGCTCGAAGGCGTAGCGCAGACAGCGCTCGACGCCGCGGCGGGTGTTGATCGACTCCTGTGTGGCAACCTCGTCGGCCGTGCCTTTCTTGAGAAAGCCGCCCGAGCCGGTGTAAAGGCCTTCGGTGTTCTCACGCACGACAACGAAATCGATATCAGCCGGCCCCTTGTCCTTTAGCGGGGTGTCGACCCCGGGGTAGAGCTTGACGGGCCGCAGATTGATATAGAGGTCCAGCTCGAAGCGTAGCCGCAGCAGTATGCCTTTCTCCAGCACCCCGGGCTTGACGTCGGGATGCCCGATGGCACCCAGCAGGACGGCGTCACAGGCCGACAGTTCCTCAATCGCGGAATCGGGCAACACCTCGCCGCTGGCCAGATAACGTTCACCGCCGAAGTCGTAGTCGACCGTTTCGAACTCGAAACCGCCGGCCGAGGACGCGGCCTTGAGCACCTTTAGGGCCTCCCCGATGACCTCGGGGCCGGTACCGTCGCCGCCTATGATAGCGAGCTTGTACATTTCAACCGGCGAATATTGCAGCGGGCGCGGACCTCCACAAGTCGCGACATTGGCGCGTTGTTGGCAGCCCCGGTGGGCCCGGCTACTATGGCGCGTCCTTTCGGTCCGGCGGCGTGCCCAAGTGGTTAAGGGAGAGGTCTGCAAAACCTCCATTC
>JAYGCK010000014.1:0-3294 GCA_046583395.1 Deltaproteobacteria bacterium
CAACGAACGCTTAGAGGTCCAAACTTGCTCGACGGCTCGTCTCCAGCCTGCCTAACGTGGAGCTTACGCAGAGAGCGGGGGGTACCAAGAGCATGTTCCAACTAAGACGCAGCGCCAAGACCGGGATCGACCGTAGCCGTATGCAGGCCATCCTGGGCGAGGCCATTGCCCGCTACCGCCAGGGTTCGGCCGCCGATTCGACGGGCGCGGCCAACTGGATGCGCCAGGATGACTGGCACTCGAGGCTATCCTTCAACAACGTATGCAGCGCCTTGCACATGGACCCCGAGTCCACCCGTAGCCGGGTGCTCGGCGCCGCTGCCCAGACCGAGCTGGCGTCAGCGTAGTTACCCCCCTACGCCGGCCGCCTCAGGAAGGCCCTGCCACCCCTGGCGGGGCCTTCGTACATTCAGGCCCTGGCGGCCCCGCACCCACGGACAGCGTTGAAGCACTGCGGCGCGCCCGCTATGGCTAGCCGCCATGAGAGCAGTGATGTGCAAGGAATTCGGGCCGCCCGAGAAATTGGTCGTAGAGGAGATTGAGGCGCCCGTCCCTGGACCCGGTCAGGTAAAGCTTGGTATCCGGGCGGCCAGTGTCAATTTTCCCGACGCTCTGATCATCCAGGACAAGTATCAGTTCAAGGCACCGCCGCCTTTTATTCCCGGCGCTGAGTTCTCCGGCGAGGTCACCGAGCTCGGGGAGGGCGTTGAAGGCATCAAGGTGGGTGACCGGGTAGTGACGGTGTCGGCTTTTGGCGGCTTTGCTGAGGAAACCGTTGTCGAGCCCGAGCGTCTCATCCCCATTCCCGACTCAGTCAGTTATGAGGTCGCCGCCGCGTCGACCATGGTCTACGGCACCTCCTACTATGCGCTAAAGCAGCGAGCTGCTCTTCAGCCAGGTGAGACCCTGCTGGTTCTGGGAGCTGCCGGCGGGGTGGGGCTTGCCGCGGTCGAGCTTGGCCACCTTATGGGGGCACGCGTGATCGCTGCGGCAAGCAACGACGATAAGCTTGAGCTCTGCCGACAGTACGGCGCCGACGAAGGGATCAACTACTCGACCGAGAACCTCAAGGAGCGAACCAAGGAGCTCACAGATGGTGCTGGGGCCAATGTTATCTATGATCCGGTAGGTGGCGACTTCTTTGATCAGGCCATTCGGTGCATTGCCTGGGAAGGGCGTTTTTTGGTCATAGGTTTTGCGAGCGGACGTATACCAGAGCTTCCAGCCAATCTCGCCCTGCTGAAAGGCTGCCAGGTGGTCGGAGTGTTCTGGGGCGCGTTCACGATGCGTGAGCCGGATGTGAACATCCAGAATATGATCGACTTGGGGAGCTGGTTCGAGGAGGGCAAGCTCAAGCCTCATATCTCGCGGACCTACGGGCTGGATGAGGCCCCCGAGGCTCTCAGAGATATGCTCGACCGTAAGGTGAAGGGCAAGATCGTAGTGACACCGGGCAGTTAAGAGAGACCCCCTCGTGGCTAGTGTTGGAAGAAACGAACCGTGCACCTGCGGGAGCGGCCGCAAGTACAAACACTGTTGTGAACGCAAGCGTTCAAAGCGTGCCGACCTGCGCGATTCTCTGGCCAAAAGCTTCTTCTATCTAATCGGGCCGCTAGCCATCATTATCATTGGCGCTCTTATCGCCTCATCTTATTTCGGCCAGGAGGAAAAGCCCGGTCCCAACACCGTGTGGTCGACCGCTCACGGGCACTGGCATGTCGTCAACGCCGACGGGTCCGAGGGCGAACTACGGCCGGGCACGGTCTGGTCGGAAGAGCACGGGCACTGGCATCCCGGCGAGGCTGTCAGCGATGGCTTGCCCGCACACTTTCGTATCGACGCCGAACGCGACATCGAACGGGCCGAAGACTCGGCCGCGCGCTGACTAGTTGTAGTGGCAGACTCCGCAGGCAGCGCCACCTGCGGCTGAACCGACCAGAGGCGGGTCATTGTCGGGGTCGTTGTCTTGATACAGGGCCATCCGCCCTTCCAGGTCTGCTAGCCGCTCCTCGGTTAGGTAAGCATAGGCCCAGTCGCCGGCCGGCGAATCTAGGGCATCGTAGCTCAGCCCTAGCTCATACCAGTACCTGGCATCTTCTAGGCGGCCACCTTTTAGGTATATGTCGCCGAAGAGCAGTCCGGTTCCTTCGACGTTGTGGGGTGCCGCGCCAGCGTTCCCACAGACCTCGGCATCGGTAAAGGGGGAGCAGTTACCGCTAAGGGCTGCGTCCATGTATGCGAGCGCCTCTGCATACAGGGGGTCGTTGGGGGGAGTTACGGCCGTGATGCCGACGAAGTCGAAAGTATTGAACAGGGGGTAGAGTTCGATTGCGGCGCGTAGTTGATCCAGTCCGAGGGCTATCCGATCCGCATCTTCATTTGCCGTGCCGGCCGACCAGGTGGCTGCAGCGCGCCAACCGGGAACCCGCAGATCATCTGGCAGCAAGGGAACGGCGATATCGAGGGCGGCTTGGGATTTGTTGAGTTCATCCTTTGCGAACTCCGTCGGTGAGCGCCAGTCAAGATCGTCGCTGGCACGCATTATGTGGTTCATGCCGAGCCACAGTGCGGCCAAGCCGTCGGTCGGAACGTCATCTATGGCTTGATCGAGCAGGGTGACGGCCTCGGCTGAAGTGTCGGCGGTGCCGCGGAGAGCGTCGAAGAAGGCCCGTTCTCCTGCAAAGGCTGGGCAGCTAATGGTTGGTCCTCGTGCGGCGACCTGGCCAGGCTCGTTTCGTGCGAATACGGAGTTCGCAGTGGTGAAGCGCCCGCAGACCTTGCTCTCTTCTCCTGTACCCATTCGGGCCTCAATGAAATCCACGGGGCCAACAACCGGAGAGTCTCCGCCCGTACGTTTAAATTTCATGACGAGCTTCCCTTTTAGCGCACCGGGGACCAGCGTGATCTTGGCCAGTCCCGATTCGGCATTTCGGTCACCCTTGTAGCGGTGACGGCCGTTGCGGCTTTGCCAGCGTTCACACTCAAGGGCGATCCGTCCACTATCGCCGCTACTGGAGGTGAACCTGATCCAAGATTCCTCCGGGCAGCCCGGCGTGGTGACCGGCGGCAGTCCTTTGAACTTTACGACCGCTTTCTGTTTGCCAGCCGATGTGTTCTTGAACTTGGCTTTAAGTCCTCCGCTTAGGTCGGCTTGTGCGTTCGCTTGTACCGGCCACACAAGAAGGCCGGCCATGATAGCTATTGCTGAAGCTTGTCTGATCGCAATGTGCATGGGTGCCTCGGAGAGTAATGTAGCGGCATCTATTTTGGACTGTCAATTTTCCGAAGTTCGCA
>JAYGCK010000044.1:0-3957 GCA_046583395.1 Deltaproteobacteria bacterium
ATCAACCTGGAGATCGCGGAATTCGGGCTCGAACGCGCACAGATAGAAGGTCCTGAAGGAACGCTGGTCGATGAAAAGCGTCCGTGATGGCGCGGGTGGACCCCTGCCGTGGACGTCCGTGCTAAAAGCGCCGGGAACCGAAAGCCCCACGGCCGGCCCCGACGATAGCGCGGGTCCGCTCTGGGCGGTCGTGGGTGGCCTGCCGCCTAGAACGACAGGCGTGGCGCTCGTGGGCGCGGCAAGCTCACAACAGCAGCCGGCCCTACGTTCAAACTTGGGATGGTCCGACGGCGCACCCTCCTGGCAGGGACATGCCAGCGAGAACAGACCCCCTTTGGGACAGGCCTCCAGCAGAGAGGCAAAGACCGGCGAGGCCAACAAGAGCCCCAAGGTCAGGGTAATCGCCGTCAGTCGCCTAAACGCCATCGATTCTAATGTACACCGGGTCCGGGATAGTTCACAGCGCGTTTATCCGGATGTCCCAAAGATATCTTCGACCGCGACCCCTGCTGGGGTTAGCCCACGCCGCTGGGCTTAGGCTGCGGCGGCCACGTGTCTGCCCTCAACGTGGCGCTTAAAGCGGCCGAGCATCCAAGAGAGCCCCAAGCGCATGAACGGCGCCGACAACGGTGTGGTGAACCGGCCCATCCCCCCGGTCTCGATGGCCATTGTCCAGGTCACGCTGCAGGTCCCATTGCCGAGGTCGACGACCTGGTAGTCCTCGCCGAATGCCTCAATCATCGCCGAGGAAGCGCGTGTGAAACGGAAGGCCATGTGGCTTCCACGCTCCCAAGCGATGAACTCCTCCTCTCCGACCATATTGCCGACCATGGTGACCGTGCGCGTTGTGCCCACCCCAAAAGGCTTGGGAGAGGTCCACTCGACCTTGGTTATCGGTGCGGCCCAGATGGGCCAGTCCTCGGCGTTCTCGAAAGAGTCGAATATCTCTTCGGAGCTGGCCCTAACCTCGACCGTTGCCCGGTAACAGGCCGGAGCGGTCTGAAAGAACGAGTGGTCTATCCTGCGGCATTCGTGCATCGAGCTAGCCATCCGACGTCATACCTTTGGGCATGATCATGTCACCGTCGGGTCCATTGATAACCATCCGGAGCTTCAACCCAAAAGTCTTTTCGAGCCATTCGAGTGCCGCATTCGGGTCATCATAGAAAAGGGCCGAGGTGATCCTAGGTGAGTTCTCGGGCGGATTCTTTACCGTCTCTCCCATCTAAACCACCCTAATTCGAAAGTATCGTCACGCAGCTCACGCCTGGAAATCCATAAACATGGGTGTAACCGGCCTTGGGGTCGCCAGGTACCTGATGGGCACCGGCCTGGCCTCGAAGCTGCAGACAGACCTCGAACACCTGACGAAGTCCCGATGCACCGATGGGCTCGCCGTTGGCCAGTAGCCCACCGTCGGTATTCACCGGGATGCGACCGCCTAGCTGGGTCTCACCGTCACGTACCAAAGCCTCCTGTTCCCCGTCCCGACAGAAACCGTTCTCGGCCAGATGCATGATCTCGGACCCGGCTTCGGTGTCCTGAACCTGCAGCACATCAATATCTTCTGGGCCCATGCCCGCCATCTCGAAGGCAGCTTCGGCAGCCTGTACCGTCGGACCCGGCGTGTCCTTGGCCGGGACCGAAGGGCTCAGAGTTTCAAAGGACCCGTAAAGGCGGGTCCTGAAGATATCGGCACGCAGATAGATCGGGTGCGTAGTGTAGCGTCGGGCCACATCGGCCCGACAAAGCACCATCGCAGCAGCACCCTCGCTGGGATTACAGAAGTGATACTTGCGAAGCGGGTCGCACACCATCGGTGAGTTGGCGATCTCGTCGTAGCCAAGAGCCTTACGGCGCCAGGCTCTGGTATTTAACGACCCGTTCTTGAATGCCTTCTCGGCCGTAAGGTTGAGACATTCCTCGCTTATGCCGTGGTCGTGCATGTAGCGGCGAGTCTTCATTGCAAAGAACTGCGGATTGAGTGCCAAGCCGGTCTCACCGTACCACTGCCCCAGCCCCAGTCCCTCCAAAGTGTCGCCGGCCGAGAAAGCGCCGCGCGGGTGTTTGTCCATGCCAATGGCAATGGCCAGATCCCCCATGCCGGCAAGTAGGGAGTTGGCCGTGGTGAGGAGCAAGTTGCCCCCGGTGGCGCAACCGTTGAACACCGTAGTGAAAGGAATCCCGGTAAGCCCCATGTGTTTGTTCATGGTGTCGGGCTGCAGGACCTCGAGACTGCCGGCGCAGGCAAGGTCCATGTCCTTCCACCCAAGCCCGGAATCAGCCAAGGCATCAGCGGCAGCTCTCACACCCATCTCTATCGCAGTAACCCCCTCATGACGGCCGAAGGGGTAAAGACCGATGCCGATTATCGCAACGTCCATCAGCCCTGCTCCACCGGACGAAAGGCAAAGGTCATCATCTCGCCACCGTGGCCATCGTCCTTGAAGCGTTCGATGACCAGTTCCATCTCCATGCCGATCTTGAGGCGCTCGGGATCGTTCTCGGTAAGGCGCGACTCAACCCGAACACCTTCGGGCAACTCGATATAGCCGACCCCATAAGGCGTGAACTCGGCAGGATCACCAGCATAGGGAATCGGTGGCACAAAGTTCTGTATCGTCTAGGTCCAGAGACGCCCCCGCGAACTGAGTTCCAAAGTCTCTGAACCGTCTGCCGGACAGGCCGGGCATGCATCCTGAGCAGGGAAGGTCACCTCACCGCAGGAACCACACTTGCTACCGATAAGCCGCGGCTCTTCTGCTGGCCACGTAAATAGTCCCTCCGCAATAGGAACCTGCTTAGAATCTTTTGAACTCATCTTGACGTGGATGACTTAGCCGCTGGTCGGGGTTCCGGCAATACGCCCCAGACATTCCTAGAACTCGTCTGGGCGAAGCATCGCATCGTGGCCGCCGTCGATGAAGAAAACCGAGCCGCAAGCGAATGAAGCCTCATCGCTTAGCAAAAAACACGCAGCAGATGCAATGTCGTCGGGTTGGCCCAACCTACCAACGGGCACCGTCTCGCCGAACTCCTTGATCGCCGGACCGAGTTCAGCATCGGCATAAACACTATCGGTCATCGCCGTACGCGTGATACCGGGAGCGATAGCATTCATGCGAATGCCTTGGGCAGCATACGCGGCGGCCTCGCGACGCATCCAGCGCGTTATGGCCTGCTTGGAACCGGCGTAGGCGTTGTGACCGTCACCGAGTTCCTCGGCGATACCACATGCTCGCTCCTCGTCCAGGGCGAGCAGCGCATCGACGTAGGACTGGTCGCAGTCCATCGGCGCCGAGTTCGACGAGATCACGACCACAGCGCCCTTCTTCTTGGCCACAAGCCGGCGCGCGCCGTCGACGAGACGCTGGGCGCCGAAGAAGTTAACGCGGGTGATAAGCGATACCGGACGGGTTGCCGGGCCGAGGCCCGCGCAGGCGACCAGACCGTCCAGCCCGTCGGGGGCAAGTTCGGCCAGGCGCTCCAGCGCCGCGTCGCAGCCTTCCCGTCTGGAAAGGTCGGCCTCGACTTCGGCATCCTTCACATCCACGACAAGAACCTCGTCGCCGCGGCTACGCAGCCGACTGGCTATTGCGGCGCCGATACCCGAAGCGCCACCACTTACGGCGTGAAGACCCACGGCCGAGTGCAATAGCCCGGTGGCCCGCCGTCATCAATGCTGAGGTCGGACCACCGGGGAAGCGCTTTAAACATCTTTACACCCGGCGGTTCAGGATAGGCATAGCCGTGATAGTAGGTGGATCCCTCGCTGCTCAGGGGAATGACCGGGACCGGCGAATAGCGCACAAAGCCCATGTTTTTGATGGGTTACAAGGCTATTCGGCATGAGCGGTCCAAGACTCAAAAAGGGCTTGCCAAATAAAAAACATTGGGCGTACAATGCAACTTGTGTACCTCGCTCAATTAAGGAGCGCCAAAGATCACTCGGAGGAA
>JAYGCK010000008.1:0-18358 GCA_046583395.1 Deltaproteobacteria bacterium
AACTTTATGTGGTCGTTCAGCTGGCCGCCGCCGTAGATGCGGAGACTTCCCAGGTTGAACTCGTTCGAAGAGTCCGTGCCGCTCGAGGCGGCGTCCTCTATGGAGTCGTAGCTGGCCCTTAGGCCGATACCGAGGCTGTACGCCCCGCTCTCGCCTACATTTTGTGAAATACCGGCAACGGCACTGCCGGCTACTGCGATCGTAAGTACGAACGCTGCCACTGCGTACAGCGGCAAGGCAAAGTATTTAGGATTCACTTGTGTTTCCTCCTCCCTCATTTCCTCTTTTTTAAAAATAAGCGGACGCAATCCATCCACTGCGTTCCTAGTAGCACAAATGGGGCCAACCTCTTGGTGTGGTGAAGTCCAAGCAGGGCGCATTCGCACATTCGCCGATGTGCAAAACCCGCCTACCGTGCCGCTCCAATTGGCAACTCTATGCCTAAATGACGCGCAGCCCGCGTAGTGGCATGAGCAACCAGAAGATAACGCAGCATCGGTCATTAGAAAATCTTGTGGTGATTGGCCGCGCTTCGTGTGCGCTTCGGGCCGGTCGGGCACTGTTTATGCGGGTCGGCCAGTGCTGGCCCGGCCGCGGCTTCGGCAAGCGACGTCCGGCCGTGGCCGGAACCGGGCTGTTTCGGCTCTGGCCCTCTTCTTGCATTGCCCGACGGGTGGGCATGGCCCACAAAAATTAGGACTAAGGATGTTCATCCGGAGGGAAAAATGAGGAACTTTATGAAGCACAATCTCTTGGGGGCGGCCGCCATCGTGCTTATGGCGACCAGTCTTCCCGTGGCGGCTGCTGCCGCCAGCAGCGGCGACCCGATACGGGTCGGCGTACTTCACTCTCTGTCGGGGACGATGGCCATCAGTGAGACCACGCTGAAGGATACCGTTCTGATGATGGTGGAGGATCTCAACAAGCAAGGTGGGCTGCTTGGCCGTAAGGTCGAGGCTGTCGTTGTCGACCCGGCCTCCAACTGGCCGTTGTTTGCCGAGAAGGCGCGCGAGCTCATCGTCCAGAAGAAAGTGGACGTCGTGTTCGGGTGCTGGACGTCGGTATCACGCAAATCGGTGTTGCCGGTCTTTGAAGAGCTAAACAGTCTGCTCTTCTACCCGGTGCAGTACGAAGGCGAAGAGTCACAACGCAACGTCTTCTACACAGGCGCCGCGCCCAACCAGCAGGCCATCCCGGCTGTTGAGTATCTGATGGGTGAAGAGGGTGGTGGAGCCCAGCGTTGGGTGTTGCTCGGTACCGACTAGGTCTACCCGCGCACGACCAACAAAATCCTGCGCGCCTTCCTTCACGCCAAGGGCGTCAAGGACAGTGACATAATGGAAGAGTACACGCCCTTCGGTCATTCCGATTGGCAGACCATCGTATCTTCGGTCAAAAAGTTCGCCTCGGCGGGCAAGCCGACCGCAGTTGTTTCGACGATTAACGGTGACGCCAACGTTCCCTTCTACAAGGAACTGGCCAACCAGGGGATTAGCGCCGAGGACATTCCGGTGGTGGCTTTCTCAGTAGGTGAGGAGGAGCTGTCGGGCTTCGACACGAGCAATCTCGTTGGTCATCTGGCCGCATGGAACTACTTCATGTCGGTCGATTCGGCCGAGAACGAGGCGTTCATCAAGAAGTGGCACAAGTACATCGGCGACAAGAAGCGCGTTACCAACGATCCCATGGAGGCCCACTATATAGGCTTCAAGATGTGGGCTCAGGCGGTCCGGCAAGCCGGCACCACCGACATCGACGCGGTTCGCCAGGCCATGTACGGCCAGAAGGTCACGGCTTTGAGCGGTTATGATGTCGTGATGAACACCAACCATCACCTGTCCAAGCCGGTCATGATCGGCGAGATACAGGCTGACGGACAGTTTGATGTCGTCTGGCAGACCGACGAGGCCATCAAGGCAGATGCATGGAGCCCGTTCATTCCGGCCAGCGCCAAGCTGACCGCCGATTGGTCGTATCCGTGGGTTTGCGGGAACTGCAAGAAGCCGCGGTACCAATAGTATAACGTTGACCGCCCTCGCCGCGCTCTGACGGTAAGGGTTGTTCGGTCTAGCGGGCCGGGAAGGCAGGGCGCCTTCCCGGCCCTTTTTTCAGGGGGTCGGAGACCAGAGTGGCAACGGGGCAACACACGGTCACAGGTACGCGGGGTCGGAGCGTTAGCGCCCGCCTGTTTCTGCTAGCCGCCACGGCCACGTTGTTGGCGGCCACCGTTGCCCGGGCCGCCGGCCCGTTCGAGGCTGCTGCCGCCGGCCTGGCATCGACAAGTTTTTCGGAGCGGATGGCTTCGGTGCGTGCGCTCGGAGCTTTGGACGACGAGCGTGTGTCGGGCCTGCTACGTCCGCTATTGGCCAGCAAGCTCTATGTCAGTCGCAGCGATGGCCGCTATCTCATCGCCGAGCGCGAAGGCAGCACCTATAATCTGACCGATCCTCTCAGCGGCCAGGCCGCCGGCCAGGCCAGCTCCTCGGAGATACGGAAGATAAGCGTCAACAACTCGCTTCGCGGGGTCATCCGCGGCGTGTTGAGCCGCTTCGCTCTGTTCAGCGATAATCTCAAGGAGCGGCGCGAGGCGGTCAAGCAAGCCGCTCGATACCCGTCCCCGGCCATGGCCGCGGCTTTGACCAGCGCCCTCGAGCGCGAGCAGGACCTCAAGCTCAGGGGTCTGATTGAACGCGCGCTCGGCGCTGCCCGTTTGTCCAGCCCCGAGGCCGGGGACCGTCTGGCCGGTCTGCGCGTGCTGGCCGGTTCGGCCAGCCAGGAGACCCGCGCCATGGTCGCACGCCTTACCGTCAAGGACGCCGACGGTGAGTATGTCGAGCCCGACCCACTGGTTCGCGAGACGGCGGTCGAGGTGCTGGCGGGTATCGAAAGCAGGCTGCGCCTGTCCCAGGTGTTTGCCAGTCTCTATCAGGGCATCAGCCTCGGTTCGGTCCTTCTCATCGCAGCGGTAGGCCTGGCCATCACTTTCGGTGTCATGGGCGTCATAAACATGGCCCATGGCGAGCTGATAATGCTCGGCGCTTACACGACCTACGTTGTCCAGGAGGTGTTTCGCAGCACGCTACCGGCCGCGGCCTTCCCGGCCTACGTGGTGGTTGCCGTGCCCGTGGCCTTCTTGGTCGCGGGCCTGTTCGGCATTGCGCTCGAACGAGGGGTCATCCGCTTCTTGTACGGCCGCCCCCTCGAGACCCTGCTGGCCACCTGGGGCGTGAGCCTGATCTTGCAACAGACCGTGCGAAGCATCTTCGGTGCACCCAACAAGGCGGTGTCCAACCCAATCTGGATGACCGGCGGCATTGAACTTGGCGGGGTCATGCTGACCTACAACCGTTTGGTCGTCATCGTGTTCGCGCTGGCCGTACTGGCCGCGCTCGGTGCGATGATACGGTTCACCGCCTTGGGCCTACAGATGAGGGCCGTGACTCAGAACCGTGGCATGGCCGCGGCGATGGGAATACGGACCGGCCGCGTGGACGCGCTTACCTTCGGTCTGGGTTCGGGGATAGCCGGCGCTGCCGGTGTCGCGCTCAGTCAGATCGGCAACGTCAGCCCCAACCTCGGGCAGGCCTATATCGTCGTTTCATTCATGGTCGTGGTGTTCGGGGGGGTAGGCAGCCTGTACGGAACGCTGCTGGGCGCGATGAGCATCGGTGTCGTCAACAAGTTCCTCGAACCCATGGCTGGTGCGGTGCTGGGCAAGATTTTTGTCCTCATCATTGTAATTCTTTTCATACAACGGCGCCCGCGCGGGTTATTCGCGGTCAAGGGCCGTGCGGCCGAGGCTTGAGCGGAGGCCTGTAGCAGTGCCGGGTATATTCAATCGTACGGCCGGGCTTCATAGCCGTACCGGGTGGGCCGTGTTCGCCACCGCCGTGGCGGCCGCGTGCCTTGTTCCCATTCTCAATCTCGGGCTCGACCCCGGCTCGCCGATGCACGTGTCGGACTACCTGGTCACGCTGCTGGGCAAGTACCTCTGCTACGCGATGCTGGCGCTCAGTCTGGACCTAATCTGGGGTTTTGCCGGCGTTCTCAGTCTCGGGCAGGGCGCGTTCTTTGCCTTGGGCGGATATGCAATGGGGATGTACCTGATGCGGCAGATCGGCGAGCGCGGCGTCTACGGACACCCGGTACTCCCCGATTTCATGGTCTTCCTGAACTGGCCGGAGTTGCCTTGGTACTGGTACGGCATGGACCATTTTCCCGTCGCGGCGCTCATGATCGTGCTCGTTCCGGGGTTGCTGGCTTTCGTGTTCGGCTGGTTCGCTTTCCGTTCACGCATCAGCGGGGTTTATTTCGCCATCATTTCGCAGGCCATGACCTTTGCGTTGTTGCTCGCATTCTTCCGAAACAACATGGGTTTTGGCGGCAACAACGGGCTTACCGACTTCAAGGAGCTGCTCGGCTTCGACCTCAGTTCTTCTGCCACCAGAGCCGGCTTGTATCTGTCGTCGGTGGCGGCACTTTCGGGTGGTTATCTGCTCTGCCGCTTGGTCGTTTCCTCCAAACTCGGGCGGGTGGCAACCGGGATACGCGACAGCGAAAGCCGCTTGCGCTTCCTCGGATATACCACAGAGCGTTTCAATCTCTTCCTGTTCACCTTGTCCGCCGTTATCGCGGGCATCGCGGGCGCCCTTTACGTTCCGCAGGTCGGCATAATCAATCCCAGCGAGTTTTCGCCGGCCAACTCGATAGAGGTGGCCATATGGGTTGCGGTCGGGGGGCGTGGAACCCTGTATGGCGCAATCTTGGGAGGTCTGAGCGTCAACGCCACCAAGAGCTACCTGACCAGCACCGTGCCCGAGACCTGGCTATTCTTTCTCGGCGCACTATTCATAATCAGCACCCTGTTGGCGCCACGCGGTCTGGTGGGTGTGGGCCAACAGCTGAAGGCCCGCTGGAGTAAGACCAGGACCCGGGAGGATACCGATGGTGGCGGCGCAGACTGAAGCGACACGGCCGCCGGCCAAGCGCGGCGGGATAGCGCCGGGGTCGATACTTTATGTCGACGGCCTCACGGTCAGCTTTGACGGGTTCAAAGCGCTCGACGGGCTGAGCATGGTCATCGACCCCGGTGAACTGCGTGCCGTCATCGGGCCCAACGGTG
The DNA here is from genome assembly GCA_046583395.1 of Deltaproteobacteria bacterium. Lineage (GTDB taxonomy): Bacteria > Desulfobacterota > Binatia > UBA1149 > CAYXZP01 > CAYXZP01. The sequence continues at coordinate 5,123 of JAYGCK010000008.1, forward strand.
CCGGCAAGACAACGATGATGGACGTCATAACGGGCAAGACCCGGGCCGACGCGGGCGAGGTCCTCTTCGACGGCAGTATCGATGTCACCCGCCTTGACGAATCGTCGATAGCCGAGCTCGGGATAGGCCGAAAGTTTCAGAAGCCCACGGTGTTCGAGGCACTCAGCGTGTTCGAAAATCTCGAGCTTGCGCTAAGTAGTGACCGCCGCGTGCTCCCGACCCTGTTCTTTCGGCTGAGCGAGGAGGGGAATGTGCGCATCGAGAGCATTCTGGCCGTGATCGGCTTGACGGACCGCCGGGAAATAGAGGCCGGTACGCTCAGCCATGGCGAGAAGCAGTGGCTCGAGATAGGGATGCTGCTCGTCCAGGACCAGAAGCTGCTGCTGGTCGACGAGCCGGCGGCCGGGATGACGGACTCGGAAAAGGAACGGACGGCCCAGCTCTTGCGCGATATCTCCAAGCAACGTTCGGTGGTGGTTGTCGAGCACGACATGGATTTCGTGCGTGCGCTCGACTGCCGGGTGACGGTCCTCCACGAAGGCCGCGTAATCGCGGAAGGGAGCATCGATACGGTGCAGGCCGATGAACGTGTGATAGAGGTCTATCTCGGACGGTAGCCGTTATGCTCGAGGTCGATTCACTCAACCTTTTTTACGGCGCCAGCCATTGTCTCAAGAACGTTTCGGTAGAGGCGCGCTCGGGGGAAGTGACCTGCGTTCTGGGACGTAACGGTGTGGGCAAAACGAGCCTACTGCGCTCGGTGCTCGGTCTGGAGACCATCGCCGGGGGACGGGTGCTGTTGAAGGGTGAGGACGTCAGCCGTCTGCCGACCTCGGAACGCGCAAGGAAAGGTATGGCGCTGGTGCCCCAGGGCAGGGAGATATTCCCGACCTTGAGCGTCGAGGAAAATCTCATGACCGGCTTTGCCGGACTCGAGCCGGGTCTACGGACGATACCGGGCGAGGTGTTCGACCTGTTTCCGGTGCTTGCCGACATGAAGAAACGCCGCGGTGGCGACCTGTCGGGCGGGCAGCAACAACAGCTCGCCATCGCGCGCGCCTTGGTCACCCGGCCTGAGCTGCTTATCCTCGATGAGCCGACCGAAGGTATCCAACCGTCGGTCATAAAACAGATAGAGGATGTCCTGCGAATCCTGAAAGGGCAGGGCGACATGGCCATCCTGCTTGTGGAACAGTATTTTGATTTCGCACACAGGCTTGCCGACAACTACGCGGTGATGGACCGTGGCAGTGTGGTCATGTCGGGGGCGGTGTCGCAGATGGTAGAGTCCGATGTACGCAGGCATCTCACCGTCTGATACGCGGCCTCAGTCGCGCAAGACGAGCGCCGCGGTCACGGGCTCAGCCTTTGTGAGCTTCAAGCATTCGGACGGCCGGACCCGCTTGGCAACCCTGCGGCAAAAGTCGCCGTTACGGGTCTTGGTGCCCAAGCTTTCCGGCGAGAACACCGGGTTGGCCGTGATTGCCAACGTTTCGGGCGGCTTGGTGGCTGGAGACCGCTTGCGGGCATCGGTCGAGGTCGCCGAAGGTGCCTCGGTGTTGGTGACCACACAGGCGGCCGAGAAGGTCTACCGCTCGACCGGGGCCGAATCCTATGTCGGCAACCGGCTAAATGTCGCAGCCGATGCGTGGTGCGAGTGGTTGCCCCAGGGCACCATCGTCTTCGACGCGGCCAAGCTCAGACGAAGGACCGATATCGTGGCATCAGGTCGCGCGCGTGTATTGGCCGGCGAGCTTCTTTGTCTTGGAAGAACAGCTTCCGGCGAGGTATTCGGCCAGGGGCAGGTGTTCGACGACTGGCGAGTTCGTGTTGACGGCAAGCTGGAATGGGCTTCGGGTCTTCGTCTGCGTGACGACCTGGGTCGTGCCTTGGACGGTTGCGCGGGCTTTTATGGTGCACGTGCGATGGGGACGGCTGTCTATATCGGCCCGGACTGCCAACAGATGGCCGCAGAGTTTGGTCCGCGCGTGGCATCGGCCGGCGACGGGCTATATGCCGGGCTGAGCTGCCTTGATCGCTTGCTGGTGGTCCGCTGGCTGGGGCGGGATGCAATGCAAGTACGGACCGCTTTCGGAGAGTTTTGGTCAAAGCTACGGCAAATGGCCGCCGGTCTACCCGCGCAAATGCCGAGTATTTGGAACATATGAACAATGAACGACCGCAGGGGGACTGACAGATGAACCTGACACCGAGAGAGAAGGACAAGTTGCTGATATCGCTGGCCGCTATAGTCGCCCGCGACCGGCTCGGCCGGGGGGTGAGCCTCAATCATCCGGAATCGGTGGCCATCATTACTGACCATGTGCTCGAAGGGGCGCGTGCCGGATGTAGCGTGGCCGAGCTTATGGAAAGCGGGGCCTCGGTGCTCGAGCGTTCGCAGGTAATGGAGGGCGTGGCCGAGATGGTCGGCGAGGTACAGGTCGAGGCGACCTTTGCCGACGGCACTAAGCTGGTGACCGTTCACGACCCCATTCGCTAAAGGAGGTTCACTGGTGATACCCGGCGAGATACTTACCGCAGAAGGCGACATCGTGCTCAACGACGGACGGGAGACCGTGGTAGTAAAGGTCGCCAACAGCGGCGACCGTCCCGTGCAGGTCGGTTCGCACTACCATTTTTACGAGACCAACGAGGCCCTAGAGTTCGAACGCGAGAAAGCCCGCGGCCATCGCCTCGACATTCCTGCCGGCACCGCGGTGCGCTTCGAGCCCGGTCAGACCCGTGAGGTGACACTGGTGCCATATGATGGCGGGCGTGTGGTGTACGGTTTCAACCAGGCGGTGATGGGTCCGTTGCAGCCCAAGGGCTAGGGAGACCGACATGGGCAAAAAGATAGACAGACGCTCCTACGCCGACATGTTCGGACCGACCGTTGGCGACCGGGTGCGGTTGGCCGACACCGAGCTTTTCATCGAGGTCGAAGAGGACCGCACGGTATATGGAGAAGAGGTCAAGTTTGGCGGCGGCAAGGTTATTCGTGACGGTATGGGCCAGTCGCAGGTGACCCGGGCCGAGGGCGCTGTCGATACTGTCATCACCAACGCCCTAATCATCGACCACGGCGGCATCGTGAAGGCCGACGTGGGCATCACCGATGGTCGCATCACCGCCATCGGCAAGGCCGGTAACCCCGATGTTCAACCGGCGGTCAATATCGTGGTCGGACCCGGCACCGAAGCGGTTGCCGGCGAAGGCAAGATTCTTACGGCTGGCGGGCTCGATGTTCATATCCACTTCATCTGTCCGCAACAGATAGAGGAGGCGCTATACAGCGGCGTCACGACAATGATGGGTGGCGGGACCGGTCCGGCAACGGGGACCAACGCCACGACCTGCACTCCGGGTCCCTGGCACATAGGACGGATGTTGCAGGCCGCCGAGGGTTTTCCGATGAACCTCGGTTTCTTCGGCAAGGGCAACGCGAGCCTTCCCGGCGCCCTGGTCGAACAGGTCCAGGCGGGCGCGTGTGGGCTCAAGCTTCACGAGGACTGGGGCACCACACCGGCGGCCATAGACTGCTGTTTGGGGGTGGCCGACGAGATGGACGTGCAGGTGATGATTCACACCGACACGCTAAACGAGTCGGGCTTTGTCGAAAACACCATAAAGGCCTTCAAGGGCCGCACCATCCACGCCTACCACACCGAGGGGGCCGGAGGCGGCCATGCGCCCGACATCATAAAGCTGTGTGGTGAGACCAACGTCATCCCGTCCTCGACCAATCCGACCAGGCCGTTCACGGTCAACACTATCGAAGAGCATCTCGATATGCTGATGGTGTGCCACCACCTCGACCGGTCCATCCCCGAAGACGTAGCGTTTGCCGAAAGCCGCATCCGGCCCGAGACCATCGCGGCCGAGGACATTTTGCACGACATGGGTGCATTTTCGGTCATCGCTTCCGACAGCCAGGCCATGGGGCGGGTCGGAGAGGTCATCATCAGGACCTGGCAGACCGCCGACAAGATGAAGCGGCAGTTGGGCCGCTTGTCGGAGGAGTCGGGAGACAACGACAACGTCCGGGTCAAGCGTTATGTGGCCAAGTACACCATCAATGCCGCCATCGTGCAGGGAATAAGCGAGCATGTGGGTTCGGTCGAGGTCGGCAAGCTCGCCGATCTGGTGCTGTGGACGCCGGCCTTTTTCGGCGTTAAGCCCGACCTCGTGTTCAAGTCCGGCAGCATAGCCGCCGCGATTATGGGTGACCCCAATGCGTCGATTCCAACGCCGCAGCCCGAGTACCTGCGTCCGATGTTCGCGTCCTTTGGACGGTCGCTGGCCGAAAGTTCGGTGAGCTTTGTAAGCCAGGCCGCGTTCGACGGTGACCTGGCCGGACGCCTCGGGCTCTCGCGGCCTTTACTGCCGGTCGGCAACACGCGCGACGGGATAGGAAAAGGCGCCATGGTCCATAACGACGCCACGCCCTCTATCGAGGTCGACCCCGAGACCTACGAAGTGCGTGCCGATGGCGTGCTGTTGACTTGCGAGCCTGCCGACCGTTTGCCGATGGCCCAGCGCTACTTCCTTTACTAGGGCCGGACGGTGCAACGCGCAGTGACACACCATGCCCGTGGAAGCTGGCCGGCGGAAAAGGCGGGCGACTCAATCGCTCTTACCTTCGACGACCGTCACCGACGTCGTTGCCGCTTGACGACCACGGCGGGCAGTCATGTTATGCTCGACCTTTCTCACGCCGTGGCGATGGCCGACGGCGATGGTCTCAGCTGCGAGGATGGCGGCTGGATAGTGGTTCGAGCGGCCAAGGAAGCGGTGGTCGAGATAACTTGCACCGAGCCCGGCGAATTGGTGAAGGTCGCATGGCATCTCGGCAACCGACATCTGGCGGCCGAGATTTATGAGGACCGGATATACATTCGTCCCGACCACGTAATCGTGGCCATGGTCGAGGGTCTGGGAGCCGACACCCGCTTGCTCGAGCGGTCTTTTGACCCCGAGTCGGGCGCCTATCACGCCAAGGTCATAGATGCGCAGGCCGGACATGAGCATCGATAACCGTTCGGTGCTCTACCGGCTGCTCAGTTGGAACTCGCCGGCGTTCCCGGTCGGCAGCTACTCCTACTCGCACGGTCTAGAGACCGCGGTATCGGCGGGATTGGTGACCGACGCACATCAACTAGAGACATGGCTTGACCATATCATCGCCCAGGGCTCCGGTTGGACCGACGCGGTGGTCTTTTGTGCTGCATGGCGTGCGGCCGGGTCCGGCGGGGTCACCGGTCAAGGTCTCTACGAGACCGCCGAGCTTGCGGCCGCTCTTCCGGGAACGGCCGAACTGCTGGCCGAAACCCTTCAGCAGGGCGCGGCCTTCGTCACGGCCGCTCGGGGGGCCTGGTCGGTCCCGGAACTCGAGGTCTGGGCCGGGACCCTTGCGGCCAAGGACCTGCGGCCGGCGTATCCGGTTGCCGTGGCGGTGATCGCGGCATTGGCGTCGGTGGCGCTCGAGGTCTCGCTGGTGGGATACCTGCACTCTGTTGCCAGCAATTTGGTGTCGGCCGGTGTGCGGCTCATTCCTTTGGGGCAGACCGAAGGGCAGGCCGTCATCGCCGCTCTCGAGCCGGCCGTGATTGACACCGCAGCGCGTGCTCAGGAAGCCTCTATCAACGATGTCGGCACCACCACGCCGATGGTAGATTGGGCCAGCATGGCACACGAGACCGAGTACACGAGGTTGTTCCGCTCATGACCGGCCGCGCGGGAGCCGGCCATGGTCCTTTACGCGTCGGCGTGGGCGGTCCGGTCGGGTCGGGCAAGACCTCGTTGCTCGAATCTCTGTGCAAGCGGATGCGCGAGAGCTACGACATCGTCGTAGTGACCAACGACATCTATACCCGCGAGGACCAGCTCATCCTCACACGTTCCGGGGCCCTTCCTGCCGAACGCATCGATGGTGTGGAGACCGGCGGCTGTCCGCACACGGCCATACGTGAGGACGCCTCGATAAATCTTGCTGCCATCGAACGCATGCGGGGACTGTTCCCCGACGCCGACCTGTGTTTCATCGAGTCCGGCGGCGATAACTTGGCGGCGACCTTCAGCCCCGAGCTGGCCGACCTGACCGTCTATGTCATCGACGTTGCCGCCGGCGACAAGATTCCGCGCAAGGGGGGTCCGGGCATCACCCGTTCCGACCTGCTGGTAATCAACAAGGTCGATCTTGCTCCGCACGTCGGAGCTAGTCTCGATGTCATGGAGCGCGATACCCTTCGGATGCGCAAGGACAGGCCCTTCGTCTTTAGCAACCTGAGGTCGGGCCAGGGCGTGGGTGACATCGTCGACTTTATCGTCGACAACGGCGGACTAGAGCAACGGGCGGCAGTGTGAGCGAGAAGTGTCCCTTTCAGTTCGAGCTGATGGACCCGGTGCGTATGAGCCGGGGCGTCCCGTTCGTCGATTTCCGAACCCTGCGTGAAAAGTGTCCGGTCGCACTTCAGGAAGCCACCGAACATAGTCCCGAGTTTTGGGCCGTCACCAGGCGCGAGGACGTCGATTACATCTCAAAGAACCCGGCCAAGTTCTCGTCAAGCGCGAATCTGGCCCATCCCTCGCCGCCCGACGCTGATGCGGGTGCTCTGGAGATAATGCGCCAGCTCATCATCAACATGGACCCGCCCGGGCACACCCAGTACCGCAAGGTCGTAAAGAACGCCTTTACGATGAATGCCGTCGATGCGCTCGAACCGATGATGCGCGAATTCGCCAGTGGCATCATCGACCGGGTCGCTCCGCTGGGCCGTTGCGAGTTTGCCAGCGAGGTGGCCGCCGAGATGCCGTTGTTCGTCATTTGCGCGCTGATGGAGATGCCGGCCGAAAAGCGCCGCAAGTTCTCCGAACTGGTCGATATAATGATTGGGATGGACGATCCTGGCATGGACGTTACCGCCGAAAAGGGCCAGGCCGCGGCCGCCGAGATATTTGAGATAGCCATGGAGTTGGCCGCCCGGCACAAGGCCGACCCCAAACCCGGAACGGTTCTAGATGCGCTGCTACGTGGCGTAGTCGAGGGCGAGGCGCTTAGCGAGTTCGAGTTCTGTAGTTTCTTTCTCATCCTTATCGCCGGTGGTGTCGAGACCACCCGTACCGCGACCAACCAAGGGATGCGGCTGCTCATTGAACACCCCGAGCAGTTAGAAAAACTGGTTGCCGACCCCTCGCTCGTTCCCGGCGCGGTCGAGGAGATTCTGCGCTTTCAGCCCTCGTTCAACTACATGCAAAGGACGGCGATGGAGGATGTGCGCGTCGGTGACATGGACATCAAGAAGGGTGACATGGTTCGCATGTATTACCCCTCGGCCAATCATCAGCCGGAGGTCTTCGGTGAGGACGCCGAGAGTTTCGATGTTACCCGTGCCCTGCGCATGCCCGACCTGAAGAATCAGCACCGTACCTTCGGCATGGGCCAGCATTTCTGTCTCGGTTCGCACCTAGCCCGCAAAGAGGTGACGGTGATGTTCGAGGAGATTGTCCCGAGGCTTCGCAATCCCCAGCTTGCCGGTCAGCCGCGTTATCTGGTGTCGAGCTTCATTGCCGGTATCAAAGAGATGAACATCACCTTCGACCCCGAACATCCAGCATAGAATTGGAGGAAACACCGTTACGCGCTGGTGGTCTTCGACGGCATCGTTGGGCGCACCTACGTCGTCGGTATGACACGGGTGACCGGCTGCTCGGTCTTCGAGTTGGTCGCCTGCAAGACCGCCTGAACGGCTAGTCGAAATAGTCGTCGAGCGTCTCTTTAATCTTGGGCGCGAGAAGATAGAGGCCGAGCACGTTAGGGAAGGCCACGATGAAGATGAGCGCGTCGGACAGCTCGAGGACCGAGTCTAGTTCGAGCGTGCAGCCGAGCACGACGAAAGCGCAAAACGTCAGTTTGAACCCCAGGTCGGCCACGCGTGAGTTTCCGACCAGATAGGTCCAGCCTTTAAGGCCGTAGTAGCTCCAGGCAATCATCGTCGAATAGGCAAACAGTAACGCGGCCAGGGCCACCGCCGGTGGCGACCATGAAAGGGTCGACTCGAACGCCGCCGAGGTAAGCGCCACCCCTTGAACGCCGCCGCTGGCAAGAGAGGGCTCGTATACCGTCGTAAGGATGACCAGCGCCGTCATCGTGCAGATGATGACCGTGTCGATGAAAGGCTCGAGCAGTGCGACCAAGCCCTCGGTCGCCGGGTGGTGGGTCCTTACTGCTGAGTGTGCGATGGCCGCCGACCCGAGCCCCGCTTCGTTGGAAAAGGCCGCGCGCTGAAAGCCGATCACCATCACGCCCATCACACCGCCGCTTATCCCGCCGGGCGAGAATGCGCCGGTCCATATCGCGGCCAGCGCCGCCGGCAGCCGGTCGGCGTTCAGGCCGATGACGACCAGGCAACCAAGGCAGTAAAAGGCCGCCATGAAGGGAACCAGTCGCGTGGTGACCTGTGCGATGCTCTTGATGCCGCCGATGATGACCACCCCGACGGCCAGGGCCAGTAGCGTGCCGACCGTGAGCGCGTGCGGACCCAGCGGTCCGTCGGGGCCGCCGGTTGCGGCAAGCAACTGCTCGAAGGCCTGATTGGACTGGAACATATTGCCGATGCCCAGGCAGCCGACGACCATTGCCGCAGCGTAAAAGGTCCCCAGCACGCGCCCGGTCCCTGGCCAGCCGCGTTCGGCAAACCCTGCGCGCAGGTAGTGCATGGGGCCGCCCGATACCTCGCCGTCGGCAGCCAAGTGACGGTAACGCACTCCGAGCACGCACTCGGCGCACTTGGTGGCCATGCCGAGCAGTCCGGCCACTATCATCCAGAAGGTCGCGCCCGGGCCGCCCAGCGTGATCGCCATGGCCACGCCGCCGATGTTGCCGATTCCGACGGTGCCCGAACACGCCGTCGAAAGCGCCGCCCAGGCGCTAATCTCGCCGCTTTGGCCCGGCCCGCTCTTGCGGCCGGTGACGATGCGCAAGGCCTCGGGTATGCCGCGGAAGTTGAGCAGGCCGAGGTAGACCGTGAAGAACAGGCCGGCGGCGATAAGCCAGGCCACGATGAGAGGGACCTCGGCGCTTCCCACCGTTACCGAGTAGAAGACCAGCCCGGCAAGACGGTCCGAGACCGGTGCGACCAGGGTGTTGAGCGCATTTTCGATGCGGCTGAGTATACAGGATAAGACCGGTCACCGATGAGGATAGGCATCCTAGCGGCAGACCGGGTAAGGCCTGAGCTTGTCCCGGCCCACGGCGAGTACGCGGACATGTTCGGACGTTTGCTGGCAAAGGCCGAGCCCGAGGCCGAGTTTCCGGGCTATGACGTAGACCTCGGCCGCCTTCCCGAGCGCCCGGAGGAATGCGACGGCTACGTCATCACCGGTAGCCGCTACAGCGTCTACGATGACTTCGATTGGCTGGCCGGACTCAGGGGTTTTGTCGCCCGCCTGGCCGAGCAGCGCCGTCCCTTGTTCGCCGTATGTTTCGGGCACCAGTTGGTGGCCGATGCGCTCGGCGGGAAGGTCGAAAAGGCAGGGCGTGGTTGGACGCTCGGGGTCAGAACCAGCGAGATAGACTCGCCCTTTCCCTGGGCCGACCCCGCCGCGAAGGAATTGACCCTGATTCACAGTCACCAGGACCAGGTCCTCGGTCTTCCCGAGGGGGCCGAGCTTGTCGGCAGTAACGATGCCTGTCCTATATCGCTCTACCGGATCGGCTCACACGTGATGAGCTGCCAAGGCCACCCCGAGTTCAGCCGGGACTTTGCAACAGAGCTTTACGATGCTCGCCGCGAGATGTTCGGTGACGAGCTTTGGCGGCAAGCGCGTGACTCACTTGACGGTCGAACCGATGAAGAGTTGGTCGCCCGCTGGGCGCTCGATTTCTTTAGCGCGGCCGATCGCCCGCAATAGTCGTGCGTTCGTGGCGGCGCGGGGCCGGCCACCACTGGCCGTCCGGACGGTGCTGGGTCGAACGGTTGGCCCAGAACGCAATCGAATCGACGGCCCACTCAAAGCGCGTCTGAAAGCGGGGGTCATCTAGGTGCTCGAAGAGCTGCGCCAGGAGGTCGTCGCTTTCTACCGCTTCCACGCCGAGCAAGCGGGTGGTGAACAGGCTGTTGACGAACAGACAGGGACGGTCGCTACGCGGATGCCGGCGCATCACCGGATGCGGCCGCGGCGAATTTGCGGCAACCGCACCGGCCAGTCGCTCGCTGCCGCCGGGCTCGGCCAGGCTCTCTTGGTAGCCGTGAGCGAAGCTGTGCTCGGCCTGCAAGGGGGCCAACTTTGTCTTCAAGCGCCCGGGCAGTGCTTCCCAGGCTGCTTCCATGTTCATAAAGAGCGTGTCGCCGCCCTTGTCGGGGATGACCCGTCCACGCAGCACCGTTCCGAGCGGCGGGCACTCGAGATAGGTCATATCGCTGTGCCACTTCTCTATCTTTGAAGGACTCTCGCGGTCGCTTGCCAGCAGGGTCACCTCGGGCAGGCCGTCGATGTGCGGGAAGGCCGGGTGGCATTGCAGCGGTCCGAACATCGATGCGAAGCGGTGATGGTCTCGGGCCTCAATCGGTTGTTGGCGGAAGAACAGAACCTTGTGCTCGACCAGCGCCTGTTCGACAAGGGCGAAGTCGCTGGCCGACAGTTCCTGACCGAGGTCGAGCCCCTTTATCTCGGCGCCGAGCGCGTCTGTTGAAGCGACGACCTCCATCGACATGCTGTTTATCAGCCGGCCAGACGCATGTCAGTCCACTGACCGGACCCTACTGTGTCGGCAGTGGATGGCCGAGCATTTCGTAGACCACCGGACGGACCAGCTCGACCATGCGCTCGGCCCCGGGTTCGTTGTAATGGTCGAGCCGGTCGCGGAAGTGCTCTTTTGACAAGGCGTTGTGGAGATTTAGGTAGCGGCCGCCGGCCTGTTCGACCGTGGCCTGGAGAGTTTCCAGGCGACGGAGATAATCATCTCCGTCGAACCACTCATATTTACGCAGCGAGTGGAGCGGCACCGGTGTGCCGATGACCAAGGTCTGGGCCCCCCAATCCTGGGCCGCTCGGATGGTCGGGCCAATCATCTGCATGGTCGAATTGCCCGGGCCTAACCGGCGGGTCCACTGTGAGCGAAACTTAGCTGCCTGACGGATGAGCCTTGTCGATGGTCCGAGCAGGCTGTTGGCAGGACCCCGGCCGACCCGCTCCCAGAACGCGGCATTCTGGAACTTGTCGCGTGCGGCCTTGCTGAACTCGAGGCGTTCGCGCAGCGTGGGCAAGCGACTGACCCTGCTAAGCAGAATCTGCGGTATCGTCAGCCCATGGTCATAGAAGGGCAAGGGCAGGCTCCTCGGTATCGTACTGGAGGGCATGTAGATCGCGATATTGTCCAGGCGGCTATCGGGGTCCAGTTTGTCTATCATCATGCGCGGGTTGGCTATGAAGACGATGAGCTTTGGAGCGCGGCGTTCCCCGGTTTTGGCGGGTCTGGCCAGCGCAGCATCGGCGTAGGCCGACACCAGCACGTAGTGATGGAAGAAGTTGGCGCCATCATGCCATGCAATCTTGGTCTTGAGCTCGGACTCCAGTTCCGCGTTAATCTTGGTCGCGTATGACGGCCCCCCCCACCAGTCGATGGTCGAGTCGCCCAGCCACATGAGCGCGGGAGGCGTCTGCTTGGCCATGCGTTCCAGCCGGATGTCCACCGCCATCCGCGGAGGTGACAACTGCCGGCCTTCGTTTCTCAGCTTCGGGTCGAACTGGTCCAGCATCGCGTATAGCGCTCCGCCCGAGAGGACGATGAAGGTGAGCAAGATGGCTATGACGCGTTTCATCGATAGTTCTCAGAACTGGAAGTAAATGAACCTCGTTACCGGCGGCGCGAACAAGAACACGGCGGTGGCTATCAGCGCGTAGGCCGTGCCTTGCAGATAGGGCGACGCGGCCGTGAAACGCTCACGCCAACCGGTGACCGAGGTCGCCGTGTGAATGACGGTGGCCAGCACGACCAGTACGAGGGCCTGGAAGCCTTCTATCGACATGTTGAACACCGGGTCTACGACACGTCCGAGAAGCACCCAGGCGTCTCCGATGCTCTGGGCGCGGAAGAACACCCAGCCCAAACAGACCATGTGGAAGGTCACCAGTTGGCGAACGATTTTGGGCAGCAGGGGGCCCCGTTCGGGGTCGGCTGGGACCAGGGTCGTCCACAGACGATGGAGTGCCAGCCATAGACCATGGAAGGCCCCCCAAAAGACAAAGGTCGCCGCGGCTCCGTGCCAGAGACCACCGAGCAGCATTGTCAGCGCCAGGTTGACGTAAACGCGCCCGGGCCCGCGCCGGTTGCCACCCAGGCTGATGTAGAGATAGTCGCGTAGCCAGGTCGACAGAGAGATATGCCAGCGTTGCCAGAACTCGCGGGGGTTGGCCGAAAGATATGGGCGGTTGAAGTTTTCGGGAATCTTGAAACCGAACAGGCGTGCGGTGCCGATGGCGATGTCGCTGTAACCCGAGAAATCGAAGTAGATTTGGTAGGCGTAGGCGTAGAAGCCCAAAAGGACGTTAAAACCGCTGAAGCCGGCCGGGTGGTCGAAGATGACATCGACATAGCCGGCCAGAACGTCCGCGAACACGATCTTCTTGAGGAAACCCGTACCGATGCGCATGAGCGCGTATTCGACGTCTGGGCCGTTGGGCTTTGGCCGGCTGGCCAGCTGCGGAAGGAAGACGCGCGAGCGGACAATGGGGCCGGCGACCAGCTGTGGGAAGAAAGCTACGAAGCAGGCAAAGTCGAGTAGGTTTGCGGCCGGTTCCTGGCGGCGCCGGTAGATATCGATTGTGTAGCTCAGGGCCTGGAAGGTGTAGAAAGAGATGCCGACCGGCACCACGAGCGTGGCAAGTGTGTCCGGTACCATCCAGGTGTCCTGGCCGAGGGCCCGGTAGATGTTCTCGGCAAAGAAACGTCCGTACTTGAAGTAGCCAAGCACGCCCAGGTTTCCCGTGATGCTGAGCGCGAGGAGCAGGCGGCGCATCGCGGGAGCTTCGGTGCGCGCCATGCGCCGCCCGACATTGAAGTCGAGAATGGTGGAGAAGAGCAGGAGCAGCGCGAAGGGCGGCGCCCAGGCCATGTAGAAGAGGTAGCTGGAGACGGTGAGAAGGGCCGTGCGGGCCCTCGGCATCCTTTCCGGTATCGCTAGGTAGTAAAGGGCGATGACCAGAATGAGAAAGACGATGAACTCGGGGCTGTTGAAC
>JAYGCK010000054.1:0-5812 GCA_046583395.1 Deltaproteobacteria bacterium
GTCACTTTTGGCAGCTGAACTAGACGGCCAAAGACTTTCGGATGATGAGGTGCTGTCTTTTACGTTCTTGATGATCATCGCTGGTAACGAGACTACGACAAAGCTGCTTGGCAATGCCGCTTATTGGATCTGGCGCAATCCGCATGAGCGGGAGAAGGTTATCCGCAACCCCGATCTTATTCCCAATTGGGTTGAGGAGACCTTGCGTTATGATCCCTCTACTCAGGCGTTAGCGAGGATCGCAACTACCGATATCGAATTTGGTGATGTTAGAGTGAAGGAAGGCGACCGCGTGTATCTCCTGATAGGCTCCGGGAATCGAGATGAGGAGATCTTCGAGCGGGCCGACAGCTATGCGATTGAGCGTGATACCAGCCGGTCGCTTCATTTCGGACAGGGGACGCACTTTTGCCTCGGCGCGGCACTGGCCAGGCTGGAAGGAAAAGTGGTGTTAGAAGAGGTGGTGCGTCGAATGCCGAACTTTGAGATCGATGCTGATGCTGCCGAGCGGGTCCACTCGATCAACGTTCGGGGCTTCGCTAAGTTGCCGATGACGCTGTGAGGGTCCAGGTAGACTACGTTCTGTGCCAGGGCCACGCTGTGTGCATGTCTGAAGCCCCAGAGGTGTTCAGCGTGGACGACAAGACCGGGGAGTTGACCGTGCTGCAGGAGGCTCCAGCCGAAGAACTTAAAGGAAAGGTGGAGTTGGCTATAAAGTACTGTCCGACATCGGCGCTGTCGTTGTCGGCAGGTTTGAAGGAGGACAAGTAGATGCCTGAGTTTCCACGTGAAGAACTCGAACAGATGGTAGAACTGTGGCTTGAGGCCAATCGCAAGGCCGAGGCCAGCGGCGATTGGCGACCGATGGCCGATCTTTATGTCGATGATGCCGAGTATCATTGGAATAGTGGACCGACCACAGACTTTGTCGCCCGCGGTCGTGAGGAGATACGAGAGTTGGCCCTCGGCTTAGAGATGGAGGGTCTCGATGGTTGGACCTACCCTTATGAGAAGGTGCTTATCGACGAGAAGCAGGGCGAGGTCGTAGGGTTCTGGAAGCAGATTGCCGACGCTACGCGCGAGGATGGCAGCCACTATGAAGTTGCTGGCGTTGGAGGCTCGCATTTCCGTTATGGGGGTAACCTCAAGTGGTCTTGGCAGCGCGATTTCTTCGATACAGGTAATGCAGCTGCGGTGTTCCTCGAAATGATGAAGGCCGACAAGCTCAGTGAAGGGATGAAGAAGCGACTGAGCCCCGGGTCAGGCCCTCCGCCGGGCCACTACAAAAAGGGCCAGTGACCAGTTCGATCCCGCTGGTATCGGGCGGCGGCCGACCAACGGGAAATCTCATGGAGCTCCGCCGTCGGCCCTTGGAGCTGCTGGGCCGGGTCAGGGCGGAGTGCGGACAGCTCGGCCGCTTCCGGATGCTCGACCGTGATGTAGTGCTCATGAGCGGACCTCGTGCGCAGGAGGCTTTCTTCAGGGCCACGGATGAGCAACTCGATCCACAGCCGACCTCCAACGAGTTGATGCGGCCGATCTTCGGAGAGGGGGTGGTCTATGATCTGCCGCCTGAACGTCGACGCCAAACTCTGAGAACACCTGCGCTTCGTGACGACAACTTGCGCTCCTCGGCCGAGATCATTGCCGAGGAGACCGCACGAATGTTTGCCGGTCTGGGCGACGGGGGGGAGATGGACCTTCTTGAGTTTACGACAGAGCTTACGATCTATACCTCGAGCGCGTGTCTTATCGGACGTGAGTTCCGCGAGCACTTAGGACCCGAGTTCGCCCGTGCCTACCACGAGCTAGAGCGTGGGACCGATGCCGTTGGGTTCCTGAACTCAAGTCTTGATACACGAGCTTTTCGTGTCCGCGATCAGGCTCGGGAGCGCCTGGTCGAGATGATAGAACGGGTAATAGCGGACCGCCGGAACAGCGGTGGTGAACACGAGGACATGCTCGCGGCTCTCCTTGCTATGAACAAGGAAGGTAAGCCTCGATTCAGCACCGCGCAGATCACGGGGATACTGGTTTCCACCATGTTCGCTGGTCACCATACCAGTTCGGCAACCTCAGCCTGGACCCTGATAGAATTGCTCAGGAACCCCCACGAGATGGAGCGCGTACAGGAAGAACTAGTTGCCCTATACGCCGACGGCCGTGAGGTCAGTTATCAGGCTTTGCGTGAGATGCCGCGGCTTGAGAATTCCATCAAGGAAACCCTGCGTCTTCACCCTCCGCTCATCATGTTGCTCCGGACAGCGCTTGAGGATTTTGTCTACGAGGGCACCACGATCACTAAAGGTAGTTTGGTCGCTGCCTCACCCGCCATCTCGCATCGTGATCCAGGCTGTTTCGCCGAGCCCATGAACTTCGACCCCGACCGCTACGCCGAGCCACGTCAGGAGGACCGACGCCAGCCCTGGGCATGGATACCCTTCGGCGGTGGGTCTCACCGATGCCTGGGAGCTAACTTCGCTGCTATGCAGCTAAAGGCGATATTCAGTGTTTTGTTGCGCTCCTATGAGTTTGAACTGACAGCGCCGCCGGAGACCTACTCCGACGACTGTACCAGGATGGTGGTCTTGCCCCGACAGCCTTGTCCGGTCCGTTACCGAAGAAGCCGGATGGCGAGTAACTGAAATGATGGCGTGGTTCTCAGACAATCCGAGCAAGGCTTGGGGGGAGAAGTTTTTTCTGGCCTATACGCCGCTGTGGATGGCCGGTATGGCCGCACTCATGTTCTCGGGTGCTGGTGGCAGATGGGGCGACCTCGGGCTCAACCTAGCCATGCTCGCCATAGCTGCCCCGGCTCTGGTCGTCCCGGCACTAGTCCGTGACGAGCGCGATATCGGGCGACCCTGGACTAGGACCTATTGGTTCAAGTTCAACCTGTGGGTAGCCGTGTTCTCAGCCTCGGGAAGCTACTTTGGTTCCGAGTACTTCTTCGACGTTCTTGGAATGGTCTACAACTATCCGCAACTCGAATGGCGTTTCGACTCGACCCTGCTCGGTAGCGGAGAACAATCGGTCCCGACCATCATGTATCCGTCAGCCTATTTCTATTTTCTCACCTATCACACTGGTGCGGTGCTACTGCTTCGTCGCCTAGCCCGTTCTCCGATCGGGCGGTGGCGCTGGGCCTGGCCACCAGCGGTGTTTGCCTGTGCGTATTTCTTTGCTTGGGCCGAGACCTACGCGATGACGAGTGGGTCCATCGCCGAGCAGTTCCACTACAAGGACCTCTCGCGAATGCTGGAATGGGGTTCGGCTTATTACGCCGCATATTTCGTCGTCAGTTTTCCCATGATCTACCGTCTTGACGAGGGTAAGGACGAGAACTGGTCGGTCGGGCGTACCGTTATGGAAGCGCTCGCTGCCTCCGTGCTGGTCCTTTTCCTACTCGACCTCATGACCCGATACGTCGGCACCCTCTACTGAGCGAAGTTTCTAGTGGTTCGCGATGCCCATCATATCGAGGCCGCCTCGGCCTGTTCCTATCCGCAGCGGGAAGGTAACCGGGTAGAAGCCCTGGTTGACGGTGGACCAGCCTTCGAACAGATCTGCCGTGCGGTGGAAAAGGCCCGTGCCAGTGTCTGGGTCACGGTGGCCTTTCTTGAGGAGGATATCGAGATGCCGGGTGGTAGGGGAGGTTTCTTCGAAATGCTTGAGCGGGCCGCCGCCGGTAGCCTCGACGTTCGGGTGCTATTTTGGAGCGAACCGGAGTTGGCCAGCCAGTTGGCCGATTCCAGCCATTTCCCGGCCTGCGAAGAAAGTCTGGGCACGCTTGCACGTCGCGCTCCCTCGGTCCGTGCACGTTGGGACTACGTCAAAGGCCATTGTCATCATCAGAAGAGTTGGGTGGTGGATGCTGGGTTGGATACCGAACGGGCCTTCGTTGGTGGGATAAATCTCGATAAGGGTTCGGTGGTAGGGCCCGATCATCCTTCGACCGACGTGACCGGGCTTGAGGGCAACGTGCATGACGTTTACCTCGAACTGGCTGGGCCTTCGGCTACCGATGTTCACCACAACTTCGTCCAGCGTTGGAATGAGGCTAGCGAAAGGATGGGCCCCTACGGAGCATATCCCGACCTCGATGTGGCCGACGATCTCCCGTTTCCGGCCGCCGTGTCTGCCGCGGTCGGCTCGAGCTTGGTCCAGATCTCACGGAGCGTTCTTGCTGGGCTCTACTCTGTCGAAACGCCCACTCCGGGCGGCGAGGTCTTCAATATATCCGCAGGCGAGACCTCCGTACGAGAGCAATACAGCCTGGCCGTCACGTCGGCTCGCTCCTTTGTATATCTAGAGAATCAGATGTTGATGTGCCCGAAACTGATCAGTCAGCTCAGTGCCGCTCTTGAGCGTGGGGTTGAGGTCATAGCGCTGGCACCTCGCAAGGCCATGCCGGCGATACGCGAGCATCGTGACCATCCCAAGCTGAGGTCGACTCTGGATATGTTGGCTGCTCTTGAGCGTTTCGAGAATTTTACGATGGCTGCGCCGGCTGCAAGGCGCGGACCCGGACTCTGGGAAGAGATATATGTACACGCCAAGACGGCTGTCATAGACGATGCCTGGGCCACTGTTGGCTCCACCAATACGATGTCGCGTTCCTTTCGTGGAGACACCGAGCTCAACGCGACAGTATGGGACAGTGCCTTCGCCAGTGGACTGAGGGTACGGCTGTTCAACGAACAGCTCGGGCAGGACTGTGCGGAGATGGGGATGATCGAGGCCCTTCACTTCTATCACGAGACCGCTCGTGAGAATGCTGAACGGCGTGAACGTGACGAAGACATCAGCGGTTTTGCGGTAGCCTTCGACCCTGCGACTTGGGCCGACTGAAGCGAGAGAGGAGAGAGGATGGGACAAGCCACCAAGTGGACGAGCGCTGACATGCCTGACCTCAGCGGGAAAACTGCCGTGGTAACCGGCGCTAATAGCGGGTTGGGTTTCGAGACGGCCCGCCGTCTTGCCGGTGCCGGAGCCACGGTTGTGCTGGCATGTCGCGATCAGGCCAGAGGGGGCGCCGCTCTTGCCCGTCTGTTGGAACTCGAGCCTCGGGCCCAGGTCCGGGTCATGGAGCTAGACCTTGCCGATCTGTCTTCCGTAGCCCGTTTTGCCGAAACCGTGGTCAGTGAACACGCCAAGATCGATATTCTTTGTAACAATGCAGGCGTCATGGCTCTTCCCTATTGCGAGACCGCCGACGGTTTTGAGATGCAGTTCGGAACCAATCATCTCGGCCACTTCGCTCTGACCGGACGCTTGTTGCCACTCCTTCTTGCCGCGCCAGCAGCCAGGGTCGTGACCATGTCTAGCAATGCGCACCGTTTCGCCGGTGCCGATCCCGATCTCGCAGGAGACGATTCTAAGTATCGACGCTGGCGTACTTACGGCACAAGCAAGCTGGCCAATCTACTGTTCGCTTACGAACTTGAGCGTCGCTTTTCTCAGGCGGGGACATCGGCGAGAAGCATTGCCTCACATCCCGGCTACAGCAGCACCGAACTGCAGTCCAAAGGGGCGATAATGTCTGGCTCGCGGTTCAAGACCGGCCTGTGGAGATTTACCAATATCCTACTTGCGCAGAGGCCTGAAAAAGGCGCTTTACCCGCGCTCTATGCCGCTTCGGCCGAGGGTGCACGCGGCGGCAGATTTTACGGCCCCGACGGCTTCGGCGAGTCTTACGGATATCCCACCGAGGTTCGTTCGAACCCAAGGTCTTACGATGAGAATCTAGCCGCACGTCTGTGGGCTAGGTCCGAGGAGCTGACCGGCCTGAAGTACGAAGAAGTTCTGTCAG
>JAYGCK010000113.1:0-33379 GCA_046583395.1 Deltaproteobacteria bacterium
GACGGTGTCGGCGTAAGGGGCGCCCGAGAAGGCGCTATCGAAACTTACGGTCGTAGGGGCAGCCGTCCCCAATGTCGCGCTGGACTCGGTGCAGCTCAGTTCATCGAAACTCGCACCAACGATTATCTCGACGTCGCTGGCCAGTTCGGCGCCCCACAGCTCGAGCGCCCGTGCAAAGGCCGCCTCGCGCTGTCCGCCCAAGGTCGTCGCAGTATTGCCGCCGACGGCCACCACGGTCGTGGTATCGTTGAAACCTTCACCGGCATCATCGAGGTCGAGAAGGGTGATGGTCGCGGCAAGCGCGCTTGCAGACAGCAGGCACAACAGCAGCACCGTCGGAGCTATGACCCGGAGCGACACCTTTCCTCTCGTCTTAGCGGTCTTGCGACCCGCCACCCGTAGCCGGACCCGAGTGCGAGCAGCGGACATCAATAGTGCCGTCGGCCTTCTTCTCGGCACGGATAACGGCCTTGAAGCGGCCCTGCAGGTCTACCACTCTGGCATCTCCCGCCGTCGGACTGTCGACGGCGTAGAGGCCCTTGGAGCAGGTGTTGCCGGGGGCGCTAGGACTGCGCGAGACGGCGTCTTTGGGCGCTTTCGCCCTTTCCGGCCCCTCGAGAACGGCGCGCTGTGCGACCGCTATCGAGGTCCAGCCAAGGGCCAGAACCAAGAACGTGGCAAGGGCGGCCAGGGTAGGTCTCATAACGATCCTCGGGGCCCGCTGCCGGTCAGGCCAACTCGGAAGCAAACAGCCCGGTGACACGGGCCCAGGCGTCAGCGGCCGACTCCGCGTCGTAACTATCGCGCGCATCGCAGAAGAAGCCATGGCCTACTCCAGGATACACGACGACCTCGTGCTCAACACCACCCTTCTCTAGTGCAGCTCTGACCGTATCGACCTGATCGAGGGGGATGTAGTCATCGTTTTCTCCGAACAGGCATAGGACCTTTCCGCCTATTCCACTCGTACGCTCTACGGTGGGCGGCGGCTCCTCGCCGGGCGCGGCCACCGCCACGCCCCCACCGTAAAAGCTTGCGGTAGCGGCGATCGGAAACTCGCAGGCCGCAAGATAAGCGGCGTGCCCGCCAAAACAGAAGCCCATCGTCCCCACCCCGCGCCCACCGACGTCGGTGCGGGCCCCGAGAGTGTCGAGTGCGGCGCGGATGTCGGCAAGCAGCTCCGTGGCTGTGACCTGGCTCATCAATTCAACGCCCTTGCCGAGCCCCTGTTCGTCGTACTCGAGTTCGATGCCCGGTGCGCTGCGGTGGAACACATCGGGGGCCATCACCACGTAGCCTTCTGCGGCAACGCGGTCGGCGACCGAACGAATGTGCTCGTTTATCCCGAAGACCTCCATGAACAACAGGATGCCCGGACAAGGGTCATCGCCGTCAGGACGAACTAGATAGGCGCCCATCGACGCACCGTCCACGTTAATCTCTAGGCGTTCATTGTTTGTGTCCATACATACGCTCCGACGCAGCGGCCTAACACGTGCACGGGTCCAAGGCGAGTAGGCAAAAGCATGTCCCCGGCACTTGCCGGGGCTTCACTCGGGTCTTGCAAGATGCCAAGAAGGCGCCATGGAACTCCAACAGACCAGATACGAAGTTAGCAACGGCGTTGCGCGGATAACTCTCGACCGGCCCAAGCAACTCAACGCGTTCACCACCCGCATGATGCACGAGCTCCTCGGAATCATCGACGAGGTGAACCGCGACGACAGTGTGCGTGTGGCGATACTGACCGGTTCGGGACGGGCCTTTTGCGCTGGCGCCGACCTTTCGGCCGGGGGCTCCAGTTTCGACCCCGGCCAGGGCTATGGCCCCGGCGACGACGAGCGTCACCGCGACGGCGGCGGCAAGGTCACCATAGCCTTGTTCGGCTCCCGCAAGCCCTTCATCTCGGCGATCAACGGTCCGGCGGTCGGCGTGGGCATAACAATGACCTTGGCCACCGACATCCGCATCGTGGCCGACAACGCCAAGATTGGTTTTGTGTTCGCGCGCCGTGGCATCGTGCCCGAGGCGTGCTCGTCGTGGTTCCTGCCGAGAATAGTGGGAATCTCGAAAGCCGCCGAACTTTGTATGACAGGACGGGTGTTCCGCGCCGCCGACGAAGCGGACTCCGGCCTGTTCAACTACGTACTGCCGGCCGAAGAGGTTCTGCCCAAGGCCGAAGCGCTTGCGCGTGAGATAGCCGACAACACCTCGGCGGTCTCGGTGGCCCTGTCCAAGGCCATGCTCTGGCACGGGCTTGGCCTTGACGACCCCCACAGCGCGCACCTCATCGATTCGCGGATCATGTTCTGGGCCGGGGGCCGCCCCGATGTGAGGGAAGGGGTCGAGAGCTTTCTCGGAAAACGCCCGCCGCGCTTCTCGATGAGCGCGTGGAGCGATATGCCCGACTTTTACCCTTGGTGGTCCGAACCCGAGGTCTGAGCAAGGACCCGCCTGTCCGGCCTCAGGGGCGGCACTCGGGATAAGAGGCCAGCTCGCGGAGGTAGCCGTAAGGGTACATGCCGGTCGAGTGACCGTCGGACCACAACAGCCGCAGCCCGTAACGCCCGACCCCTTCGAAGCTCGACAACTGCGGCTCGACAACGTCCACAAAGTTGCGGCCACCCCCGTGCCCCTGGCACATCGCGCAAGGACACCAGCCGCGAAGACCTCTCAATCGATAGGCCGTTGTTTCGCCGTCGCTCCACTCTATCCGTAACAGCCCCGAACCGCTCTCATGTTCGATCGAGCTGGGCTCGGGTAAACGTGACACCCGTTGGCCGTCGGTCACCGCCTGCTCCACGCGCGTGGCCAAGCCGGCAAAGGACACGCTCGCGGCCGTTTGCGGATCTGAGATGACAAGCGGCGTGCCGGAGTCACCCGAGGCGGCCAAGGCCGGCACTATCGGTATGCGGGCAAGCAGCGGGGCCCCCAGCAGCCCTTCGATATCGGCGGTCTCGCGGCTGCCGAATATTTCGTCGACCGTACCGCAATCATCGCAGGCATAGCCGGCCATGTTATCGACCACGCCCAGTAACGGGACATTGACCTTGCCCAGCATGGCGGCGCTGCGGGTCACATCGTCGAGCGCCACGTCCTGTGGGGTCGTCACGAGCACGGCACCGTCGAGCGGCACCTCTTGGGCCAAGGTCAGGATGGCATCGCCGGTGCCCGGCGGCAGATCGACGATGAGATGGTCGAGCGGGCTCCAGCGAACGCCACGCAGAAACTGCTTGGTCGCACTCATCACCATCGGACCTCTCCACACCACCGGCGCACTGTCGTCGAGGAAGAACCCCATCGACATGACCTTGAGCCCGTGGGCCATAACCGGCCCGATAAGATCGTCCTGGCCCGGGCCGGGGCGCTCGGATTTGCCGAGCATCACGGGTGCACTGGGCCCGTAGATGTCCATATCGGCCAGCCCAACGGCTTTGCCGGTGGCGGCCAAGGCAGCGGCGAGATTCACCGCCACGGTCGATTTGCCGACGCCGCCCTTGCCGCTGACGACCGCGACCACACAGCCGACACCGTCGATAGGCACCTGGCGGGCGGTCTGCGGCTCAGGCATGGCCCACCTTACCCACCGGCAGTTCCATGGTCATGCGCCGTGCCAGTTCTCCAAATGTCGAGGAAAGCTCCGAGCCGTCGATGGCCGCCAGCGGCACACCGAAGTCACCCCCTTCGCGTATCGTCCGGAGCAGAGGCACACCGCCGAGGAAGGCCACCCCATGCTGCTCGGCAACGCGGCGGCCACCCCCCTCGCCGAACACGTGGCTGCGTTTCCCGCAACCGCTGCACAGGTGATAGCTCATGTTCTCGATGACCCCGCTCACCGGTACCGATGCCTGCTTGAACATCTTGATGCCGCGCTCGACATCGGCCAGCGCCACGTCCTGCGGCGTGGTCACGATGATACCGGCATCTATCTTGAGGTTCTGAGTGAGCGTCATCTGCACATCACCGGTGCCGGGCGGCAAATCGACCAGCAGGTAATCGACCCCGCTCCAATCAACATCGCCCAGGAACTGCCCCAGGGCCTTGGTGAGCATCGGACCGCGCCATATGAGCGGCGCGCCGCGCGCGACAAAGAATCCCATGGAGATCAACTTCACACCGAAGCGCTCGTGAGGAATGAAGCGGCCCTCGTCATCGGTGGCCAAGCGTTCGTCGTCGCCTATGCCGAACATCGTCGGAACGCTCGGCCCGTATATGTCGGCATCGAGCAGGCCAACGCTGGCGCCGCCTGCGGCAAGCGCGACCGCGAGATTTGAAGCAACCGTCGATTTGCCGACCCCGCCCTTGCCGCTGGCCACGGCGATGGTGCGTGACACACCTGCGGGCGCCGAGGGGGCATGTCCGTGGGCGTGACCGTCGGAATGGGCCGGGGCACCCGGCGGCGGCGCGCCCTCTGCCTGCCCCCTGGGGCGTTCGACCACGATGTCGGCCGGCGCGAGTCCCTCTATCGAGGCCAGCAGTTCATCGACCGCGGCCACGACCGCAGCGGCTACTTCCTTGTTCTCGGTCGGGAGCGCGAGCCTTACCTGGGTACGGTGAGCATCGAGCTGTATGTCCTTGACGATGCCGAAGGAGACAATATCGCGGCTGAACCCGGGATATTTGACCGAGCGTAGGCGTTCTCTGACGTCCTCGGGACCCATTTCGCGATGTTGCCACCCCCCCGTCCGGGGGAGAGTTCTGCGGCCAACCCCCTAGGAAGTCCACGCACTTGGGGATGTCAAGTAAGGCGAGCATGGCCCGGACAGCCCCGCAGACCCGAAAGCCTTGCCAAACAGGCGTTTTGAACCTTGACGCCGCTAGCCGCAGGCAGCTAACTTCGAGCATCATAGGCGCGCAGTGCCGGAGCCCCCGGGAACCGGTAGACTGCGGGCCAGGCTGAGATGAACCTGAAGCACCACAATACCCGCCCCACCCTCGCCTTGGCCGGCTGCTTGGCAGCGGTGCTAGCCGTGCTGCTGATGGCGGCCGGACCGGCTGTGGCCAGTTGCGCCGACGCCACCAGCAAGGCCGCCGTCCGTTATCTGAGCAAGGCCATCAAGGGCAGGCAGAACTGTTTCGCAAAGGCGGTCAAGGACAACGAGCCCCACGAGGCGGCCGACCAGTGCTTCGGCACGCTTTCCGAACTCGACACCGACGAGGGTATCGGCAAGAGGCTCGACCGCGCGCGTAAAAAGATGCGCGCGCGGCTGACCAAATCCTGCGTGGGCGTCAATCTTGCCGACCTCGGATTCCCCGGCCCCTGCAACACCAGCGATACACGCAGAATCTGTCGAGCGGATACCGGAGCCACGCAAAACTTTGGCCACGCTTGCACGACGGACGCCTATTGCGGTGGTGCCGGGTGTGCGACGGTCTTCGACTTCTTCGCCTACGAGAGCTGTGTTGTCACCAAGACCAACGAGGTCACCATCGGAAAGCCCGGTGGCTCAGGAATACTCTCGTTCCAGCACCCGGCGAGCAAGGGCGACCTGGAACTCGACGATGATTGGAACCGGCCCGAAGCGTCGTGCCAGAACCGTATCTCACGTCTGTCGGGCTCGATGTTCATCGCCGAGCTCAAGGCGCGGGCAAAGTGCCTGGCCACGGGCAACAGTGCCGACTGCCGTGCCGAGGTCAACGCAGAGGGCGCCGGCACCGGCAACACCAAGACCGACAACCGCATCATGCGGGCCCATCGCAAGGTCCTGGGCGGCATCATCCGCGTGTGCCCGGCCATCGACCTGTCGCGCTTGGGCTTCCCCCACCGTTGTAGTTGGCCCGAAAGTTCATTGTTCACGCTATCGGGGCTTGCCGAGTGTATGTTCGACGGTCATCACCTCGACCTCATCCGCTATCTCGACACCCTGGCACCACCGTCGAGCAAATGCGGCAACCAGGCCGTGTCCTGGGACGAAGTGTTGACGGCCGGTGGTCTGGACTTCACCGAGGAATGCGACGACGCCCCCGACAACGCGACCGAGGAATGCAGCCAGTCCTCCCCGGCCGACTGCGGGGCCTATTGCAGCATGGACTGCCGGGCCCAGGCCTGCGGCGACATCAACAACAGCGGCGGCCCGGATAACTGGGACAAGCAGTGGATAAGTCTGTCGGCCAGCAATCCCACCAAGAGGTGCGACCTGGAGGTCTGCGACACCGACGGCGACGGCGACGTAGATGAAAATGACGCCGCCCATCTCGACTCCTACGCTGGAGAACTGTTCCTCCACCTCGCAGGTCTGGGCCCGACGCCGTCAACCAGCCTGGCCTGCCGCTGCGGCGACGGCATAGTCGACCAATACGAACAGTGTGACGACCGCGGACGTGGATTCTGCGACGACGGGTCTCCCTCCAGCCCGCCGCGCGGAAACCCGCAACAGCCCTGCTATTCGGACAGCGACTGCAGCGGCGTACTGTGCCGGCTCAACACCGACGGCTGTAAGACCGGCTGTATACGTGCCGTCTGCGGCGACGGGATTGTCTGGGCCGGCAATGAAGAGTGCGATAACGGCGCGTCCAACGCCGACCTTCCCGACGACTGCCGAACATACTGCATGCTGCCGATGTGCGGCGATGGCATTACAGACACCGGCGAGGACTGCGACACCGACGGCGAATCGGCATCCTGCAACTATGACTGCACGCCGGCCCTGTGCGGGGACGGCCACGCCAACCCCTCGGCCGGCGAGGCCTGCGATGATAGCAACACCCTTGCCCAGGACTACTGTGCCGACGACTGCTCCGAGGTGACCGGCCGCTGCGGCGATGCCATCGTACAAAGCCGGGTCGAGGAATGCGACGGTGGCGAGTCCGGCTCCTCCCTCTGTGACCCAGATTGCAGCAGCGCCGAATGCGGCGACGGTTATGCCAACTCTGCGGCCGGAGAGCAGTGCGACGACAGCAACACCATCTCGGGCGACGGTTGCGCCGCCAACTGCATCGTCGAACCCTGAACCCAGGCTCGCGCGACACCGTCCCAAGTGATAGGTCCTGCGGACCCCGATGGACCTCGGACTCTCAGACAACGTAGCGGTAATCACCGGCGGCGCCTCCGGTCTCGGCAAGGCAATTGCCGGTCAGCTGGCCGTCGAGGGCTGCAGGCTGTTTCTGGCCGACCGCAATGAAAAGGCCCTCGAACAGGCGGTCGAAGAGTTCACGGCCGCGGGAAACCAGGCGGCGGGTCTGACCATCGATGTACGAGACTACGATGATTGCCGCCGGATGATCGCGGCGGCGGCTGAAGCGTTCGGGCCGGTCGATATACTGGTCAACTCCGCCGGCATCGGCGGCAGCGGAATGTTGTTTGCCGAGACCGGTCCCGACGACTGGCAGGAACTGGTCTCAATCAACCTCGTAGGTGTCATGAACTGCTGTCGCGCAGCGGCCGAAGAGATGATTTCAAGGGGCAAGGGCAAGATAGTCTCGCTGGCTTCCGAGGCCGGTAAGGCCAACGAGAAACGCATGACCGTGTACGGCGCCACCAAGGGCGGCGTCATCTCCCTGACGCGCGGTCTTGCCCTCGAACTGGGCCGCCACGGGATAAACGTCAACTGCGTATGCCCGGGCGTGACGCGCACCCCTATGACAGAGTTCATCACCGACGAGATGGAACGAGAATGGAGCCGGGCATACCCGCTGGGGCGGCTCGGACGGCCCGACGACATAGCGCCCCTCGTCGCCTTCCTGGCCTCGGAACGAGCCTCGTGGATCACCGGCCAAGCCATCAGCGTCAGCGGTGGTTTCGGTCGCAGCTGAACACCCGTAGCGCTGCCGGGCCCGTCGCGCTATATAGCGGCCGATGGATGAGGGGCCGCAGCTAGACGACACCCTGTTGCGCAAACTCCTCGACGGCGAGTTGCGCCGATTCCAAGACCACCTCGAGAACGAGAACCCGGGGCTTTCCCCTTCGGAAATCGACCGCTACATGCGCGCCGCAAAGCTTTTCTGTGAACAGATCGCCGGCAACAGGCCGCGCACCCACGGACGCAAGGGCAAGGGAACCAGGGGCTGAGTGTCCGGCCCGGTCCAATCCGCGGTGGACTTCGAGGCGGTCAGCGTCCGGCTCGACGGCCGCACCGTCCTCGAGGACATCACTCTCAGTGTCGAACGTGGACGCTTCGTCGGCATCGTCGGCCCCAACGGAGCCGGCAAGACCACACTGCTCAGGACCATGCTCGGCCTGGTTGACCCGTCCGCCGGCCGGGTGACCGTTCTCGGTAAAAGCGCCGCCCAGGCTCGGGGGCTCGGGGTGACCGGCTACGTTCCTCAACGCAATTCGCCTCCCCCGGGCTTTCCGGCTTCGGCCACCGACGTGGCGCTCATGGGAAGACTGGCGCGGCGGCCGGCGCTGCGCGCCTCGCGCGAGGACCGTGAGACCGCAGACCTCAACCTCGAGCGGGTCGGTATGGCGGCGGCGGCCGAGCGGCCTGTTGCGACACTTTCGGGCGGCGAGTTCAGACGGGTGATGCTCGCGCAATCGCTCTCGGCGGGCGCCGAGCTACTGGTTCTCGACGAGCCGACCACCGGCCTCGACCTGCCCGCCGAACAGGAGTTCTATTCCCTGCTCGGCCGGCTGAGGAAAGAGCTTTCACTGACCGTGGTCGCGGTCTCCCACGACCTTTTGGCGCTCGGCGGCCAGGCCGACGAACTGGTATGCATCAACCGCCGCATGCATCTGCACGGCAACCCCGAGGAGGTCGTACACAGCCACGCCATCCAGGAGGCCTACAGTTGCGAGTTCGATTTCATTGCCGGTGAGCTGGCCCATCATTCCCACCAGTCCAAGCAAGAGCAGAGCTGAAGGTGGGAGCCTGCCCGGTAGACAACGCGTGGGTCGCGGCCCTGTTGGCCGGTCTGGTCTTCGGCTCGCTCGGCTTCTTCGTAGTGTTGCGCCGGCTCGCGTTCATCGGCGTCGGAATATCGCACTCGGCCGTGGCCGGGGCCGCCCTCGGCTTGGCCGCCGGACTCTCGCCCATGATCGCGGCAAGCCTGGTCACCGTTATGACCGCCGTGGCTATAGCCGGCACCGGCCGTGACCGGCTCGGCTCGGACACCGCCATAGGCATATACCTGGCCGCAGCGATGGGCCTGGCCGCCCTTATCCTCGGCACCGACGCCGAACATAGCCACGAACTGTTCGCCTACCTCTTCGGCGACCTACTATCGGTCGATGCCGGCGAGCTAGCGCTCCTGGCTGCGGCTGCAACCATGGTAGCGGCCGGTCTGGTCGTTCTCTTTCGGCGCCTGATGTTGATCGCTTTCGACGAGGAGTTGGCCCGTGCTTATGGAGTGGCGGTCGACCGTCTCGACCTAGCCCTCCTCATGTTGCTCTCGCTTGCCGTACTGGTCGGCGTCAAGGTCGTCGGTGGTCTGCTGGCGACCGGTATGCTCGTGGTCCCGGCTGCCACCGCGGCCCTATGGACAAGCGACTTCCGCCGCCAGGTTCTCCTTGCCGTCGTCCTGGCCACTGCTTGCTGCATGGCTGGTCTGGCCTTGGCGCTTCGTTTCGAGCTTTCGGCCGGCGGCGCGGTGGTATCGTTGGCGGTAGCGGCCTTCGCCGTCTCCCTGGCGGCGACACGCACGCGCGCCGCTTCCTAGTCCAGGTCGAGGCTCAGCTCGGCACGGTTGTCGCTGGGGTCGAGGTAAAGACTGGTCGTGGTCCGGCCGACATCGCGCTTGCGCGCCTTGACCGTGTAGTCGCCGACCGGCAACACGCGTTTGAAACGGAACCTCCCATTGGCCCGGGTCCTGCGGGTACGGGTACGCAATCCCTCGGAACGTAAACGCACGCGGGCGGCGCCGACCCCGGCGCCGCCCGCGGTCACACGGCCGGTGACCTTTCCGGGATTCGTGCTGTTGAGCGCACCCACCGCGTCGAGGTCGAACCCGCCCTTGTCCGCCGACGGGACCATCGAGCCCTCATCGATGACCAGGTCACCGGCATCGCTGATGCGCACGTAACGGACAAAGCTCAGGCCAAGCGGACCAATGTCGAAACGGTCGCCGCCGCCCTTGTCGCCGAGCGCATCTATACCGTTAGAACTGTTGGCAAGGACGGGCTGCTGCCCTGCAAGACCTTCACGGCTCGACAGGTCGTAGGGCACCGTGGTCCAGCTGCGCCCGTCAGCACTCAACTCGACCAAAGCCAGTTCGGAGAACACCTGCCCGCTCTCGCTTCCACTGTGGAAGGCGTTCTCGAATATGACCAGGTCATCACCGTCACCGTCGTAGACCAGATTGTCGCGGAACACGACGACAATCGTCCCGCCATCGCCAAGTGAAACGACATCGGTCGAGCCCTCTACCAGGCCTCCGCCTTCCGGAACACCGAGAACGACCCCCGGCATTTCCGTTGCGCCAAAACCGGCCGAGTCCCCGGGCGTGAACTCACGGACACGGTCTATCCAGGGGTCGCCGGCGGCCAGGCCCGCCCCCGCGAACAAAAGCACGGCCAACCCGGCCATTGCCGGGCCCAAACAGCATCCTTGCCGCGGTCGCTTCACTAGGCCCCCACCAAGCCCCTGGCTCCTTAGTCGGCCGGCAGGCACATGAACTTGACCGAGTCACGGTCCTTGCGCCGGCGGTCGCCGTTATCGGCCGCCTTGACCTTCAGACGGGCCTTGCCAGGCCGCTTCCCGGCCGCCTTGACCTTCAGAGGAACGGTCAGCCCGTCGCTGAAGTAGCAAGCCGCCGAGGTCAGCGGGAGGTCGGCGGCAACCCGAGTGACAGTCTCCTCGAACCATCCAGTGCCCGGTCTGCTCTTCACACTAAAGGCGCTCACGCCGGCCGGTGTGCAGTCGGCCAGCCGCGCGTCATCGATGCTAAGACAGAAGCCGACCGGGAACAGACAACTATCATTTGCCACTCCATCACCGTCACAGGCGTCGCCGTCACGACAGATAGCGTGTTTGGCCCTGGCGCCGTCGCGCCGGGCGGCCAGTTCGATGCCATATATCTCGTTGGTGCATTCGGTACGGCTCGAGCCACGGCCGGCCACGAGCCGGTCTACCGGCGTGAAACGGTGGATGCTCTTGTCCTCCTCGACGCCGCTGAAGGTCGACGAGAGGATGGACACCCTGCCAGTGAAGGCGTCGGCATGGATGCCGGTGGCATAGGTCAGACCTCCGACAAAGGCCGAAATGCCGCCATCGCCGGCTATCCTGACCACATCGCCGCCCCAGGCGCCGGTCACAAGAAGACTGCCGTCGCGGTCACGGGCCAGATCGTATGAACCGTGCGCCCCACCAGGACCCGAGAGATCGCCGATCTTGTTCCCGCCGCTGTCGTAGATACTGACCAACACCGAGAACGAGGCCGTGGTCTCGGCCACAGCCAGGTCGCCGTCGGCCGTAAAGGCTAGACCGGCCGTGTAATCGAATCCCGAAGGGATGAAGGACTCCAGCCCGGCCGCAGTAATTCGGTGGACCGCGCCAGCACCGGCTCCGGCGGCGTCGCTGACATAGAGCTCGCCGTTGGGACCGACCGCAACCGAGGCCGCACTGCCAAGCGTTCCCGCGGGTAGAAGCTCCGAAGCGGCCGCCGAGGCCGTATCGGTCCGCACCGTGGCCATCTCGATAGCGTAAACGGTGTCGCCGGTGACGGCGCCGACAACTTCCAGCGAGTTGTCGGTCACATAGAGAACATCGGCGGCAAGGTCATAGGCGCAGTCGGCCACCGAGTTGAAACCGGCGGCAACGGTCTGCTCGGAGCCGCTCTCCGACACAAAGACGATGGACTGGCCGCCGGCGGTAAAGCCGGGCCCCAAGGCCACGAAGCTTCCGCCAGGAGCCGCGGCGACACAGCTCTGAGTGATGTCCCCGAGCGTTTGAGCCGAATATATGTAGCCGTCGGCCGGGGTGACCGCAGCGGCGGGAGAAACGGACGCGGCCAGCACAAGGGCCGCGAGCGCAACCAGGATAGCTCTCATTGAGACCTCCTCACCGGCCCTCGCCGGGTAGAAGTCTCTCGTCGGGCTCGAAAGGTCAGCTGTCAGCGCGGCTACCGTTGCCTGGCGCTGCTCGGCCGGCCATCCTCTCCCGCGAGAGACATGACCTTGTTCACAGACCGTCCCGGTCTCCTGACTTGGGGGTCTACCTCCGACCGCGCCTTCCCGGCTCTCGCCAGTGGCATCTTGCGGTCTTCGTACCCCCTCACAGTTGCGGGGCAGTAGAGGAATCTCACCTCTTTCCCGTAACGCCCGAGGGCGTTCAGACGGTCCGCGGCGACGCTATGCGCCGATGCTTAGGCTGTCAAGTCTTTCACGCACCGCGTGTTCACTTGCGGGACCGCCGACTGTATAGCTGTTGCTTTCCTGAGGGAGGAAGCAGATGCACGGAGGCAAACTCGCCGCTCGCGCGCTCAAGAAGGCGGGCGTGGAATGCGTATTCACCCTGTCGGGGGGGCACGTGATGCCGATCTATGACGGATGCCTGGACGAAGGCATCCGTGTGGTCGATGTCCGCCACGAACAGGCCGCCGTCCACGCGGCCGACGCCTGGGCCAGGCTTCATCCGGGCACGGTGGGCGTAGCCATCCTCACGGCCGGACCGGGAGTGACCGACGGTGTGACCGGAATCGCCAACGCGTGGAGGGCCAACTCGCCCATCCTGGTGTTCGGCGGCCAGGGCCCGCTGGTCAATCTTCGCCGGGGCTCGCTCCAGGAGATGGACCACGTCAGCGTGATACGGCCTATCAGCAAGTGGGCCGAGGCCTGCTACGCTACCGACCGTATAGGCGAATACGTCGAGGAAGGCATCCGCCACGCGCTGTCGGGAAACCCGGGGCCCGCCTACCTCGAAGTACCGATGGACGTACTCGGCGGCCCGGTCGAGCTCGACACCGCGCCCTGCCCGGCACCGCTACCGCCGCCGCGCCTGGCCCCGGAACCAAGCTGTCTGGAAGAGGCCGTCGGCCTGCTGGCCGAAGCATCCATGCCGATGGTCATGGCCGGCACCGGCGTGAAATGGTCCGAGGGCGCAGCGGCACTCAACCGCTTTCTCGAAACAACCAAGATGCCTGCCTACTGCAACGGTATGGGACGCGGGACGGTCGCCCACGACTCCCCCTACTTCTTCAACCGGACCAGACGCGACTATCTCGAACAGACCGACCTTATCATCCTTGCCGGCTCGCTCCTCGATTTTCGGATGCGTTTTGGTAAGGCCATCCCCGAAAGTGCCAAGGTCATACAGATGGACCTCGATGCGACCCTGATAGGCCAGAACCGGCGGGCCGATGTCGGACTGGTCGGCAATATCGGTCTCAGCTTCGACGGTCTACGCGAACTGATTGGGAAAAAGGGACTGTCCCTGGATTTCAGCCATCTGGTCGAAGAGTGGCGCACTAAAGAAAATGTTGAGGAAGAGAAGCTGGCCGGACAGCTCGGCTCCGACGAAGTTCCCATAGACCCGCTGAGGATGTGCAAGGAGGTCGCCGATTTCGTCGACGACGACATGATAGTCATAGGCGACGGCGGCGACATCGTCGCCAAGACCGCCAAGGTACTGCCGGTCCCCAAGAACGGCCTGTGGATGGACCCCGGTCCACTGGGCACCTTGGGCGTGGGAATGCCCTTTGCACTGGCCGCCCAGCTTGCCCATCCCGACAAGCGCGTGCTCATCGTCTATGGCGACGGCAGCTTCGGACTAAACGGCTTTGAGTACGACACCGCCGTGCGCTTCGGCCTACCGATCGTCGGCATAATCGGCAACGATGCGGCCTGGGGCCAGATGCTGCGACCTCAGGCCGGGCTGTACGGCGAGGACCGCTTGGTTGCCACCGAGTTGGCACCCACCCGTTACGACAAGGTCGTGGAGGCCCTCGGCGGACATGGCGAACTGGTCACCGAACCCGACCAAATCGGCCCAGCACTGGAGCGAGCTTTCGCCAGCGGAAAGCCCGCTTGTATCAACGTTATGATCAGGCAGGACCGGGAGTTCTCTGGTGGCATATACGTATAAGCGCGACCTTGTTTGATAAAGCCACGCTGAATCCTCGCACCTAGGAAAACCTCGATGAAGAACAGGAACTCGGCCCTGCTTATACTTGCCACCGTAACAATGGTGGCCCTGATACCTTCCACCCAGTTTGCCATTGCCGAAGAACTAACTGGACTGGAGATCAGCCGGCGCGCGGACGAGGTCCGACGCTCCGACAGCGAACACAGCATCATGACCATGACCCTGGAGAACCACCGTGGACAAACCCGGGTTCGCACGATCGAAAATTGGTCGCGTGAGATAAGTGAGGACGAGGACCATCGATTCTCACGTTTTCTCGAGCCCCCGGATGTACGCGATACCACGCTACTCACCTACGACCACACCCACAAGAATGATGACACCTGGCTTTACCTGCCAGCTCTCAAAAAAGTGAAGCGCATACTCTCCTCCAATAAGAAGGACTACTTCATGGGGTCAGACTTCACCTATGAAGACATGGAAAATGCGGATCTTATCAATTGGAACTACCAACTGACAGGAAGCGAGGCGGTGGACGGGGTTGACTCCTACATAGTCGAAGGCGTGCCCAACAACGAGGAGGAAATTGCCGAGACGGCATACTCGAAGGTTGTTTCGTGGGTGGGCAAGGAGGATTTCCACGCCCGCCGTGTCCATTACTTCGACAAGAAAGATCGGCTGTCCAAACAGATGCATGCCACCGACATAAGAACGCCATCGGTCGATGAGCAGCGTACCCGCCCGCACCGGATCACTATGGAAAACCTCATAAAGAGACACAAGACGACACTTGATTTCCGCAACATCAGACTCGACGTCAATATGCCGCCGGACACCTTTAGCCAGAGACACCTCAGGCAGTGAGGCGTTCCCTCCTCCGGCTTCTGGTCACCGGGGGCGCGGTTCTCACTCTTACGGGGAGTTCATTAGCAGCCGACCTCCGCGGCTACCTTCAGGAGTCGGTAGCCGTCAGAACAGCCAATCTAGACGAGCAGATCTTCCACCGCGAAACTCTCCATCTAGAGCTCACCCATGAACCGAGCCGCTCATTCTCCCTGCGCATGGCCGGCGACATTTACCGTGACGACGCGGACTTCCGAACCTCAGGGGCTGAGTTCCATTCCCGAATACGGGAGGCTTACGTGCGCATCCGTTTTGAGGCTTTTGATCTGCGAGTGGGAAGAATGCAGCTCGGCTGGGGGGAGTCCGACGCACTAGTCGTCTCAGACCAAGTGTCCCCGTTCGACCTCTCCTATTTCATCGTTCCGGAATACGACGAAATTCGCCTGGGGGTGGATGGCGCAACACTGGACTACTACTTGGACAGTGGCGCCGAGGTGCAGTTTATATGGCTCGCCCACTTCACCTCTCCCAAATTCGCCGAGCTGGAGTCACCGTGGTCGTTGCTGCCAGCCGAGCAGCTGGGGTCTCTGACCCTCATGGCCGCCGACCGTCCGGCCGGCAAACTGCGCAATAGCGAGTTCGGCCTGAAGATCTCCGGACATCCGGTAGCAGCTGACTGGTCGGTCGGGTACCTACGATCATGGGACGACCGCCCCGCTCTACGGTTGTCCACGACCACAGCAACTCCATCCCACGAAATGTTCGATCTATTCACAGCCGGATTGGCCTGGCCGATAGGCGGCGTCATGTTGAGGATCGATAGCGCGTACGAGCACGGGCGCCATCTTGGGACCGATCCTACAAATGAGGCCTCTTTGCCGACCGCCACCGCCGGCTACACGACCCGAGAGAGTCTTTGGCGCTCGGAGCTCGCCGTTGATCTCAAGCCCGACGTCGAATGGTGGCAGCAGGCAGACCTTTCTCTCCAGTTCGCCCACGAGGAGGTCACCAGCCCGCACGCGGGACTGGCCAGCGCCGCCGAGACAGACCTTATCATGGTCCGGGTTTCAGCCGCTTATCTTAACGACACCGTCAAACCCTGGATCCTTGCGGTGCAAGATGTTCGTGGCCACAACTCCTGGCTACAGGCAAAGGTAGACTGGAGCCCGATAGATCACTGGCTCTTCACACTGGAGTACGACGGATTCCGCGGGCACGCCTTTAACGGAACAAGCGGTGGCACCTACGGATCACTGAATTCTAACGACATGATCTCGACGACCCTACGCTACAGTTTCTAGTCATGTACTCACGCATCATAGACGCGGTCATCCGCCACCCACTCATAGTAATCATCTTGCTATTGGCGATCACTCCCGCGCTGGGCCGTGGAATCCCCAATCTTCAGCAAGAGACACGAGCCGAGTTTCTGATGCCGGCGGACGACCCGGCCCGAAAGAACCTAGATATGCTCGACGAAATCTTTGGAAGCGACTACTTCAGTCTCATCCTCATCCTCAATACGGAGGATCCCGACGGGATATACAATCCCGGCACCCTCGCTCTAGTTGAAGAGATAAATGACTGGCTCACGCTACAACCTGAGTTCGAGACCTCGCTAAATTCCGACCTGCGATCGCTGATGACGGCGAACAACATCACAAGCGACGAACTCGGCATGGTCGTCGCCCCATTCATGGAGAGCGCGCCGGCAACCCGGCAAGAGGCCGCCGAGCTACGCCAAAGACTCGATGCAATGCCAATGTACCGTGACATGCTGGTTGCCCGCGACGGCAAGGGCACCCTGCTGATGGTGCGCGAATCCGCCGAAGGTGCGGCCGACCGCGAGGCCACCTATCTAAAGGTCCGCGCTTACCTAGATAGCCTCAACGCACGTGGGGCGCGTGAGACGATGTACATCACTGGACGAACCATCGTTGAGGGATTGTTCAATATCTACCTGGGCCAAGAAGGGCGCCGCATGATCCCCATATGCATGTTAATGCTGTCCGTCGTTCTCTATGTCGCCTTCCGCACACCGCGCGCCGTCGTAATACCGCTCGTTGTCATCGTCATGACCCAGACCTGGATGCTGGGCCTCCATGCCCTTGCCGGTCGATTGGTCTATTCGATCACCAGCCTCGCCGCCATCCTTATCATCGCGGTAGCCGCGGCCGATGCTATCCACGTCCTGGTCAAGTATTACGAAGCCGCCGGCAGACCGGGTGCCGAGCGCGAAGGTGTCGTGCGCGAGACAATGCTCGAGATGGGACCGCCAATATTTCTTACCTCACTGACCACCGTGGTCGGATTCCTATCGATGTCAGGTTCTAACCTGCCTCCGGTATCCGAGTTTGGGAGCACCTTGGCTGCTGGAATAATCTCAGCGTACTTGATC
Organism: Deltaproteobacteria bacterium; assembly: GCA_046583395.1. Taxonomy (GTDB): domain Bacteria; phylum Desulfobacterota; class Binatia; order UBA1149; family CAYXZP01; genus CAYXZP01. The sequence goes on from JAYGCK010000113.1 coordinate 17,197, forward strand.
AGCATACTGTTTATCCCAGCAATACTCGTCCTACTGCCTCTTCAACCACCGCGGATACGGCGAGGTGCCACCCAGAACAGCCCCGAGGGCTGGCTCGATCGTATCCTCTCAGCCTCCGTATCACTGACCACCTCGCGACCCAGACTCACGGTAGCGACCTTTGCTCTCATACTGCTCATAGGCGCAGGTGGCGTAACCCGGTTAACCACCGACAGCTCAATGGTCGGACAGTTTCCCCCCGGGCATCACATGCGCCAGGCGGACGCGATCGCCAACCGGCACTTCAACGGAGGAACTGACCTCGATCTGATAATAGACTCCGGCCGCACCGGTGGGGTCAAGAACCCCGACCTTCTCAGAAGGCTAGATGCCGTTCAGCAAGGCATGGAAAACATCGAGATTGTCGGCGATACCTTCTCGATCGCCGAACTCATGAAGCACATGAACCGTGTCATGCACAACGATCTACCCGAACATGAGACGGTACCGACGAGTGAAGAGCTGGTCGCTCAATACCTACTGCTGTACTCGATGTCAGGAGACCCCGGCGACTTCGATGACCTGGTCGACTACGACTACCGCTACGCGCACCTCAATGCATTCATCCGCGACTCCAGCACCCTGACCGCGAAAAAAATTATAGTACAGACCCAGACTCTGATCGACGAACAATTTTCGGAAGGGGAAGTGGAGGTCCTCATGACCGGCCGTGCACATATCAGTAGCAGGCTTGAGGAACATGTTAACTGGGGTCAGGTGCAAACCATCCTGATAGCCACCCCCCTGCTCTTCGCCATCGGCTGGTTGGCCTTCGGAAAACCTAGCAGTGCCGCCTTGGCGCTCGCCCCCGTCACGTTCTCCTTAGTGACGATATATGGGCTCATGGGTCATTTTGGGCTGCCCACGGACATCGGAACGACCATGCTCGCTGGCATGGCACTCGGTATCGGCGTGGACTTCGCCATCCACTATCTCCACAAGTACCGGAGCTGCATGGCCAGGGGCCATACTCCCACCGCCGCCGCGCAAGAGACGGCACTCACCGCTGGCCGTGCCATATATTACAACGCAGTCGTTCTGTGTGGGGGGTTCCTGGTCATGCTAGGTTCGCGGTTCTATCCGCAGATGAAGCTCGGCGCACTGGTCTCTGCCGTGATGATCATATGCTACTTCTCGACCATGTACCTTTTCCCAGCCACCCTAAGCTTATTGAACAAACCAGCTACCGAGCGCTAAGGATTGCGGCCAGAACTGGCTAATTAATCGCGTTGCTGACGCTGCTCCGCTATTTTGTCGGCCAGACGGATATCACGCTGCTCGGCCAAACCACCTAGGTACCAGTGATAGCGTCCAACTTCGGCATAGCCCATTCGTCTGTATATGGGTTCGCCCATACGACTTGCCTCTAAGGCAACCACCTCCGCTCCGTCAGCGAAGGCCGCGTCAGTGACCGTACGGGTGCACGCTTCCCCTGCCCCCAGCCGACGACTTCCGGGCTTCGCCCCAACCCAGCAAACACTCGCACATCTGCCAGCGTCAGTATCAAAAGTACTCGAAAGAGCCGCGGCCACCGCTTTACTATCTTGGCGGGCCAGCACTAGGTTATTGCCCGGAACTAGCACTGCCTCAGGCCTGGCAAAATAACTACGCATTACCTGAGGAGGCAGCCCCGTCTCCTCATACGCATCGGCGGAAACATCAGCAAAGTCTGCTAACGCTTTTTCATCTAGAACCCTCTCCACTACGAAGCCACGGGGAGCAGGCCCGTCGGGCAAAGGTTCGCGGATGAGCATCGCCGGCATGTCACTAATATGCTTCATCTCAGCCTCAAGTGCCGCTCTCTTAAGGTCGTCGTGCAGCCCATCCACTGTCCAGAGTATGTAGGGCCGCTCCATACGCCGAAAGAAATCGGCAACCTTAGTAAGAACCTCGTCGGGGTCTGCGCTAATCGCCAACGGGAACGCGCTATTAGAATACCCGGTCGGAAACCTATCGTGGCCGACCACGAACAGGACACCTTCGTCTTCAACGATGCTATGATCGCGCTGCCACGACGCCATGCCCCTGATGCAACCAGTGAGGCAATAGATCGCCAGTTCGATGTCGCTCGGAGCATGACTCACGATTTCATTTTGCGATGATCCCAGCTCGATATTTTTTCGGGCTGGAATATCAGAGCCACGCGCTTCTTCACTTGCTCGCGAACAAAAGGCTCCGCCGCTGTCACATCAACGTTCATGTACTTCTCAGCCGAGGCCAGACCTATCTTGAGGCACAGAGCCTGGTCGTCGATCACTTCAAAGTGACCGCGCATGAACACGCCGCGTAGCTTGTCGTAGTCCTCGCCGTCCTCGATGAGGGCCGAACCGCGCGGATCGCGCTGTATGTTGACGACCTTTTGGGAGCGTTGGTAGGTGTGCATATGGATGAGACCGTCGAAAATCGAGTACCACATCGGCGCCAAGTGCGGGAACCCGTCGTGGTTCAAGGTCGCCATCGTGACCGTCTTCGAGGACTCGATGAACGAACGAATCTCGTCCTCGGTCAGTTGAATGAGACTTCTTACATTAGGCATTCAGTTCACTCCTCAGGTATCGCGGGGTTGACGGGCATTCCCGGCAGCGTGTCGAGCCCCTCGTCCCATTCCTCGATAACATCGTCGTCCCCAAAGTCCTCGCCGATGTCCTCGAACGGGATATCGATAATCTCCTCGCCGAAGGGGTCGTCCATACCGGCCTCACCGGTGCCGAGGGGGTCGCTGGTCGCGCTGTCCTCCTCTCCGGGAAGCGGTGGCAGGGGGTCCACCACCGGAGGTAGCGCCCAGGTGGGGTCGAGGTACTCATCGGGCAGAACAAGCTCCTGGCTGCGCCGTTCCATACGGTCCTGGTAGGCGGCCGGTGCATCGCTGGTGACAACGGCCAAGAAGGTCAAGACAAGAAGAACGGGCGCTAAGCAGCGCGTGATGCGGGCGCGAAGAGTTTGTCTACAGTTCGCATTTGTCCAGTAGTTTCGGGGCTTTGACATCTTTTCACACGCGAAATAGCCTAATCTTTCGCCCGCAGCTACCGAGGCTGCAAGGGCGAACCCTGACAGACATGGAGATGCGCGGCCACAGGCCAGGATGTCCCGGTGACCCACGACGAGAACGGGACGCCTGCGGTGTTGGTTTCGTAGCCAACATAGACGGCTCGCGTACCCACAAGATCGTTAGCCAGGGCATCGAGATCCTCGAACATCTCGAACACCGCGGAGCCTGCGGCTGCGACCCCCTTTCGGGGGACGGTGCCGGCCTCCTCATGCACATCCCCCACGATTTCCTGGCCGCACGTGCCGAGGAACTAAGTCTGGCCCTCCCCGCCCCCGGCGCTTACGGGGTCGGGATGGTGTTCCTGCCGGTCGAGGCCGCCGGGCGCCAGCGCAGCAAGGATCTCGTCGAGGCGGCGCTGGCCGAGGCCGGACTTCGGGCACTGGGCTGGCGGGATGTGCCGGTGGACGAAGAACACTGCGGCGCGCTGTCGCTGGAGACCCGCCCCCACATCGCCCAGGTGTTTGCCGAAGCGGCCACCGATATGGACGAGGACGCGCTAGAAAGGCGCCTATATCTGGCCCGCAAGATTGTCGAGAACGGCGTGGTCCAACTCGACCCCTCTCTGGCCCGCGACCTCTACGTGTGCAGCCTCTCGGCACGCACCATCATCTATAAGGGGATGCTGATATCGCGGCAGATATCGGGTTTCTTCCCGGACCTGGCCGACCCTTCCTTCAAAAGCGCAATCTGTCTGGTGCATTCGCGTTTCAGCACCAACACGCTTCCGACCTGGCGGCTGGCCCAGCCCTTTCACTATCTGGCTCACAACGGCGAGATCAACACCGTTCGCGGCAACATTAACTGGATGGCCGCGCGCGAACAGCTGTTCGAATCAGCGCTGTTCGGCGACGACGTCAGCAAGCTCATCCCCATAATCGACCCGACACAGAGCGATTCCGCGATTTTCGATAACGCCCTTGAGCTTCTCTACCAGACCGGCCGCGGCCTCCCCCACGCAATGATGATGATGATTCCCGAAGCGTGGGAAAAGCACGAGTCGATGCCCGAGGAGAAGAAGGCGTTCTACGAGTACCACAGTTACCTTCTCGAACCGTGGGACGGGCCGGCCTCCATCGCCTTTACCGACGGCCGCGGCATCGGCGCCGTGCTCGACCGCAACGGGCTCAGGCCCTCGCGATATCTGGTCACCAAGGACGGACTGGTCGTAATGGCCTCCGAGACCGGGGTTCTCGACATTCCGGCCGAGGACATCGTAGTGAAGGACCGCCTTCAGCCGGGCCGCATGTTCTATGTGGACCTGGAGGCCCAACGCATCATCGAGGACGGCGAGATAAAGCACACCATGGCCTCGCGCCAGCCCTACGCGGCCTGGTTGAACGAGCAGCGGGTGCACCTGGCCGGCCTGCCAAGCGCCACTTCGGTGGAACCGCATATCAGCGGTGAAGAGCTTGAGACCAAACAGAAGCTGTTCGGTTACACGATAGAGGACCTCAAGGTCTTGCTCACGCCCAAGGCGCTCAACGGACAGGAACCCGTCGGCTCCATGGGCACCGACACGCCGCTGGCCTGCCTGTCGGACAAGCCGCAGCTTCTGTTCAGCTATTTCAAACAACTGTTTGCCCAGGTCACCAACCCGGCGATCGATCCTATCCGCGAAGAGCTGATATTGGCGCTGCACACCGTGGCCGGCCGCGAACAGAACCTGTTCGACGAGAGCGCCGAACACTGCCGCCAACTGCGCCTGGCCCAACCCTGTTTGGGCAACGAGGAACTGGCGCGTATCCGGGAGATGGACCGTAACGGTATCCGCTCGACCACACTGTCCGCGGTGTTCCCCGCCGAGACCCTTGGGGGCCAGGGACTCGACCGTGCGCTCGATGAACTATGTCAGGCAGCGGCCCGGGCGGTCGATGAGGGCTATGAGATCATTATTCTCTCCGACCGCAGGGCCGGGCCCGGCAAACTGCCGATACCCTCGCTCCTGGCCACGGGCGCGGTCCATCATCACCTGATCCGCACGGGACGTCGCACCAAGGTCGGACTGGTCGTCGAATCGGCCGAGCCGCGTGAGGTGATGCACTTCTGCTTGCTCATCGGTTACGGCGCCAGCGCGGTGAACCCCTACCTGGCCATTGACACCTTGCGTGAGCTTGCGGCCGCCGGAGAACTTCACGGCATCGACGCCGACACATCCGAGGTGAATCTGGTAAAGGCCATCGGCAAAGGCCTCTACAAGACAATGTCGAAGATGGGCATCTCGACGCTGGCCAGTTACCGCGGCGCTCAGATCTTCGAAGCCGTCGGCCTGAACCGCGATGTCATAGACAAGTGCTTCACCTGGACGGCCACCCGTATCGAGGGAGTCGGTCTCGACGTCATCGCCGAGGAGTGCCGGATGCGACACCGGCGCGCCTATCAGACCGAGACCGCCAACGGCCACGGACTGGACCCGGGCGGACAGTATCAGTGGCGGCGCCATGGCGAGTTCCACCTCTTCAACCCCGTAACCATCGGCAAGCTGCAACACGCTGCACGTTCGGGAGATTACGGGGTGTTCAAGAAGTACGCCGAGGCGGTCAACCGCCAGGAGCGCAACCTGTGCACGCTGCGCAGCCTGTTCAGCTTCAAGCCCGCCGACCAGCCTATCCCGCTAGACGAGGTCGAGCCGGCCTCCGAGATCGTCAAGCGCTTCAAGACCGGCGCCATGTCCTACGGCTCTATTTCCAAGGAGGCCCACGAGAACCTTGCCATTGCGATGAACCGTATCGGCGGCAAGTCGAACACCGGCGAAGGCGGCGAGGACCCCGAACGCTTCACACGACGGGCCAACGGCGATCTGGCAAGAAGCGCCATCAAACAGGTCGCCTCCGGACGGTTCGGGGTGACCAGCAACTACCTGGTCAACGCCGACGAACTGCAGATTAAGATTGCCCAGGGCGCAAAACCCGGTGAGGGCGGCCAACTACCCGGCCACAAGGTCGACGGCGTAATCGCCAAGGTGCGTTACTCGACACCCGGCGTGGGCCTAATTTCGCCTCCCCCGCACCACGACATCTATTCGATCGAGGACCTGGCCCAACTGATTCATGACCTGAAGAACTCGAACCGGCACGCGCGTATCAGCGTCAAGCTCGTGGCCGAGGTTGGGGTGGGAACCATCGCGGCCGGGGTATCCAAGGGCAAGGCCGACGTCGTGCTGATAAGCGGGTTCGACGGCGGCACCGGTGCCTCGCCGTTGAGCTCGATAAAACACGCGGGGGTGCCCTGGGAACTGGGCCTGGCCGAGACCCAGCAGGTGCTGGTCGAGAACGACCTGAGAAGCCGCATACGGGTAGAGACCGACGGGCAGCTAAAGACCGGCCGCGATGTCGCTATCGCGGCCCTGCTCGGCGCCGACGAGTTCGGTTTCGCCACGGCCTCATTGGTCGCCTCGGGCTGCATCATGATGCGCAAGTGCCACCTCAACACCTGCCCGGTGGGTATCGCCACGCAGGACGTTGAACTGCGCAAGCGATTCACCGGCCAACCCGAGCACGTCATCAACTTCATGAGCTTTGTGGCCCAAGAGTTGCGCGAGATAATGGCCATGATGGGCTTTCGTACGGTCCAAGAAATGACCGGGCGTATGGACCGCATCGAGGTCGAGCCAGCGCTGGAACACTGGAAGGCCCGCAGCCTGGACTTCAGTTCGGTGCTGCGTATGCCCGAGGCCGGTCCGGGCGTCGGCATAAGCGGCACCGGCACCCAGGACCACAGGCTCGAGGAGGCACTCGACAACAAGCTCATCGAACTGGCCCGCCCGGCGCTCGAAGAAAAGAAGGCCGTGGAGATAAACCTCCCCATAGCCAACACCAACCGCACGGTGTGCACGATGCTTTCAAGCGAACTAACGCGGCGTCACGGCGAAGAGGGGCTGCCGCCCTACACCGTTCGCGTAAACCTCGAGGGCTCGGCCGGGCAAAGCTTCGCCGCTTTCCTGGCGCCGGGGATAGCCGTCCATATAAACGGAGACGCCAACGACTACTTCTGCAAGGGCATGTCGGGCGGCCAGGTGGTCATCGTGCCACCGGCGGGCAGCGGCTTTGTGCCAGAGGACAACATCCTCATCGGCAACGTCGCGATGTACGGGGCCACCGGCGGCGAGGTGTTCATCCGCGGCCGCGCCGGCGAACGCTTCTGCGTTCGTAACAGCGGCGCAACCACCGTGGTCGAAGGCGTCGGCGACCACGGCTGCGAGTACATGACCCGCGGAACAGTGGTGAGTCTGGGGGCGGCCGGGCGCAACTTCGCCGCGGGCATGAGCGGTGGCGTCGCGTTCGTTCTCGACGAGGAAGACGACTTCGCGACACGCTGCAATATGGGAATGGTAGAACTGCTTCCGCTCGATGAGGCCGCCGACCGCAAAACGGTCCACCAGCTCGTACAACGGCATCACCAGTACACCGGCAGCGGTGTCGCCGAACGCCTGCTCCAAGACTGGGACAGCTCCTGTGGGCGCTTCCACAAGGTCATTCCTACCGAATACCGCAAGGTGCTTGAGCAGATGCATCTCGATTCGGACGCAATGAAACTGGCCGCGGTCTGAGATGGGCAAGATTACGGGATTCATGGAGTTCGGCCGTGAGAACGCCGACAAAGAGGCCATCGCCGACCGCCTCGGGCATTACCGTGAGTTCGTCATCGACATTCCCGAAAAAGAGGTCCGTGAACAGGGGGCCCGGTGCATGGATTGCGGCGTGCCCTTTTGTCACAACGGCTGCCCGCTGGGTAACATCATCCCGGACTGGAACGACCTGGTGTACAACGCCCACTGGCGCGAAGCGCTTGAGTCCTTGCACGCGACCAATAACTTTCCCGAGTTCACCGGGCGTATATGCCCGGCTCCCTGCGAAGAGGCCTGCGTTCTCAACATCAACGACGACCCCGTAACCATAGAGTACATCGAAAAGAGCATCGTCGACCGCGGCTGGACCGAGGATTGGATATCGCCCGAACCGCCCACCGTGACGACGGGCAAGAGCGTGGGCGTGGTCGGTTCGGGACCTGCCGGCATGGCGGCCGCACAACAACTACGGCGTGCCGGCCACGATGTGGTTCTCTACGAACGCACCGACCGCATCGGCGGCCTGCTACGTTACGGCATCCCCGATTTCAAGATGGAAAAACACCACATCGACCGGCGCGTCGAACAGATGGCCGCCGAAGGTGTGGTGTTCAGGACCTCGGTCAATGTGGGTGTGGACGTCAGTGCCGAAGACCTCAGGCGCGGTCACGACGCCTTGGTCATGACCTGCGGGGCGACCAAGCCGCGCGACCTTCCGGTGGATGGCCGCAAGCTTGAAGGCGTTCACTTCGCGATGGACTTTTTGCCCCAGCAAAACAGGCGTGTGGCCGGCCTAGCGGTGCCCGACGACGTGGCGCTTACCGCCACCGACAAGCATGTAATCGTAATCGGCGGTGGCGATACCGGTTCGGACTGCATAGGCACCTCAAACCGGCAGGGTGCCAAGAGCGTCACCCAGTTGGAGATACTGGCGCGCCCGCCCGACATGCGCACAGATGAGATGCCCTGGCCCTACTGGCCGATGATTTACCGCACCTCGAGTTCACACGAGGAGGGAGTTGACCGCGATTTTGCCGTGTCGACCAAATACCTCGAAGGCGAGGATGGACGGGTCGTAGCCCTAAACGGCGTAAGCGTTAACTGGGTAAGCGGCGACAACGGCCGCCCCAGGCTCGAGGAAGTGGAAGGAAGCGAGTTCAGGCTTGATGCCGACCTCGTGCTACTAGCGATGGGTTTTGTCGGCCCCGAACAGGACGGCATTCTCGACCAGCTAGGGGTCGAGTTCGACGAGCGGGGCAACATTCGTACCGGCGATGACCGGATGTCATCGGTTCCCGGCATATTCGCCGCCGGCGACTGTCGCCGTGGCCAGTCGCTGGTGGTCTGGGCGATATGGGAAGGCCGTGAATGCGCCCGCAGTGTGGACGCTTGGCTTATGGGCGAGAGCCGGCTGCCCAGCTCCCCCCCGACCGCCGAGACCGGCGGCCGCGCTATCTAATCGGCCAGCGCCTCATGGACCCTACCGACCATCTCGGGGCCGGGTTTTAGGGTCTTGTCGCCTTCATCCTTCCATTTGGACGGGCAACCTTCGTCGGGCTTCTTGAGCAGATAGAGATTGGCCTTAAACTTCCTCATGGTCTCATCGATGTTCCGGCCCATATTGAGGAAATTGACCTCGGCGTTCATGAGCTTGCCCGCGGGGCTTATGAGAAAACTGCCGCGGAGCGCCAGACCAACCCCGTCTATGTAAACACCGAAGGTCTTGGCCAGGTCACCGGTGGGATCGGCGCCCATGGCGTATTGCACGTCGGCCAGCTCCTTTTCCTCACGCTGCCAGGCCAAGTGCACGAACTGCGTGTCGGTGCTCACGGTCACGATATCGCAACCCATTTTCTTGAAGCGGTCTTGCTGCTCTGCCAGAGCAGCGAACTCGGTCGCTCAAACGAAAGTGAAGTCGGCGGGATAGAAAAACAACAGGCTCCAACGGCCGTCCTTCTTCTGCTTTGCCAGATCGAACTCTCCGAACCCGCCGTTCTCGGAATCGAAGGTGGTCAGTTTAAAGTCGGGGACGTCTTGTCCTACCTGAATGCTCATCAATGGGCTCCTTTGCGTGGTGTAAGAGAGGCGAAGCTATCGCGCTTGCGCTTTGCCGAGTCAATATAACTTCTACATGCGGCGGCGGCCTTCGAGCGCCCGCCCGACGGTAGCCTGGTCCGCATACTCAAGGTTGCCACCCACTGGAATGCCGTGGGCGATACGGCTTGCTTCGACACCGGCAGACTTGAGCAAACGCGCAAGATAGACCGCCGTCGCCTCGCCTTCGACGGTCGGGTTGGTGGCGACCACGACCTCGGTCACCGCGCCATCGGTCAATCGGGTGAGCAGCTCCTGAATCTTTAGCTGTTCGGGGCCGCGTCCGTCGAGCGGAGAGATGGACCCGTGAAGCACATGATAGCGCCCCTTGAACCCCCCGCTCCTCTCTACGGCCACAATATCGGACGGCTCTTCGACCACACAGATGATCGAGGCATCGCGGCGGTCGTCGGTGCAGGTCGTGCAGGGGTCGGCCTCGGTAAAGCCGAAACAGACCGAACAGAGTGTGGTCTCTTGCTTTATCCGCCCTATGGCGCCGCCCAGTTCGTCGGTATAGCCGTCCTCGCTCTTGAGGATAAAAAAGGCCAGCCGCGCGGCGGTCTTCTCGCCGATGCCCGGCATGCGCGAGAGCAGCTCGATCAATCGCGCGAGTGCCGGAGTATAGGCCACGTCGCCTCAGAGTCCGGGGATGGAAAGACCGCCGGTGACCTCGCGCATCTCCTTGGCCATCATCCGCTGGGCCTTCTCGATGGCCGCGTTGATAGCCGAGGCAACGAGGTCCTCGATCATGCGGCGGTCACCGTCGGCAAAGAACTGGGGCTCTATCTCGACCTTCTTGACCATCAACTTGCCGGTAATCGTCGCGGTCACCATGCCGCCACCGGCTGTGGCGGTAAGCTCGGCGCGCTCGACCTTCTTCTGGATAAGCCCCATACGTTTTTGCAGGTCTCGGGCCTGCTTGATCATGTCGAAACTACTACCGTCCGTCATCGTACTACCGCCCTTTCTCGCGGTCGCCGAGGTCGACGATACTGTCGACCCTGCCGCCGAACACATCGAGTGCCTCTTTGACCAAGGGATCCTCCATGGTCTCGCTCTCCACCTTGGCGCTGCGCGCCTTTTCCATTCCGTGTATCGATACACCATTGCCGCCGCTGGGTCCGTCCGGGCAAAGCCTGAACTCGACCGTGGCGCCGAAATGTTCGCTGGCCAGCCCGGCCAGCTCGGTAAGGACCTTCTTGTCGTCGAGCGCCCGGCGGAAGCCCGCACCGAGCGGGCGCAATTCGACCGCACCACTATCATCGCGTGACAGCTCGCAATTGCTCACGTTGACGTAGGCCTGAACCCCCATCCGCTCGCGCACCATAAGAAGGAAGGGCTCCCATTCCGAAACTTCCTCATCCCCGGTGCCGTCGCTAGCCGCCGGCTCGGCTGCCCGTGTGGGCGCAGCCTCGGCCTGTGGCGCTTGCGCCGGCGACGCTTGCGCCGGCGACGCTTGGGGCCGGACGCGCTGTTTGGCCGCTCCTCCCCCACCCCCGGCACTGCTCGCGGGTCCCGCAGCTTTGCCCGCTGCCCCGGCTAGGGCGGCGAGCACTTCGGCCACCGATTCGACCGGGTCCAAGGAAGCGGCCTTGATAAGGCCCATCTCCAGGACCAGGTCGGGCGCCATCGGTCCGCGCAAGCGGGCCGCCGTGTCCAAGAGCGAGCCGAAGATACGCTGAAGGTCGAGCGGACTGCGAAGCTCGCGCATGGCAAACGCAACTTCACGGTCAGTCTGACCAAGGCCGTCGGGCAAGCGGCCGTCTTTGGTGGCCGCGGCCAAAGCGACGTAACGCAAGAGCCCAAGCAAATCGGAAAGGAAGCGCTCGAGGTCCACCCCGGCCGTCCTCAATTCGGCCATCATGTCGATGACCTTGGCCGGCTCGCGCCCGAGCACCGCCTCCACACAGCCACGGACGGTCTCGCGCCGGGCAACGCCCAGCATAGAGGCGGCCGCGGCCTCGTCGCTCTGGCCACTGGCAAGTGTCAGCACCTGTTCGAGAAGCGATTGAGCATCGCGCATGCTACCGTCGGCCTCACGAGAGACCAGGGCCAACACGTCGGCAGCCACCTCCAACCCATCGGCCACCACTATGGCGTCCAACTGCGCGCCTATCTCCTCGACCGAGATACGCCTGAAATCGTGCCTCTGGCAACGCGAGAGCACCGTGGCCGGAAGTTTGTGGGCCTCGGTGGTGGCCATGATGAACTTCACATGGTCGGGCGGCTCCTCGAGCAACTTGAGAAGGGCGTTGAAGGCCGGCCCGGTGAGTTGGTGGACCTCATCGATGATGTAGACCTTGAAGGGCGAAGCGGCCGGCAAGTAGAGCGCGGCCTCGATGATGTCTCGAACCTCGTCTATCCCACGGTTCGATGCACCGTCTATCTCGATTATGTCGATTGACGCGCCCTTGAGCGCCTGCGTGCAGGGGCCGCATTCGTTGCAGGGCTCCGGACCCCGCCGCTCCTTGCAGTTGAGCGCACGGGCCAGCAGCCGGGCCACGGTGGTCTTGCCGACCCCGCGTATCCCGGTAAGCAAGAAGGCGTGGGCAACGCGGTCGCGCTCGAGCGCGTTCTCTATCGCCTTGGTGATATGGGGCTGCCCTACCACCGCCTCGAAGGTGGTAGGCCGCCAACGGCGCGCGAGTACCTGATAGGACATAGCGGAGTAGGTCGAGCTATCACCACGGCCCGAGCGGGGCAACAGCACTCTGCCCAAGCGTTGAAAAGGAGGGCGACGGCGGATAGCGTCGCCGGTCTGGAGAGGTGTCCGAGTACGGCTTAAGGAGCACGCTTGGAAAGCGTGTGTGCCGCAAGGTACCGTGGGTTCAAATCCCACCCTCTCCGCCACCCATGAAGGCAGCAAGGATCAGGACCGACGCCTGTTGTGCTTGTTGCCCCGGCACGACGCCATTGTCGGGCTACCGAGATCACGGACTCAATGACCTATGTGTGCTTTGTTAAAGTGCGGGATGCCTATCCGCCCGAACAGCTGTCGTTGGCAAGACCGTCGTCTACGGCGTCGCAATCGGCCGACAGGGCGTCGGCCGAACCGAGCGCCAGGCAGGCCCGGCATGCCGCCGCTCGTGACAGGCAGGCGGCCACATCAGCGGTATTGGCCGTAGCACATCCCGGAAGCGCCTGGCTGAGATCGACCCCCTTGCCCTCGCATTTACGCTCGAGGTCGCGTGCGATTTTGCCGGTCGTGGCCGAGCAGACCTTGGCGATCTTGCCGCGGTTGTCCTTGCCCACGCACTCGGCCAGGTCGCGGGTCCGGCGCATCTCACCGTCCTTTAAACCTTCCTTCTTGCACTTGTTGAAGATGCCAAGGGTCGTACCCAGACACTTGTGAAGGGTCTTGGTCACGGCCAGTTGGCACTTCGACATGTCACGCTCGCTATCGGCCGAAACAAGCGCGTCATCGAGGCTGTCGCCGAAGGCGTCTCCCATCAGCGCGATCGGTGCGCTGATGGCGGCTGCGTTTGCCGTGGCGGCGTCACTGGCACCAAAGCGTGGATAGACCGAGTTGCCGTCCCGGTCCTGCCCCGAACAGGAACGCATAAAGTCGCGCTCGGTCTTGGCCTGAATGCCGGCCAACTTGCCGCGGGGGTCGGCGGCCAGACATTGGTCAGCGGTCATCCCCTCGAGCTTGTCCTTGGCCGTGTTCTTTGCGCAGGCATAGTCGAGCTTGCCCTGGGTCTTGGCGACCTTGGAGAAGTCCTTGTTAAGCGCGTTGATGCACTTTGCCTGAGCATTGGTCGGGGGACTGAGCGTCGAATTGGCTTGGCCCGGAGTTGCCGAACCGTCCAGGTTGGCGCTCCAGCTCGAGACCAGTTCGGCCAGCAGGTCTGGGTCGGCACGCTCTAACGAGGCGCCCTGCCCATCAGCAGCCGTGGGCCAATCGCCGGAGTCGAAGTAACTGACCTCCTCGACGATGACCCGTGGGGCATATTCGGCCGCCGGTGTATTGCTGCCACAGATGTTGCCTAGAGGGTTGGGCGAATCGGGCTTCCTTAACCGGACAGTGTCGGTGAAGTTGTTCAGCTGACCGGAATAGGGTCCCAGTATCGTTGTCGTGCCGTCGAGCCCGTAGACCGCCCGGAACTCGGCCAGCAGCGTCGCGTTGGCAGGGTCGAAGTTGACGACCAGAAGATATGAATCGGCGACCATGGTCGTGCCGACGGGAAACTCGAAGCCGATGCCACCGCGCAGTTTCCAGGGATGCACACCGTAGTCGCTAAAATCAGAGTACAGATCCACCGCCGAATCGCCGGCGTTGTAGAGTTCGACGAACTCGGTATCGACCGTAATTCCCAGGTCCGGGTCGGGCGGATGGTACATGACCTCGTTAATGACGACCGGGCCGACCAAGGCCGCCGCGTTGGCTCCCCCGCGACTTGGCCCGGAAAGCCTGGTGACTCCCGTGCTCAGTTGGGACACACGACCGTAGGGCACTCCGTTCTCGACCGGACCGAACTCTACAAAGTCACGCTCTCCGGTAAGCCCGCCGGCATCGGCCACCGACAAGATAAGCTCATCACCGCAGGAAGAACTGAAGGCAAAGGGCACGTCGGTTTCGTCGAAGGTCAGATAGCCACCGGCGTCGATGACGGTTCCGTCGGCTATCTGATATTCGGTCAGGTCCTCGGGGTTGTCGGAAAGAAACCAGCCGCCGACATCGACCGCCTCGGTTCCCGGATTGTAAAGCTCGAACCAATCGATGCCCGGGTCGGAGTGCGAATAGACCTCGTTGATACGCACCGAGGAAAGGGCGCTATAGGGCACCGAACCTCTCAGCACCGAAAGGTCCTGGGTGACCGTGCCCGCGCTGTAGAGATTGGGCTGACCGAAGCTGCTCGAGGTGCCGTCGTTATAGTTCGACAAGGGAGTCGTGGAGGCGCTCGGGGTCTCCTCGAGCTTGAAGACCTCGTTCGGCCCGATGGCGCCGAGCGGCTTTACCGCCTCGCCGGCAGGACCGAACACCGTCTGGCCGCCGGCATTGGTTATGAGCAACTGCCAGTCGAGGTTGGATACCTTCCAGGCAACATCGCCGGCACTACAGGCTGGGCTATCGCACTCTAGGGTCACATAGGTCCCCGAACTGTCCGGATGCACGCGCAGGTTCATCCACCATCGCCCGAACTCCGGCCGGTAGTCGGTCACGTTGCTGCCAAGCTCCTCGGAAAAGGTAAGGATGGTCCCGCTTCGGAGGTCGGCCCAGACCGCGTCGTCTGTGAGCGTCAGGACGAAACTTTCCTCGTCGACGCCGCCCACATCGTTAGTCACCCACAGCTTCCAGCCGCGTAGGTCGAGGTGGTCGCCGACGACCACCAGTTCGAACCAGTCCCCTCCGTTGGCCTCCCGGCGCCCCCAAAAGCCGTCGGAGGACTGGCCGGCCAGATACTGCCCGCCGGCCACAGCGTTGTACTCGTTAAGGACCAGCTCGGCCGCAAGCGCCGCAGACGGCATAGCAAACAGCAAAGCGACCAGCAGTGCCTGGGAAAAAAGTCCTAACATCCCGTTCCGGGCGCGGCCCCGTACCGACACCCTCTTACGTCCTAACACGCCTGGCAGGCAACTGTTAGCCTATTTGGCGCCCATGTAGGCCAGAAATGCCGCGTCGCATCATGGCGGGCACCCCCCCATTGACGACACAGGCCCCAGTGCCATATCGTTCAAAGGTTATGCCTTCTCAGGTGGCGGTAGGTCCGGGCGGCGAGCGGCAAATATTCTCCCGTTTCGAGTGCAAGTATTACTTGCCCGACGAGCTTCTTGAACCGATAAGGGTTCATATCGCACCCTTTACCCGGCCCGACGTCTACGCAGCCGACGAGGACCACGCCTACACCATATGCAGCCTCTACCTCGACAATGCCGACCTGCAGATCTACCGCATGTCGGCCCAGGGGCTACGCAGCCGCTTCAAGCTCAGGATACGCTACTACGATGAGCACGGTCCGGTGTTCTGCGAAATAAAGCGCCGCAACAACGACGTCATTCGCAAGACCCGCACCCGCACCACCCGTGACGAGGCCTCCGACATCCTCCGGCTGGCTCTGGGGCAAGGCGCAGACATCGATGTCCCCGACACCGGCGAGTTTGGGATGATGACATCGCGGCTTGGCTGCGGCCCTGTCCTGCGCGTGAAGTACCGGCGCGAAGCATACGAATCGGTGGCTGAGGATTCGGTCCGCATCACCTTCGACAGTCAACTCGAACAGGCCGTCACCGTGAGCGACCAGCTCCGTCTGACCGGCCCCTTCCACGGCATACCGACCCAAGGCGTCATCCTAGAAATAAAATTCACCGACCGCTTTCCAAGCTGGGTGCATTCTCTGGTCGACCGCTTCGAGCTGCAAAGGGTCTCGGTGCCCAAGTATCTGCTCTGCCTGGAGGGTGCGGTGACCGAAGGACATTACCTGCCGGCCAACCGCCGG
>JAYGCK010000127.1:0-1680 GCA_046583395.1 Deltaproteobacteria bacterium
GTGTAGGGGGCAAGTTCCTCGGCCTTCTTGGCATCGCGACCACTTTCTCGTTCCTTGAACTCCGGCATCACCCGCTTGGCGAAAAGCTCGAGGGTCTCCAGGATGTGGTCGTTACGGTTGTTGCCGCCCTGTTGGATGAACACGGTCTGGTCGACACCAGCCTCCTCGAAGGCTCGGCAATGATCGGCTACGGTCTCAGGCGTTCCGATCCCACCGTAGGCCTCCTCGCCGATGGCGATGGCCTGGTCGGCGGCCTGTTCCTTGAAGAGTTTCCAGATGTCGGTGCGGCCGGGTTGCTGGGAGCCGAACAGATAGTAATGGGCAAGAGCGAAGGCGAAGAACTGGAAGCCTTCTTTGCCGCGACGGTCTGCCTCTTCGGGGTCATCGTGGACCGAGAAACTGGTGACCATGGCGATGTTGGGGTTTACGGCCTCGGTCAAAGGCACGCACTCGTTCTTTAGCGTGGTGTAGTAGTCATCGACCCAGAGCTTGGCCTCCTCGGGGTCGGTGAAGGCGAAGGTTAGGGCGCCAAGGCCCAGCTGGGCGGCAAGGTGGATTGTGTCGCGGTTCGAGCATGCCACCCAGACCGGCGGGTGCGGTTTCTGTAGGGGCTTGGGCAATACGTTGCGGCAGGGCATGGAAAAGTATTGACCCTCGAAGCCGGGGTAGGGGTCCGAGGTCATCATGCGGGTGCATTCGGCCAAGGCCTCGGTCCACATCGCGCGTTTTTCGTCGGGTCCGGCGCCAAAGCCTTCCAACTCGATACGTGCGCTCGACTCTCCAGTGCCGAACTCGACCCGCCCGCCACTTATGAGGTCGAGCGATGAGATGCGTTCGGCCACCCGGGCAGGGTGATTGACCTTGGGCAGCATGTTCACGATGCCGTGGCCTAGTCGGATGTTCTTGGTCCGCTGACTGGCCGCAGCCAGGAACACTTCTGGGGCCGAGGAATGTGAGTACTCCTCGAGGAAGTGATGCTCGACCTCCCACAGATAGTCGTAACCGAGCCGGTCGGCGGCTTCGACCTGTTCGAGAGCCTCCTCGACCAGTACGCGGTCGTTTCGTTCCTCGTTCCAGGGCCTGGGCAGCTGGTGCTCGTAGAAGATTCCGAACTTCACTCTGAAGAAGGCCCCGGTGGTGGCCGCCTGACAAAGTGCTAAGCAGGCTCGGTTAATGCAACGCGGCTCTGTGAACGCCTATTGCGGGCCTACTATGACGAGGTTAAGCTTGGCCAATCTTTTGCCCCCGTAGCTCAGGTGGATAGAGCGCAGGATTCCTAATCCTGGTGCCGCAGGTTCGAGTCCTGCCGGGGGCACTCTTTAACCACCTGAAAATACACATGAAGGTCAGCAGTGGTGCGTGGCCGGGTTATGAGACAACGCCCCGTTCTTCCACGGTTCTTCCAGCCGTGCACTCTAATGGCCTAACGGAGCTTTCAATTGCAGGCGGCCGGGGAGGTGTGCCAGGTAGGCTTTGGGGTTGTATGCCGACGCTGCCGGCGTGAGTCAGGCCCTGATGGGGACGATCCTACCGGCTTTGCGCTCGGGTCGCCGAAGGGCGTCTACGGCCTCTTGCCTCATCGCCGTATCACTATGGGCGTAACGGTCGAACGCACCGCGTGACTTGTGGCCGGTGATACCGGCTATGGTCGAGAATCCGTAGCCTTGGTGCTCAAGCATG
>JAYGCK010000005.1:0-8254 GCA_046583395.1 Deltaproteobacteria bacterium
CGATTCTTTCGCAGCAGAGCAGCCAGGCCCGCTGCCACCACGACCACTTGCTGCGTTTCCATTCAAGTCCGTCCATGTTGACCACGTTGGCAACGCCGCGCAGTCGGTAGAGCAGAAAGAACGGCGAGGTGTTGTACCCCAGCGTGAGCACGGGTCCCCCCTCGCGTACCGCGTGAAGAGTCGAAAAAAGGTCGAAAAGCACTGTTCCCAGTGGACCGCTCTGCCTGACGCCGATCTCTATCAGCCGTATTCCCCTCCACTCGTTTTCGTTGGTACCCCGTTTCCCGTCGGCTTGGCAATAGACGGTCACCCGCCACCCCTTCGCGGACAGGTACAGAGCCAGTCCTTCGGCGAAGGTCTCGAAACCCCCGTGCCTTGCCGGTATGCCACGGCAACCGAGGATGCTTAGCGACGGTGGATTCCTGGTCACCGACTGATGTCCTTGCTGCTGGTGGCAAGTCCACCGTAACCGGAAAGTTGGCAATACAGTGCTGCCGTTGACTCGGCTGTACGGGACCAGTCATAGCGCGCAGCCTGCTGCAGTCCAGCGTTTACCAATCCCTGGCGTCCAGCGTGGTCATCGATCACCCGGGCGATCGCATCGGCCACGGTTGCCGGATCGTCAGGCTGAACATACAGCGCCGCATCACCCAACACCTCTTCCAACGACCCGGCGCGTGAGCTAACCACTGGCGTGCCGCAGGCCATAGCTTCCAGCGGTGGAAACCCGAATCCCTCGAACTCCGACGGATATACAAAAACGGCAGCAGCGGCCATCAATGCCGGCAGCTCATCGTCGGTCACCGTCCCGGCCAGTTTTACATGCGAGCCGTGCTTCATCGTTCTTGCCTGTGTACGCACCGAGTCGGCGCCGTAATCGTCGGGACCGACTATAACCAGCGTCAACTCTCGGCCATCGTCACGAAGACGTTCGAAGGCGCCTAGGACGACGGGGAGCTGCTTACGACGGTTTAGACGCCCGGCACACAGTAGGTAAGGAGTCTCCACCTTGAGTCGAGCGAGCAACGGCGCTGCTCGCGTGGATGCTTCCTGGTTGAATCTGCTGGAATCTATCCCGTAAGGAATCACGTGAACGCGTGATCGGTCCACGCGGCAACAGCTTGTAACGTCGTCGGCAGAGAATCGCGATCCGGTCATTACCGCGTCTGCCCGCCTGGCGTGAACAGGTACCTGCCGTGACAAGCGGAACCTAAGCACAGGAGAAAATGCGTGGGGAAGTCGCAGGAAGGCCAGGTCATGGATGGTATTGAGCAAACGGCCACGGTGCAGGGGCGGGGCTACGTACTGTACGTGCAGCAGATCCAAACGGTCGATCACGCTCATTAACGCCAACGCCAGCGGCACACGCATCATGCCGTTTCGTGGCCACAGCCGGCGGATGACCGGGCGCCGGCTCAGCGAAGCGTAGAAGGGATGCTCAGGGTCCGTGGCGTAGAGGAAGTACTCGATGTCGTCATCGCGTTCGAGCAGAGCCTTGACGAGTGATCGCACCCAGGTGCAGTTCCCGGTACCGTCCTGCTCAGCTGCGTGGGTGTCTATTCCTACCCGAAGTAACAACGGGTTATCCCTCAGCCCGCCAGCCGTTGCGCGCCACGGCGATACCCTCGGCTAGGCGGAAAACGACCTCGTTATAGAGCGCGCCCGGCAAGAGTCGAACTTGCGACCCCCAGATTCGTAGTCTGGTGCTCTATCCAGCTGAGCTACGGGCGCGTAAGGGTCGTTGCGAACGCGGAATCCTAACGGCGGCCCCCGCCGCGGGCAAGCCTGCCGCCACGGCTCAGGCCAGCTACACCGTATGTTCGGCGAACACTTCTTCGGTCGTATAGCTGTCTGCCATTAGTCCCCCCATAGAAAGGCCAGGGCCTTGTGGCCCGGCGACCGGCCCTCTTACAAGCGTTGGCCCGGTCGTAGCCAACGATCGTTGGCCTGAAACGAACGGTCGTTGATGCGGTATTCCGGTAGCCCCCCCCAACTGCCTGATACCGTTTGCTCAGAGGCAAGGACCTTTGGGAAACGCGGCAGGCATAAAGAACGGGGCGCAGACACAGACCCACACTACGGAAAGAGCACCGGCCAAGGTGGTCTACCTGGACCAGGCCCGCCGTTCGCTACGCACCCTTGAGCCCGGCCAACGCAGGACCGGGCCGCGCCGGCGCCAGGCCGAGCCGTTCGATCTCAAGGCGGGTGCGCTCAACCGGCTGACCCCCGAAGCACGGCGGGCCTACCGCGAGCGCGTAGACAGTTATGCCCGTGGGCTTATCAAGCACGCCGGTGACATCAGCCAGACCGAGGCCAACAAGACCGATGCCACAATAGCCTTTAAGCACATAAGGCTTGCCGCCCGTATGACGTCGCGCAAAACCACCACCGGCAGCTTCGGGCTCACTTTTGCCTTGGACGCCTCTCTCACACTAGGCGCGGCGGTGATAGGCGCGCTGTGCGCACGGCCCGATTTGCTAAGTGGAAGCGGTTACGCGGTCCTTGCCGCGGCCGTTGCCCTTGCCGTGTTCGCGTTCGTGGTACGAGAGGCCCGGCAACCGGCCTAACTCATCCCCGGAGACCTACCAGGTCTCGCCCAGCTTCATCGCCTGAAAACATTGCGGGTTGAAGGTCAGGGATTCGACCACATCGACCAGTTCAGTGCGCGGACCCGGCGCGACCTCATCGTCGACCGAACCCCAATCGAGCGACAGGACCCAGGGGTCCAACCACAGACTGGCCACCACATGGTGCTGGTCGGCAGGAACCGAAGAACGATTGGAGGCCTTTAGCCCCCCGTAGCCTTCCCAGCGCCATTGCGCCCAGGTGCCGTTACCGTCGCCGGCAAAACGAGGCTCGGGAAGCATCTGCACTTCGAAGCGGGGTTTTATGTACTCGAGCTCATAGCCGATGAAGGCGCGCAGTATCTGTTCCGGGTTCATCCCGGAAACGGCGAAACGATGGTAGCGGTTGTCGGTCAGGTAAAGCCCCAGCGTTTCCTTACCCTGGTGCCATACCACGCGGTTGGCAGAGGCCTTGTCGAGCTGCCAAGCGGTGGTGGGAAGCTCGAGGCTGAAGCAGGGCCGCTGCTCCCAGTTGTGCGCGTAGCGAAGACCGTTGCTCTCGGTCACCTCGGTAAAGTACGCGGGCGCGACAGACTCGTTACCGAGCCCGGAGGCCGCGCACCCGGCCAGGGCGGTCACAAGCAGCACCCCGGTCGATGCCACGCGAACGACCCGGCCGAGCCCCAACTTTGGTAAAAGCGTCACCACTTTCGTCTCTTCGACGTCCCCCCCCTGTGCCCCATTCACAGCCTGCGGGCCGAGCGGGGCAGCATCGGCCGCAAAGATAGCGACGGAGAGGGAGGGATTCGAACCCTCGGAGGAGTATAATCCCCTCACTCGCTTAGCAGGCGAGCACCTTCAGCCACTCGGTCACCTCTCCCGACCGGCCGGGCGACACCATAGGGGTAGCCGACCAGCGTCACAACTTCGTATTGCGCGGCTGCCAGTCGGGCCCGGTACCGGCAGCCCTGCAAGCTATGCTACAATCACGACTGGCCGGAGATTGCCTAAAAGGCCTTGCAGACCAGGCACTTGGCCTGCCAGGCTCATGGCACGGGCTTTGCTCCGTTAGAACGCGAGGGCAGTGATGGCTGACGACGGACAGGATAGCGGGAACAACAGCGGCAAAGTGGTCTCCTTGGCCACGGCCCGTGAGCTGCGGGCGGCCAACCACAAGGCCCGCCGGCACACGCTGGCCGACCCCGAGGCCTTCGACCTCGACGAGCTGGATGTCGAGCGCATGAACGCGGATGCTAAGGAGGCGTTCCGTTTGCGCGTCGAGCGCTATGCCCAGCGGCTGCTGCGCTCCTCGGCCAACTTCAGCGAAGCCGATGGTGACAGTACCGAGGCCTCAATAGAGCTAAAACACATCAAAGCGGCCAGCCGCCTGCCTTCCCTGGACAACCGTTCGAAACAGGGCCAGTTCGGCATCGGCTTCCTGCTCGACGCCTGCTTGATTGTAAGCGCTGCCACGGTCGGCGCGCTGTGCACCGACCCTACCATCCTGGGACGCGGGGGCTATGCGTTGCTGGCCATCGCCGTAGCGGCAACCATCGGCGCTTTTGTGGCCAAAGAGAACTTTCAGTCCTGACGCTCGCCCGGCACCGCATCCTCTGACGACAGACCGGTAGTAAGTATCTTGAGCCGTTTGCGGCTATCGGCGCTCACACGCAGCTTCTTAGAACGTCCGTAACCGTTACCGGCGTCCCCACCGGCAGCCTGCTCGATTAGCTCCCATGCATCCTCGTAACGGGCGTACTTGCCACGATAGGCCCGGTTGCTTCCCTCGCGGCTCGAAGAACAGAAGGTCAGGCCGGTAATCGCATCCCAAGGAATAACGAACACCGTGACCTCGGAACGCCCCTTGGTCATGGTGTCGGATGGAGCGAGGAAACATATGAAGAAATCGCAGTAACGTTTGCCGAGCTTGCCGTGGCGGTGGAAGTTGAAGGTCCAGCGTTTGTATACGTAGCGCGAGATTTCGCCGTTGCGCTTGCGGTAGACCTGCTCACGGTCGGCCATCGGGAAGGCGTAGCGAACGGCGATACGGACCTCGCCGTTGACCTTGAAGTCGCAACCGTCGCGGTAATCGAGCGCACGCTCCACCTTTAGCCCCATGGCCTTGAGCGCGGTCTCGCAAATCATGGTGGCGTTAGAGTGGGTATGGTTGGGCGTGGCGTGCTTCTGAACTCTCAAGGCCTTCTCCTCACTGTCCACCGGCTCCGGTGACCCGGTCGAGCGTCTCGAGCGCAGCCGGCAAAAGACCAAGAAGCTCAGGGCGCCCTTCCTCGGGCTGGCCCAACCACAACATCAGGAACGAATGCGATATCCCGAACACCGTCGTGGCCATGGCCTCGGCCGTCAGCCCTTTCTTGAAGATGCCCTCGTCGAGGCCCCGCTGGCAGGCATCGACAAGGGTTAGAAAGAACCCCTGTTGGGCCGCGGCCGCATCACCGGCCAACTTGTTCTTGAGCTCCCACTGAAAGCCATTGGTCGCCGATACGTAAAGGCGGAACTGCCGGGAATAGTGGGTGAAATGCTCAAAGAAGTGCCTGACCGTGATGCGCAGCTGCTCTTGCGGTCCACGGGCCCCGGCCACCCGCTCGCTGAGCTCCTCGAAGAAGCCGCTAACCGAACGCGAGACCACCGACATGTAGATCTCTTCCTTGCTGCGAAACAGATTGTAGAGGGTCCCCACCGACAGCTCGGCACGCCGGGCGATGTCCTCGACCGAAGAGTCGGCAAAGGAGTACTCGCCAAAGACCTGCTCGGCAGCGTCCAGCACCAGGTTGATGCGGAACATGTGCTCGCGTTCCTTGCGGCTTAGCTTGGCCTCGGCCCCGGCTGTATCAATCATATTACTAGGTCCACCCTCAGCGGGCTGAACAGGATTCAATCTATGGTGGCCGGGCTCAGGGTGTCAAGGGAAAAGGAGCCCGCCTTCCAATCACGCAAGCGTTCCTGGCAAAGCTGCAAGAGCACTTCGTTCAATCGCGTTGCTGCACCGCCACAGAGGCAGGGCCGGCAAGGCTGGCAAAAGACCGGCCCAGCGCAAAGATCTGTAAAAAGCCCTTGAACACTGGGCAGATGTCCGAACCAGCCCTGGTGGGGCGGCTTTCGATATCGCGCCGCGTCACGGCACGCTTCTTGCCTTTGTACTGGCATGGCTACAAACAGCACAGAAGCCCAAAACTCCCAGGCACGTCCGGCTCCGTACAGGCGCAACAAGCGCAACGAGCCCCACCCGCTCGGCGGCAACTTCATCCTGATGCCGTCCTTGCTGGACTACCTGAGCCCCGACCTCACCCTTCCCGAACAGTACTTCTACTCCCAGCGCAACGACGACGGCATGGGCGCCGAAAAGGCCCTCATGTACGCCGTGCTCAAGGACGGTATCCGCTCCTTCTACAAGTACGTGGGCTCGACCCGCCGCAAGTACCGCCGGCTCTCCGACGAGGCCGAGGCTTGGATTACCACCGACAGCTGGGATGAGCCCTTCTCCTTCCGTGTCATCTGCGACACCCTCGGCATCGACCCCGACGGCCTTCGCAGCCGGCTGATGGACTGGAAGCGCACCGAGATGGTCCGCCGCGAACTTACCGGCGACACCTCCAGCGCGCAGGTCGGCCGTAGCCCCTTCCCTATCCTGGCCGACGATGGCAACGAGGAAGACCCACAGATGAGCTTCGAGGAAGACCCGGCCGAAGACCGCGAGGCCGATTTATGGGACAGCGGCGACCAGCTCAGTCTCGAAGAGCTCGAACTGGAAAACGTCGCCTAAGACCGACTTTTAACCAGGCCGACCCGTGTGGGCCTATCTCCTCTTTCGGCGTCGGCCGCCCCTAGCGGGGCGGCCGACGTTTTTCCTCTCTCTAGCAAGGGCCGGACAGCTCGTTCAACTACAAAGATGGATGGAGCGCGTGGCGGAGGGGGAGGGATTCGAACCCCCGGACGGTTGCCCGTCGCCGGTTTTCAAGACCGGTGCCTTAAGCCGGACTCGGCCACCCCTCCGTTATCACGCGATCGTAGACTGCCCGCCCATATAGGGCCGCAACACCCCGGGGACCGTAATGCCGCCGTCGCCGTTCTGGAAGTTCTCCAGTACGGCTATCATCACCCGGGGCAGTGCCAGCCCGGAGCCGTTGAGCGTATGGACGAATTCGGCGCGCCCGCCTTCAGCCGGTTTGAAACGGATATTGGTCCGCCTGGCCTGGAAGTCCCGGAAATTGGAGCAGGAACTTACCTCCAACCACTCGTCCGAACCGGGCGCCCACAGCTCGACATCGTACTTTATGGCGGCGACAAAACTCAGGTCGGCCGTACACATCTGAACCACGCGGTGGCGGATACCCAGGCGGCGGGCCACGTCCTCGGCATCGTCGAGGAGAGAGACAAGCTCGGCGTCGGAGCTGTCAGGATGGACGAACTTCACCATCTCGACCTTGTCGAACTGGTGACCGCGCTTGATGCCACGAACATCGCGACCGGCCGACATCTTCTCGCGCCTAAAGCACGGAGTATAGGCCACGTGTTTTATCGGCAGCTGGCCGGCAGCTAGGACCTCGTCACGGTAGAGGTTGGTAACAGGAACCTCGGCGGTGGGGACGAAATAGAAGTCCTCTTCAGCATCCCGGTAGAGGTTGTCCCCAAACTTGGGAAGGTTGCCGGTACCGACCAGGCAATTTTCGCGCACCATCGCTGGCGGGTAGACCTCGGTGTAGCCGTGCTCGCCGGAGTGGAGGTCGAGCATCCAGTTTATGAGCGCGCGCTGCAGGCGGGCCCCGTCACCACAAAGCACATAGAAGCGGCTGCCCGAGACCTTCACCCCTCGTTCGAAATCGATTATGCCGAGCCGCTCGCCTATCTCCCAATGCGGTTCGGGCTCGAAGTCGAGGGCTAGCGGATCGCCCACCGTCCGAATCTCGACGTTGTCGGTCTCGTCCTTGCCTTCGGGAACATCCGGGTGCGGGAGATTGGGTATTTCGAGCATGGCCGCCCCAAAGGCCTGCTCGGCCTCGGCCAAGCCGGCCTCGGCCACCCCCATCCTTTCACCGAGCGCACGGACGGCGGCCTTGGCATCTTCGGCAGCCGCATCGCCGCCAGCCTTGCCAATCTCCTTTGAGGCCTTCTTGCGCTCGGCGCGCATGGACTCGACCTCTGCGATAAGCTCACGGCGGCGTTTGTCCAACCCCACCACCGAGTCTATCTCGGCGGGCGCCACACCGACCTTGGCCAGTGCGGCTTTGACGGACTCGGTGTCCTCGCGGATGAGCTTGATGTCGAGCATGGCCCGCCGCCGGGGCTCAGAGCGTCATCTCAAAAGCGTCTCGGATGTGGCCACAGACCTGGCCTTTTCCGTCCACGCTTATGACGTCGAAGCGAACCGGCCTTTTGAGCATAGCCGACCGCAAGAGAAAATCGAGAGCGGTGCGCATCAGGCTCTCCTGCTTGGTCCGCCCGCCGGCCTCCAAGGCATCGTGTTGACGCGCACGCCGCTTCACCTCGACAAAGAGGAGCACCGGCCCGTCGGTGGCCACAATGTCTATACTCACCGTGCCGGGCCCGGTCGTTACGCCCGATGACCTCCATGCCGGCCCCGGCCAGGTATTGGACCGCGGCCTGTTCGGCGGCGCGTCCGAGCTCTACGCTGCTAAGACCACCCACCCATGCCCCATGGCATGGTGGACCCG
>JAYGCK010000070.1:0-21221 GCA_046583395.1 Deltaproteobacteria bacterium
CGTTATCGTGGACTACTCGGGTACCGGAATGACCGTGGTCGGAGAGGGTGAATCGGCCGCCGATTTATGCACGTTGGGTTATGAGGGTTCCGCGCTCACGGTGTTCAACAACGATGTCGATACATCGACGCTTCTGTTCGGGTTCATTTCGGTGACACCGCTCGAGTTTGAGGCCGGTTCAACGATATTCAGCTGTCCCTTCCGGGAACTCGATAGTTCGCTCGATGTCGACCCTGCACTGACCATTGATGAGGCGTTCGATTCGGCGGGGGCGTCTATCCTGGACAGCGTTGGGTTCGGTCTTTCGTATTAGTTGAAGGTCCTGTTGCAGCGTGTATCGGCCGCGGCTGTTTCGGTGGCCGGCCGGCAGGTCGGTGCCATCCAGGCCGGGTTATGCGCGCTGGTTGGTGTGGCCGAGGGCGATAGCGGGCCGGATGCCGAGGCCTTGGCCCGGCGTGCCGTCGGGTTGCGGGTTTTCGAGGATGAGGCCGGTCGTATGAACCTTTCAGTGGCCGAAACGGGCGGCCAGATGCTGGTCGTGAGCCAGTTCACGCTCATCGCCGATACTCGCAAAGGACGCCGGCCTTCTTTTCAGGCCGCAGCCCAGCCGGCCGAGGCAGCCGAGCTGGTCGGTACTTTTGCCGATGCTGTGGGCCGGCTAGGGGTCGAGGTCGCCCACGGTAGCTTTGGTGAACACATGCAGCTCGACATAAAGGCCGATGGTCCGGTGACCATAATGCTCGATAGCCGGGAGAGACGTGATGCCTAAGGCGGGCTTTTGGGCGATAGGGGGCGCCGAGATTTCCTTCGGCAGTGACGGGATTTGGTATGCCGATGGGGAATCCATCGCCAACCGTCGCATTGCCGAACTGTTCTCCCGTCATATTTGCCGGGGTGACGACGGCGATTGGGTGATTGATATCGGCATCGACCGCCAGACGGTCAGGGTCGATGATACCCCGTTGGTCGTGGTTGCGGTCGATGGTGACGGCACTGCCGGTTTCACGGTGCGTTGCAACGATGGAATCACCGGGCCCCTCGACCCCTCTTCCCTGGCCGTCGGCGACGGTGAGGTCCTTTATTGCGAGGTCGACCGCGGTGAACGCGGGTCTATGCCGGCCCGGTTCCTGCGGCCGGCATACTACGCCTTGGCCCGGAGCATGACGGTAGCCGGGGATGCGGCGGTGCTCGAGACCGGCGGCCGGCGCTACCGGGTGGCGCGCCGACCGATGCTACGGCCTTGCGAATAGTCCTGGTCCAGCCCGAGATTCCTCAGAACACCGGCAGCATTGCACGGCTGGCCGCGGCGATCCGGACGCCGCTCGACCTGGTCGGGCCGCTCGGCGTCAGCCTGGACGACAAACACCTCAAGCGGGCCGGGCTCGACTACTGGCCCCTGGTCGATGTCGTCGAGCACCCCGACTGGCCGAGCTATTCTGAGAACTTCGAGGGTGGCCGCTTGCTGGCCTTCTCGGCCAGGGCCGTTAGCCCCTACACCGAATGCGAGTACCGGACCGATGACCGATTGGTCTTCGGTTGCGAGAGCACCGGTCTAGGGCCCGAGCTGCTCGAGCTCGCCGACCCGCATATCTATCGTATCCCCATCGTCGAGGAGGGGGTTCGTAGCCTCAACCTGTCCAACGCGGTCTCGATTGTTGTATACGAGGCCCGCCGGCAGCTCGGGCTCTAATCGTCGGCCAGTATCTCTTCGGGAAACTCGACGACCCGGTCGCCTAGCGTAAGTATCAGGTAGCGGTGGACTTCGTCGGCGATGCTTGCCGGTCCTCCGGCCGGCCACCAACGACCGCTCAGGCGTGCCCGGGCCTGTTTAGAATAGGCTCCGGCGGCAAACAGCGCTGACTCCGGGCCGGGCACCAAGGAATCGTCATTGCCAACGAAGACAAGCGCGGGCGGGTGTTGGCCGGGCACCTCGAACCCGGCGCGTGAGGCCTCCTCGAGCAACAGCGCCGATTCGACCGTGACGTGGGAGGGGTTGGCGGCGAGCTTGGCAATGCGACGTGGCGCTTGGCGCCAGGGCCCGCGGTTGCGGCTTTCCATGAGGCCGCTACTGGCATTTAGCGCATCTAAGAGCCGGTCCGGCCGGCTTGGTGAAAATAGCGCCAAGGCCAGCGTGCCGGTTCGCTCGGCGACGGCCAAGGCCATGGCCGCCCCGAGGTCGGAGCCGAAAAGCACCACTTTTTCTCCGAGGGCCCCGGCCGCGGTGGCGACCCGGTCGAGGTTGGCTTGCCATCCGAAGCCGGTGTCGTTGGGGCCGGCGTCGTCGGGACCGCGCGCCACAAAGTAAATCTCCCAGCCCCTGTGAGCGAGCATCGAGGTCAGCGGCCGCCAGCAGTCGAAGGATTGGAACAGTCCCGGGCAGACGATTATCGGGGCCATGTAGCGGCCGGCCTCGGGGGCCTCGAACTCGAGCTCGAGACCGCCGACATTGCGTCGCTGCTTCACGCTCTAGAACTAGGCGCGTTGGACGACAATCACCAGCCTACGATTGATTCTGCTCGGGCCGCTGGGTTGTTAGTCGGGACCGTGCCCAAGCTCAGCGCCGACCTCCGTTCCAAGATGATATGCCACGGCTCGGTCGTCATCATCCTTGCCCTCATTGCAGGGTTCCCCTACGCGCTTGCCATACTCGGCGGATCGGCCGGGGGTTCGCGGGCCTGGGCGGCGGCCCACACCGGCGGTATTATGAACGGACTGTTGGTGCTGGTTGCCGCTGGCGCCGCGCGCCGGAGCGCACTCAACAAGACCCGCCAGAAGGTCATGGCCTACTGTCTTATCGCCACGGCTTGGGGAAACCTGCTGGGTTACTCCGTCGGTGCGATTACCGGTACCCGGGGACTCGAGATTGCGTCGCCGCTTGCCAACATGGTGGTGTGGACCCTGTTCATCGTGGCGGTGCTGACCGCATTCGTCGGCCTCGGACTGCTTGCCTGGGGTGCCGCCGCCTATAGGTCGCGAGAGGATTGACGCCCGGGGCCGGCCTGCGCTCACGGTGACATCTGTGCGCGGTGCGGTATAGACTCCCGAGTCATGCACGGAGCTGGCTCGACCGATACCCGGCCCTGCCCGAACTGCGGCAAGGAGATACGCACGCTCGCGCTTCAGTGCCGGTACTGCCGCGCGTGGTTTCACGAGGGCGCCCCCGAGCCGGCCGCGGCCGGACCAACGCCCCAGCCCCGGCCGGCCGCGGTGCCGAGCTTCGAGAAAGCAGAGGCCCCGCGATATTCCGATGCGCAGCCGGTCCGCCACCTCGTGTGGCTGGCCATCCTTAGCTTTGGGCTCTACGAGCTTTACTGGTTCTACCGCAATTGGCGCGCCATCAAGGCGGTCACCACACACGATTTCAGTCCCGGGTGGCGGACCGCAGGTCTGTTCGTTCCCATCGCCAACGTCTTCATGGTCTACCATCTGTTCCGGTTGGCCTACTCTCTGGCCGATACCCCCGACCGCCAGCCGGCCTTTACCCCCGGCCGCCAGACCCTGGTCTATTTCCTGCTTGTGGCGGTCTCGAACGTGCCGGGCCCGTTCTGGCCTCTGACCTTTCTAACGGTGTTGCCGATGATTCCGGTCCAGGCCGAGCTCAACCGCTTCTGGGCCGCCCAGCAGCCCGAGCGGCCGGTCCGCGCAACCTACAGTTCCGTCGAGACGGTGATACTGGCCCTGGGGATGCTCATCATGATGGTCGTTCTCTTCGGCATGACCGCGGTCCCGGCCGGGCCGGCCTGACGCGGCCCTTGTACCCCGTACTGTTCAAGCTCGGACCGCTCACCGTTCATAGCTTCGGCGTGATGGTGGCCGCCGGCTTCCTCGCCGGCACCTTCGTGGCCGTATCCGAGACCCGGCGTCGCGGTGGCGACGGCGATGCGATGTGGAACATGCTCGTGTGGGTGTTCCTGTCGGGGCTGCTCGGGGCACGGCTCCTTTCACTGGCCGGTGATCTTGATGGTCTGGCCGCTGACCCGGTCGCCGCGTTCTTGTCGGGCGGGGGTTTTGTCTGGTACGGGGGCTTGGGTGGTGGGGTGGTCGCGGCCCTGGTCCTGTCGAGACGTTACAAGCTGGAGCTGACCACCGTATTCGAGGCATCTGCACCGGCGCTGGCCATAGGCCAGGCCATCGGACGTCTCGGTTGCCATCTGGCCGGTGACGGAGACTGGGGCCGGGTGACCGAACTGCCCTGGGGAGTGGCATACGATAACGCCATCGTCGGCTGGCCACATGGCGCGGGCGTGGTCGTTCACCCGGCCCCGATATACGAAGCGCTGGCATATGCGGGAATATGTGCCGGGTTACTCGGACTGGCGCGCAAGCGGCCGCCGGTGGGAACCGTGTTCGCGGCCTACCTGGTGACTACCGGCATCGCGCGATTCCTCATCGAGTTCATACGCGTCAATTCCGAACTGGCCTGGGGCCTGACCCAGGCCCAGTGGATTGCCGGGGCGCTGGTGCTCGGCGGTTCGTTGTGGCTGGCCCGCCGCACCGCCGCCCTGCCGGTTGTCCTGGCCGGGGTCCTGACCGTGATCCTGCTGGGTGCCTGTGACCCGGCAGCGGTGAGCACCGGAGCCCGGGTGCCCGGTTTCGTGCTTCCGCGAATCGAGGGCGGTTTGCAGTCCCTGGACAAGCTTCGCGGCCGTCCGGTCCTTATCAATCATTGGGCGACCTGGTGCCCGCCCTGCATAGAGGAACTGCCCGTTCTCAACCGGATAGCCCGTGATTACGGGCCGCGCGGGCTGGTGGTCCTCGGCCTGGCGGCCGACGAGGACGTGGCCACCGTCAGGCGTTTCCTTGCCAATCATGAGGTAGACTTTGAGGTGCTTCTTGACGCCAGCGGTGCTGTTGGCACAGAATATGGACTTACGGGTTACCCGGAGACCTTCCTGGTCGACCGTGACGGTCGATTGGTGAGGAAGGTCGTCGGGCCGATTCCGGCGATTGGTGATCGGCCGGGGGCGGAATTTGCCCGTGCTGTCGAAGCCCTGCTGGGTGGATAGCGGTGGTTGTGGTGGGCGGCCTGGTGGCCGCGGGGTATCCGAATGATTCGGCTGTACAAACTAAGCAAACAGTACCCGTCCGGGCACAGGGCGCTTGAGCAGGTCAGCTTCCACATCCGGCCGGGGGAGTTCGTCATAGTCACCGGCCCCAGCGGTTCGGGGAAGTCGGCGCTGTTAAAGGTCTTGTTCGGCAACGAGCAAGCCAGCTCGGGCCGCGCGGTGGTCAATGGCCGCAACCTCGAGCGTATGGACCGCCGGACCTTGGCCGGCTTGAGGCGTGAGCTTGGCCTGGTGTTCGAAGACTCCAAGCTCATCGACCGGTTGGATGCAACTGACAACGTGGCCTTGGCCGCTGAGGTCGCCGGGCACGCGCCTACGAGCGCGCGCGACCGCGCAGGTGAGGCTCTGGCACGGGTCGGGCTGCCGGCCTCGCTGGCGGCTAGACCCGGGCAGCTCTCGGCCGGCGAACGCCAAAAGGTCGCGCTGGCCCGTGCGCTGGTCAATGACCCGGTCCTGGTGCTCGCCGACGAGCCCACCGGCGGCCTTGACCCGGACGCCAGCCTCGAGATTTTTGAACTTCTGCGTGAGGTCAATCGCGAGGGGACGACGGTCCTGATGGCGACTCACGATCCGGATGCGCTCTCGCTCCTGCACTGCCGTACGCTGCTTATGTATCAAGGCCGTCTGGCGGAGGAGGAGGCCCTACGAAGAGCCTCGCTGTGAGGCTCGGCCCCGCAGGTCCCTCACACCCAGCGTTCTATTATCTACGCCGGGCGCTCGATAGCGCGCGTGCGACCCCTCTGGTGACCAGTGTTACCGTGACCAGCATCGCCGTGAGCGTGCTGTTCGCGGGGGCTATCTTGCTGGTCGGTTCCAATGCCTACCGCTTGGTCGTTCACTGGGGCTCACAAGGCGTCGATGTGTCGGTATATCTCAGGGCCGGGCTCGACGATTCGGCCGTGGTCGGACTCAGGCAGCGAATCGCCGCCGACACGGACACGGTCACGGTGAGCTATGTTTCGCAGGAGGAGGCCTGGCAGTTCCTTGCCGACAACCTCGGAGACAGCGCCGAACTCCTCGACGGTCTCGAGCCCTCCGTCCTGCCCGCGTCGCTAGAAATATCGCTGGCCACGGTGGTCGATGAAGGGAGGCTACGGGCCAAGCTCGAACGCTGGCGCGCTATGCCCGAGGTCGCCGACATCCAGTACAACCACGCCTGGACCGAACGCTTGAGCAACGCCATGGGGGTTATCCGTTGGGTCGCTTGGGCGCTCGGCGCGCTGGCCTTGATGGCCTCGGCCGTCATCGTCGGCGCGACCTTCCAACTTGCGGCCTTTACCCGGCGCGAGGAGATGGAGGTCATGCGTTTGGTTGGTGCCGTCGGCCCGGTCTACTGGGCCCCGGTTCTACTCGGCGGGGCCATACAGGGCCTGTTGGGCTCACTGCTCGCGTTGGCCACGCTGGCCCTAGTGTTCGGTCTGGCGGCCGGACCCTTGAGCGAGGAGGTCCCGATAGTTGCGTCCACCCTCGGCTTTCTGGCCTTTGGCCAATGCCTGACCTTGGTATTGTGGGGCGGCGGCCTGGGGGCGGCCGGTAGTTGGTTGGGGATGCAGCGTTCGGGGTCGTGGCGATGAGGACCGGGGGCTGGCACGGGTCCCTAGTGCCGGTCCTGGCCGCGGCTGCGGTGTTGGTCGCGCCGGTTGCGGCCACGGCTCAACAGGCCCGCGTCAGCGACGAGCGTCTCAGACAGGTCAGGGCCAATATCGATAAAGAGCGCGGCATGGCCGAAGCCGGCGTGCGCGAGGCCGACGGGCTGACGGTCGAGATAGACCGGATAGATGCCCGGTTGGCGGCCTCAGCGAGCAAGCTCAAGGTCCTGGTCGGTGAGGAGGCCAAGTTCGAGGCGGACTACGGAACTGCGTTGGCCGGACTCCGCGCAATCGATGACCGCCGCCTTGATGCCAGCGACACGATGGCCAGGCGGATGGGCGACGTGTACCGGCGCGGGCGCTTGGGTTCGCACCGTGCGCTTGCCGAGGCGGCGCGTTCGAGCGAGCCGCTACGCATGGCCCGCTATCTGGCGGCCATTTGGTTGGCCGACAAAGAGGCGACGGCGGCCTACGAGATTACACGAGACGAACAGCGGCGTGCGGTCGAAGAGCTAGAGAAGAAGAAAGTGGCCAGTTCCGCCAACAAGAAGGCGCTGGAGGACGAGCGGGTCCGCTACGAGGAGGCGCGCCACGAAAAGGAACTGTTGCTGGCAAGGGCAAAGGCCGAGCTTGGTGAGCACGAGGTCAAGCTCAAGCGGCTGGCCGCCGATGAGGAGGCTCTCAAACGGCTCACCGGTGCCAGAAGCGGCACGCCCGTCGCTGCAGTACGTTCGGTGTGGGAACGATTGTTCGCCGGCAAGCCCGAGGGGGCTTTCTCTCAGCGCAAGGGGAGGCTTGACCCGCCGGTCGTGGGGACGCTTACCAGGCGTTACGGGGAGCGGCTCGACAGTTCCGACGACAAGGGACTAAGGGGCCTGCAGGTCCGCGGCCGGGCCGCTGCAGGAGTAAGGTCGGTTGGCGACGGCAAGGTCGTCTTCGCCGGACCTTTCCCCGGCCTCGGCAAGACCGTCATAGTCAATCACGGCGAACGCTATCACAGCGTATACGCCCGCCTCGGTGATATCGTCCGTGAGGTGGGCCACCGCGTAAGCGGTGGTGACAGACTCGGACGACTGGGACGGGCCGACACCACGCTGCACTTCGAACTGCGCGCAGAAGGCCGGCCTCTCGACCCGGCCGAGTGGTTCGAAGGCGGTTATGAGAGCTTTATAAGGTAGACTGTTCGCAGGCCTGGGCTATAGTGTCTGACTCCATGCACCACCGAAGCGGCTCCAACATGACGGACGGCTCCAGGGCGGACCGGCAATGGCCATGGTTGGTGGTCTTCGGCGTGCTCGTGGTCTCCCTGGTGCTGGTCCCCCAAGGCCGCCGCATCGCCACTGCGGCGCGCGATACCTATGCCTCGCTCGAGACCTTTGCGACCATCCTTGCGGTGGTACAGAAGAACTACGTCGAGACCGTCGATAGCGAGAAGCTGGTCGAGGGCGCCATCGGCGGCATGATGACCTCGCTTGACCCGCACAGCGCCTACTTGACCCCCGAACAGTACAAGGACCTCCAGGTCGAGACCCGTGGCTCTTTCGGCGGTCTTGGTATCGAGATTACCATCCGTGACGACATCCTCACCATCATCGCGCCGCTTGAGGATACACCGGCGGACAGGGCCGGGCTCAAGCCCGCCGACCAGATCGTCAAAATCGACGGGGTGGTTACCAAAGCGATGACACTGACCCGCGCGGTCTCTCTCATGCGCGGCCCCAAGGGGACCGATGTCGTCGTGACGATACGGCGCGAAGGTCACGACTTGTTCGACGTGTCGATTACCCGTGAGGTAATCAACGTCAAGAGTGTCAAGGACGCCAAGCTCTACGATGGGCGCTACGGCCATGTACGCGTCACTCAGTTCCAGGAGGGCACGGCCCGGGAGTTGGGAGAAGCTCTGGCCCGCTTGGACGAGGAGGCCGGCGGAGACCTCGGCGGCATACTTCTCGACCTCCGCCATAACCCGGGTGGTCTGCTCAACCAGGCCGTCAAGGTCGCCGACCTGTTCATCGATGCGGGGCTGCTGGTCTACACCGACGGCAGGATGGTGTCTCAGAATCAACGCTTCTTTGCCCGCAACGAAGGTACCCGCCGCGACGTCCCGATGGTCGTGATGGTCGACGAGGGGTCGGCCAGCGCCTCCGAGATTGTCGCCGGTGCTCTCCAGGACCACGAGCGTGCAATCATCCTTGGTACCCAGACTTTCGGAAAGGGTTCGGTGCAGACAATCCTGCCGCTCGGCGCCGACTCGGCACTACGGTTGACCACTGCGCGCTACTACACGCCCTCGGGACGTTCCATCCAGGCCACCGGCATACAGCCCGACGTGGTCGTCGGACGCGAGGTCCAGCGGGCTAGCGCCAACCCTGATTTCAGCATCCGTGAGGCCGACCTGTCAGGGCATATTCCGGCCGAAGATGGCACCGCGGCCGCCGGGCCCACCGCAGCCACAGACCCACAGCTCGAGCGTGCCCTCGACCTGCTACGAACCTGGAAGGTCTTCTCACGCTACGGCGGGGACCAGCGGCACGGGCCGGCCGCGCCAATGGCGCCCGCAGGTGACTGAGCCGGACGGCCTGTCCATGGCCCCTGCCACGGAGGGCCGGCCGTTCACTGTAACCGAACTCGTATCGGCGCTGTCCGATAGCATTGGGTCGCAGTTCGCCGACCTGCTCGTTAGCGGCGAGCTGTTGTCGTTCAAACAGCAGGCCGTCAGCGGACACTGTTACTTTACCCTGGGCGATCAGCGCTCGGCGCTTGATTGCGTGATGTGGAAGAGCCGCGCCGAAGGTCTGACCTTTGAGCCCGAGGCCGGCGACGAGGTCATTTGCCGTGGTTATGTGGGTGTCTATCCCAAGCAGGGACGGATGCAGCTCTATGTTTCCTTGCTGCGTCCGGTCGGCGAGGGCGCGGCTACGCGTGCTTTCGAAGCGCTCAAGAAGAAACTTGCCGCAGAAGGACTGTTCGACGAGGGCCGCAAGCGGCCGCTACCTTTCGTGCCAGCCGTGGTCGGGGTGGTCACCTCCACCGAGGGCGCGGCGATCCGTGACATCACCAGCACTCTCAGGCGGCGCTTCCCGGCCTGCCGCATCGTTGTCAGTCCCGCCCAGGTTCAAGGTTCCGGTGCCGAAACGTCGCTGGCCGATGCGCTCGTTTCGCTGTCCGAGGCCGGTCAGCCCGATGTCGTGATAATAGCCCGGGGCGGGGGAGCGCCGGAGGACCTGGCCGCGTTCAACACGGAGCGGGTCGTACGGGCCATTGCCGGCTGTCCGGTCCCGGTCGTTTCAGGTGTGGGCCACGAGAGCGACGTCACCCTGGCCGATATGGTCGCAGACCTGCGTGCCGCTACTCCTACCGCTGCCGCCGAGGCGGTGGTTCCGGTGCGCAGTGAGCTGGTCGAGGACGTCTCTGTGCTTGAGACCAGACTGGTTCGGGCGGTCACGCGGGGTCTGGAACGTCACCGTCTGCGCGTGGGTCACGCGGGGGCCAGGCTGCGGCGGCCCGAAGCGCTTCTGGGCAGGACCAGGCAGAGGGTTGACGAGCTGATGACGGGTCTCGAGCGTGGGTTGGTGGATTCCTACCGGACGGCTCGCGAGCGTTTTGCGGCCGCCCGCTCGAAGCTCGACGCGCTCAGTCCCTTGGCCGTGCTCGAGCGCGGCTATGCCATCGTAAGGCTCGCTGATGGCCGCGCGGTCCGCGACGCGGCCTTGCTTGCCGAGGGCCAAGGGGTCGGCCTCAGCTTTGCCCGCGGGTCGGCGCGTGCCGAGATAACCGAGGTCGCGTCCGCCAAGGGGGGCTCAAAGGAATGACGAGAACCCTTGCCGTCCAGGCTGCGGCTTTAGCGCTGTTCGGTGTGCTGGTCTCCACGGCTGTTGCCGAGCAATCCAGGATAGTGTTGGTCGATCCCGACCCGGTCGGTCAAGGCGATATAGTGAAGGTTGTGGTCGAGTCGCCGGTCGCGGCGCCCGCGGGCACCCTTACGATAGCCGGGCGCAGCTTTACGGGTTTCCCGATAGGGGGGTTGATGACCTTCTTCGTGGGCGTGGACCTCGACGTCGAGCCGTCGGACACCGTCATCGAGACCGAGGTCGCCGGCTTTAAAGGGCGGCACGAGACCCGGGTCGTGGCCAAGAGCTTCGGACGCGAGTCTCTCAAGGTAAGCCCGACCTACACCGACCTCGACGAGAAGACCCTTGTGCGCGTCAAGGCCGAACAGGAGCGCCTCAAGGCAATCTGGGCCACCAACACCCCGCAGCGCCTGTGGACCAAATCATTCGTCAAGCCTGCGGCCGGCGAGCTGGGTTCGCCATTCGGTCTGCGCCGTTTCTTCAACGGCCAACCGCGTAGTCCGCACTCGGGCATGGACATACGCGCGCAGGCCGGTTCCGGGGTCTACGCCTCAAACTCGGGCCGGGTGGTGCTGGCCGACGACCTTTTCTTTACCGGCAACACCGTAATCATCGACCACGGGCTCGGGCTGTACACCATCTACGCCCACCTATCCCAGACCTACGTCGAGGCCGGCGGCCAGGTCGAGCGGTCGAAGTTGATTGGACGGGTCGGTGCCACCGGACGTGTCACCGGTCCGCATCTTCACTGGGCGGTAAAGCTCGGGGGTGCGCGCGTAGACCCCTCCGGACTACCCGGCGTTCTACTGTAGATATGGCCTTGGCCGATATCGTGTTCGAGTTCGAGCGCGGCGGGGACGACGCAGATCTCGAATGGATGCCGCTAGCTGTTCGCATGAAACTCGACCTGGCTGGCCTAAAGCTCGGGCTTGAAGACTGGCAGGCGCTGACGCTGGAGACCCGGCGGTCCTTGCTCGCTGCACCCGAGACCGGCTCCGGTTTTGTCGCACTTTTGGCCGGGGCGCTCAGGGGGGCCGGGAGACCTGCCGCGCAAGGCCTGGCGGCCGACCGCTTGGCTGCCAGAAAGGCCTGGCTCGAGGGAGGACGGCAGCCTGCTGAGATTGACGCGACCGGCGGCTCGGCGCTGAAGCTGGCCTGGGACTCTCTTGATCGTTTTGACCGTTTCGTGCTGTTGCATCTTGCCCGGAAGGGGCGGCGGCGGGAGTTCGGCAGCGCGGCCGGGGCGCTCGGATTACTGTGAACGTCGACGGTGTCGTGCTGGCCGGGGGCAGGTCACAAAGGTTCGGTTCGGACAAGAGTGTGGCCACGCTAAACGGGCGTACTCTGCTCGCGACCTGTCACAAGGCGATGGCGGGTGCGGTCGGGGGGCGTGTATACATTGCCGCCGGCAGCCGTGAGCTTGTCCCGTGGCCCGCGGGGGCCGTACGGGTGGCCGACGAATGCAGCGGGGCCGGTCCCTTGGCCGGCATAACGGCCGCCTTGGCGTGTACCCGTGGTGCGGGTGTGCTCGTCCTGGCCTGCGACCTTCCAAGGGTAAGGACGGCGACCTTGCATGCCATCGGGGCCTTGGGGGTGGCCCGGGGACGGGCCGTGGCCGCGCGTGGGTCCCGTGGCTGGGAACCCCTGTTGGCCTTCTATCCGCGTGCCGCTTTGCAGCAGCTTCGCTCTGGGCTAAGGGAAGGGCCACGGGCGCTCCATCTTTGGTTGGACCGGCTCGGCGCGCTGGCCGTGACAGGCATAGGCGCCGGCGAACTGATTAATATAAACCGTGTGAGCGATTTGGAGCGCCTCGTGCGCAGGCAGACACGCGACCGACGATGACGGCCAAGGCAAAGGCTAAAAAAGAGGACTCTTTCGAGGATTCCTTGTCGCGTCTCGAGGACATCGTCGGGCGCCTCGAGGCCGGCGACATCGACCTGGAGAGTTCGGTGGCTGCCTTCGAGGAGGGCGTGGCCTTGGTCCGTGCCCTCAACAAGCGGCTCGACACCGTGCAGTCCAAGATTGAGAAGCTCGCTCGTAGCGCCGGCGGGGTGCTCGAGACCGAAGAGCTGGAGGACGGCTGAACAAGTGACCGATGCCCAAGCGGCGGCACGGGCCGTCGAACTGGCACAGTTGGTCGAGGGCGGGCTCGTGCGGGTCTTACCCACCGAGAACAGCTACGGGCTCGACGAGTTCGGTGCCCAACGTCTGCTCGGCTCCATGCGTTACAGCCTGTCGACACCGGGCAAGCGCATCCGTCCGCTGCTCTTGCTCGCTTCAGCCGAAGTGTCGGGCGCCGACCCGGAACCGTTTATCGACCTGGCCTGCGCCCTGGAGATGATTCACGCCTATTCGCTCATCCACGACGATCTCCCCGACATGGATGACGACGAGTTGCGCCGCGGTCTGCCGACCAACCACATGGTGTTCGGTCCGGGAATGGCGATCCTTGCCGGTGACGGTCTGCTGACCGAAGCCCTGGGGATACTGCTGCGCCCGGTGATCGCAGCGGATGTACAGATGGAGGTGGCCGCCGAGGTAGCCGCCGCTGCGGGGTTTCGGGGCATGGTCGGCGGGCAGGCCGCTGACCTGTTGGCCGAGAGCGAGACCGACCGCGACGAGACGATGCTCAGGTCGATACACCGGCGTAAGACCGGTGCTCTCATCTCGGTGGCGGTCGTGGCCGGAGCGCGTCTGGCCGGGGCCAGTAGCGACGTTACGGCCGCGCTTACTGGCTTTGGCGGGCGTTTCGGCCTGGCCTTCCAGATTGCCGACGACATCAAGGACGTCGTGGCCCCGGAAACGGTCAGCGGCAAGTACCCCGGCGGTGATCTCGAGGCCGGCAAACTGACCTATCCCCAGCTGTTCGGTCTCGAGGGGTCGCGCGTTCGCTGTCTGGAAGAACTGGAGGGTGCGCTCGAGGCACTAGCGCCCCTGGCGGCCACAGGTGAGTTGCTCGTCTCGATAGCGCGCGATGCGGTGGCCCCGGCGTTGGCCGCCCAAGGGGACTGAACTGTCCGCCCGCCAAAGGGCCGACGAGCTTCTGGTCTGCCGCGGGCTGGCCGGTTCGGTCGAAGAGGCCAAGCGGCTAATCATGGCCGGTTGCGTGCACACCGAGGGACGCCGTATCGACAAGGCCGGTGATCTTCTCGCGGCCGATATCGGCCTGACCGTTCGCGACGGTTTGCCTTATGTTTCGCGTGGCGGGCTCAAATTGGCCCACGCCCTCGAGGCCTATTCCACCGAGGTCAGCGGGGTGACGGCGGTCGATGTGGGCGCGTCGACCGGAGGCTTTACCGACTGTCTGCTCAAGGCCGGGGCGCGGCGTGTCTATGCGGTCGATGTCGGTTACGGGCAGCTTGCCTGGGAGCTCAGGCAGGACGAACGGGTGGTGGTCATGGAGCGGACCAACATAAGGTCTCTCGGGCCTGCCGACCTCGACCCCAGACCCGAACTGGCGGTGATCGACCTTGCCTTTGTCTCGCTCACCACCGTCCTTGCCAAGGTGCTTTCATTGCTGGCTGGACCCCGGCGGGCGATTGCCCTGATAAAACCGCAGTTTGAGGTCGACCGTGCTTGTCTTGACGGTGGCGTGGTCAGGCAGGAGGCCGACCGCGAGCGGGCTGTTAACGCGGTCATGGCCGAGGCCCGCCGCCTTGGGTTTGCGCACCGTGGGCCGCTGGTATCACCGATAACCGGTGCCGACGGCAACATCGAGTACCTTGTCGAACTCGTTCCCGACGGCAAAGCTGCCGGTGAAATCTTGACTTCACCGGGCCCTACACCTAAGCTCGTGAAATTCCAGGGGAAAGACGATGGCTAGGATTACAGTAGAAGACTGTCTCAACAAGATACCCAACCGCTTCCAGCTGGCCATCGTGGCTATCAAGCGGTCCAAGATGCTCCTTGGCGGAGCGCGTCCTTTGGTGGAGACCGACAACAAGGACGTCGTTACGGCTCTACGCGAGATTGCCCGGGGAGAGGTCCGGCTCATCGATAGTGCCGAAATCGATAGTGCCGAAACGGACTAAGCGCCGGTCCGCGGGCTCGGACCCGCCTCCAAGCGCCGTTCCCGAAGACCCCGAACCCAGTCAAGACGATGAAGGCGGCCAGGCCCGTGCCGACGAGGCCGGGGCTTCCGAGGTCGTTGGCGCGGCGACGCGCGAACTAGCGCCGACGGCTGAGCACGAAGGTGCTCTCGTCCCGCGCGACGCGCTGTCGGCCTACATGTCCGAGATTCGGCGTTATCCGGTCCTTACCCGTGAGGAAGAGCACGAGCTGGCGCTCAAGTACTACGAGGACGGTGACGAGGAAGCGGCCTACAAGCTCATCACCTCCAACCTGCGGCTCGTTGTCGTAGTCGCGCGCGAATATCAGCGCGCCTTTCACAACCTTCTCGACCTCATCCAAGAGGGCAACATCGGCCTGCTCGAGGCCGTAAAGAAGTTCGACCCCTACAAGGGAGTCAGGCTGCCGTCCTACGCAGTATGGTGGATTCGCGCTTACGTGATTCGTTACGTGATGAACAACTTCCGGCTTGTGAAGGTCGGCACCACCCAGGCTCAGCGACGCCTGTTCTTCAACCTGCAAAAGGAAAAGGCGCGGCTGGAATCCAAGGGCTTCAGCCCCGATGCAAAGACGATAGCGAGCAATCTCGGCGTTACCGAAAAAGAGGTCATCGAGATGGACCAGCGTATGTCGTCCTCTTCCGAGGTCTCTACCGAGCAGCCGGTCGGCAGCGAAGGGGAGACCCGCATGCTCGACCTCATACCGAACCAGTCCGATACTGCCGAGGAGGAGTTCGCCGAAAGCGAGTTCTATGGGTTGATGCGCGACAAGCTCGAGCGTTTTCGCGACACGCTCGAAGGCCGCGACCTGGAGATCTTCAACGAGAGGATGCTGGCTGAGGAGCCACTGACCCTGGTCGAGCTGGGAGGGCGCTACGGTGTGAGCCGGGAACGCGTGCGCCAGCTCGAGGAGCGCGTTCGTTCGCGACTCAGGGATTTCCTCGTCGACGAGGTCCACGACCTCGACCCGGCCATGTTCGACGATTGACGCCGGCCGGCTATCCAGCCCCGGGTGCGCATGATAGGCTCGCCCCGGTCATTGCTCGGTGGTACCCGAAGAGCACACCAACACAACAGCGGCGCTTGTCGTTATCGGCAACGAGATACTCTCGGGCAAGGTGACTGACAGCAATTCGGGCTTTCTGGCGCGCGAACTGCGCAAGGCCGGTGTCTCGCTCGAGCGTATCTCGGTCATAGTTGATGATATTGCCACGATAGCCACCGAGGTGGCCGAGTGCGCCGGTGCCTACGATATAGTGTTCACATCCGGCGGCGTCGGGCCCACCCACGATGACGTGACCATCGAGGGGGTGGCACAGGCCTTCGGCCGTCCGGTGGTCGAACATCCGGGCCTACGTCTGGCTATCGAGAAGGCGGTCGGGGATTCCCCCAGATCGCCGCTCCTGAAGATGGCCGAGGTGCCCGAGGGGGCCGAATTGATCAGTTCGGAGGATGCCCATTTTCCCTCGGTCAAAATAGAGAACGTCTACGTCTTGCCGGGCATTCCGCAAATATTTGAGACCAAGGTCGAGTCGCTTTGCCCAAGGTTCATGACCAGTCCTTACCACCTTCGCCAGGTCCTGGTATCGGCCAACGAATCGAGCATCGCCAGCCATCTCAACGCGACGTTGGCGGCTTTTCCAGCGCTCTTGCTGGGTTCCTATCCCAAGATAGGCAACGATGAGTATCGCGTGCGGCTCACGCTCGAGTCCAAGGACGAACGCTATCTCGATAGCGCGCTCGAGGACCTCGTGGGCCGCATACCAGGAGACCATGTCGTCAAGATTGAACGCTGAGGAGGATGAAGCTGATGGGATTGATGTTACACGGTAAGGTTCTAGGGGGCCGGCCGGCCGCGGCGGCCGTTACAATGGGACTGGTACTGTTTCTTGCCGGAGCGCCGGCATCGGCGGCTGGCGACGGCTCCCGCGCTGCGGCGGATGCGGGATGGGGCGCGGCCACTATCGTGGCCAACCTGCTCTACGTGCCTTGCAAAGTGCTTTATGCCGTAGCCGGAGCGGCCGTCGGCACAGGGGCATATGCGGCCAGCGGCGGGGACCGCGATACGGCCGATAGAATATGGGTTCCGTCGATTGGCGGCGACTATGTGCTGACCGCCGACATGGTTGCCGGCCGCCAGGAGATACACTTCAGTGGTAGGTCGGAGGACTGACCGGGCAGGGACTGCGGCCTTGCAGGCCCACGGGCCTTGGGCTACTTTCCGCGCCTTAGCGCTTTAACCAAGGGAGCTTTAAACGATGCGTACATCCAAAACCGTCCTAGTGGTCATGTGTTCGGTGGCTTTGATAGGCCTGTCCGGCTGCGACCTGATTATGGGTTTCGTCAAAGCCAACCGTGCCGCAGTAAAATGGGAAGGCCCGGTCAAAGAAATCACCTTTGCCAAGCTCGACAAGGAAGGCGCGGTCTTCGATATAGAACTCCACTCTCGCATCGATGCCCCGGTCGACAAGGTCTGGGCCGCGATGAAGCACCCCGAACGGTTGGCCGACAACAGCGAACAGTACAAGCTCAGCCGTTTGCTCAAGGAAGAGGGCAACACCAAGCAAATCGAGATCCATATGCTCGCGTTGGATAATATGCAGATCTTGATCCTCGAGATGAGCTACGACGATGCAGCCAAGAAAATGACCATGAAAACGATTG
Organism: Deltaproteobacteria bacterium; assembly: GCA_046583395.1. Lineage (GTDB taxonomy): Bacteria > Desulfobacterota > Binatia > UBA1149 > CAYXZP01 > CAYXZP01. The sequence goes on from JAYGCK010000070.1 coordinate 17,238, forward strand.
CGTCCTCGATGGTCGATATGGAAGGTAGCTATCAGCTGACGCCTTCGCCTGACGGCACCAAAACCCTATACGTCCATAAGGCGATTCAGACCGACAAGATTCAGATACCGATTTCAACCGACGTCCAGCGCAGTGCGATAAAAGAAACTTTCGTCAATCAGATCAACGCGATTAAGACACAGCTCGGTAGCAGCTGACGGGCGTGTGGGGTCACAAGCCCCGGGCGCAGGACGGTGATACCTTCGGAGGCACGGTTTTGGGCCAGCGCGCGCAAGCCCGAGGAGGTACCGCTGGCGCGTACCCCCGAGGTCGCGTTCGCCGGCCGTTCCAACGTCGGCAAGTCGTCGGTCATCAATATGCTGTGCGGGCGCCGGAACCTTGCCCGTACCGGACGGCGGCCCGGGGCCACACGCGGACTGATCTTCTATTCGCTCCAGGACAAGCTCGGCTTTGTGGATCTGCCCGGCTACGGCTACGCACGCCGCTCGGCCACCGAGCGAGCGGCGTGGAAGACCCTGGTCGACAGCTATCTCGACGGCCGCCAGGCTCTGGCCGGCGTAGCGGTGCTGGTAGACCTGCGCCGCGGCGTGGAAAGCGAAGAGGCCGAGTTGGTCCGTTTCCTCGGTGAGCGCGGCTTGCCGTGGCTTTGGGTCTTTACGAAGTCTGACAAGGTGCCGCGCTCCAAGCGCCAGGCCCGAGTGCGCGAAGTCTTGGCCGGGGCCGGCTCGGGCCAGGCCGTTGTCTGTTCGGTGCCGGAAGGCGAGGGCGCCGACGACCTGTGGCGCTGGATAGAGGAACAGAGCGGGGTTCGCCGCCGGAAGTGAAGCGGCATGGCATCTGATCTCCTGTCGCTGCTGCGGCCGAGCCAGTGGATAAAGAACGCCTTCGTGCTGGCCCCGCTGGTGTTCTCACAGCGCATCTTTGAGGAGGGCCGGGCCGGGGCCGCGCTATGGGCATGCCTGGCGTTCTGTTTGGCGTCGAGCGCTTCCTATGTGTTCAACGACATCATTGACCGCCGGCGTGACGCGGTCCATCCGTTAAAGCGTGACCGTGCCCTGGCCTCGGGCCGGGTCGCTATCCGGCCCGCCTATGCGCTCACCGGTGTGTTGGCGCTGGTGTCCTTGGCCATGGCAAGGGCCTTGGGTCCGGGCTTTATCGCCGTGCTGGGTGCGTTTCTTGCTTTGCAGGTGGCCTACAGCCTGTGGCTAAAGGAGGCCGTGCTGCTGGATGCCACCGCGATATCGGGCGGTTTTCTGCTGCGGACCCTGGGAGGGGCGCTGGCGGTCGGGGCAAGGATGTCGGCGTGGCTGTTCCTGTGTACCTTCCTGTTGGCGATGTTCTTGGCCTTGGCCAAGCGCCGCCACGAGATCGTACTGCTCGGGTCCGGGGCCGAGCAGCACCGCGGCGTGCTCGGCCGATACAGTGCCACGTTGCTCGACCAGGTCCTGACGGTGCTGGCCGCGACCACAATCGCAGCCTACACGGCCTACTCGATGTGGCCAGGCGTGGCTGAAAATCTCGGCACGACGCGGTTTTACCTGACCGTTCCCTTTGTTGTCATCGGCCTTTTGCGTTACCTATTCCTTGTCCACGGGCGTGCCGAGGGGGAGCCGACCACAGTGTTGCTGGCCGACCTTCCCCTGCAGACCAGCATCGTCTTGTGGTTGGCCGCGGTCTTCGCCTTGCTCTACGGATAAGGCCTTCAATGCCCTTGAGCCTCGTTGCTGTCGTAAAGACCAGTCCGGAGACGGTCATAGCCGATTACCGCCGGGTGATGGAGCTGGCCGAGTACCGGGCACACCTGCCGGCGGCCAACGACACCCTGATAAAGCTCAACCTGTCGTGGACCAAATACTTCCCGGCTTGTTCCAGCCAACCCTGGCAACTCGAAGGTCTTCTCAGAACCATGCTCGGCGATGGCTACGAGGCCGGCCGCCTGCTGGCGGTCGAGAACAAGACCGTCGTCACCGACCCGGTCGCGGGCTGCCGTAACAACCTCTGGGAAGGCGTGCTCGAACACTACGGTGTCGGCTTCACCCCCCTCACTGAGGTAGAGTGGTGCAAGCACGAGTTTACGAGCCCGCTATTAAAGCTGCCGGAGATATTCCCCGAGGGGATCGAGGTCCCGGCCACATACGCTGGCAAGAACATCGTCCACCTGCCGACCGTGAAGACCCACGGACATTCGACCACCACCGGAGCAATCAAGAACGCCTTTGGCGGCTTGCTCAAAGAGGTTCGGCATTACGCCCACAAGCACATCCATGAGGTGCTGGTCGATCTTGTTTATATGGAACGCGAACTGCACCCGGGACGGTTCTCGGTGATGGATGGAGCGGTGTGCGGTGACGGGGCCGGTCCCCGCACCATGGTCCCGAGGATAAAGAACTACCTCTTGGCCGGTGCCGACAGCGTGGCCCTTGATGCCGTGGCCGCCTCCATGATGGGGTATGACCCGCTGTCCATCCCTTACCTTCGCATGTGCCATGAACGCGAGTTGGGGTGCGCCGATCTTACCCACATCGAAGTGGCCGGTGAGGATATCGCGGGCGTGGATTTCGGTTTCAAGACCGCGCGCAGTTTCGTCATTTGGGGCGACCAGATGCTGCGCAAGGGGCCGCTGCGGTTCCTGGAAAAGCTCGCCTTGCACTCGCCCCTGGTGGTGTGGGCACCGGTCGCGTCCAATATCTATCACGACTGGATGTGGTACCCGACCATAGGACGGCGCCGTATTCGCGAGTTCGAGGCCACCGGTTGGGGCCGTTTGTTCGACAGTTACCGGAGGCCCGCGTCACAGGCGGTCTGAGAAGATGGGATTGGTAGGTTCAATAGCGCGCTCGATAGTCGGTACGGCCAATGACCGTTACCTCAAGAAGTTGGCGCCCATGGTCGCACGGGCCAAGGAGCTTGAAGCCGGGATAAAGGCCATGGCCGACCCCGAACTGGGCTCGTCGACGGCCCGTTTCCGCGAACGCCTAGCCAATGGCGAACAGCTCGACGACATGATCCCCGAGGTCTTTGCCACGGTTCGCGAGGTTGCGTGGCGGACGGTGGGGATGCGTCATTTCGACGTGCAGTTGCTCGGCGGGATGGTCCTGCACGAGGGTAAGATATCGGAGATGAAGACCGGAGAGGGCAAGACCCTCGGGGCCACCTTGCCGCTGTACGCCAACGCGCTGCATGGCCGCGGCGCCCACCTGGTCACGGTCAACGATTACCTGGCACGCCGCGACGCCGAGTGGATGGGCCCGATATTCAGGTTCCTCGAGATGGATGTCGGCATCGTCACGGCCGATATGGACGAGAACGACCGCCATGCGGCCTACCGCGCCGATGTGACCTACGGACAGAACAACGAGTTCGGTTTTGACCATCTGCGCGACAACATGAAGTTCGACGCCTCCGAGTTTGTCCAGCACGACCTGTTCTACGCGATAGTCGACGAGGTCGATTCGATTCTCATAGACGAGGCCAGGACCCCGCTCATCATCTCGGGGCCCGCCGACGAATTGACGGACAAGTATTACTCCATCAACCGCATCATTCCCCGGCTCAACAAGGAAACGGATTTCACCATAGACGAGAAGCTCAAGTCGGCCACGCTGACCGAGGACGGCGTGACGCATGTCGAGAAGATTCTCGGCATCGACAATCTGTACGACCCGACCCAGATCGAGATGCTCCACCACGTCAGCCAGGCCCTCAAGGCCCACACGCTGTTCCGCCGCGACGTCGACTACATGGTCAAGGACGGCGAGGTCATCATAGTCGACGAGTTCACCGGCCGCCTCATGACCGGGCGGCGATGGAGCGACGGTCTTCACCAGGCGGTCGAGGCCAAAGAGGGCGTGACCATCGAGCGTGAGAACCAGACACTGGCCACCATCACCTTCCAGAACTACTTCCGCATGTACGACAAGTTGGCCGGGATGACCGGGACCGCCGACACCGAGGCCGCGGAGTTCGGCAAGATCTACAACCTTT
>JAYGCK010000076.1:0-2442 GCA_046583395.1 Deltaproteobacteria bacterium
ACGAGCTAAGTTCGGCCGAGCTGAAGGAGAGGGAGGATTTCGTCATCGAGGCCACCTATCTCATGCGCGACCGTTTGCTCATGGAGCAGGTCTACGAGCGCATGGAGTTCGACGTCGATGTCTGGACACAGTGGGCGATTCACACGCCTTTTATGGTCAGCTTTCGCCAGATGCTCTTTTCCAAGATCGTACCCAACCTAAAACGCCTCGGATTGCTGACCCCGCGTGTGCGCGAGGAGTTCGCCAAGATAGGCATACTGCAGTTTGAGGACCTCAAGGACTCGACCCAGGAAGCCGAGGTCATGGCCCCGGCCGAGCTTATCGAACTAATCGCGGCCATAAACAGCGGTACCGGCGAGAAGGCCGCCCAGGCCTGATGCTGGCGGTAGCGGCGCTGCTGCGCTCGCTGCTTGCCCTATTGGCTATTCTGCCTGGCCTTCTAACCGGGTTCTTAGTCGGTGGTTTTACTCTGGACCGCCGCCGCGCGATCAACGCCAGCCTTCGCACCTGGGCATGGCTGGGTCCCCTAGCTGCTGGCATACGTTTCGATATCGAAGGTGCTGAGTATCTCGATACGGTGCGTCCCGCCGTGTTCGTTTTTAACCATCAGTGCACAATTGATCCCCTTCTCATCGTGGCGCTTCTCAGGCACGACATCGTCGGTATCGCCAAACGGGAGATAAGGCGGAACCCGGTCCTGGGTCCGGCCTTTGCGTGGGCGGACGTGGTTTTCGTCGACCGTTTCGACCATGAGCGCGCACTAGAACAGTTGTCCCCGGCCCGCGACGCGTTGGCGCGGGGACTTTCGGTGGCGATTGCGCCCGAAGGGACCCGCAGCAGGGACGCGGCCTTGGGAACCTTCAAGAAGGGGGCTTTCCATCTTGCCATGTCCGCTGGCGTGCCGGTGGTCCCGATAGTTTTTCACGACTCGCAGAAACTTATGCCTAAGGGGGCGCGCTTGATGCGGCCGGGGTGTGTACGGGTTACGGTTATGGAGCCAGTGGACACCAAGACATGGTTGCCAGAGAATCTAGACAACACAGTGGGAGCTCTGGAAGGGGAGTATCGGCGTCTGCTCGGCGTTGTGTTGGATTAGGAATGGATTGTAACTAGTCTCGGGGAGTTTCCCCTCCCCGACCTTATCGACATATGGGCTATCTTCGTTTCGTCGTTCGCCATCCTTGGGTGGTCATAGGTCTGATAACGGTGACCAGCGTGGCCGTTTCTCCGTGGGCACTCCAGGTTAGTTTCGAGAATTCGGCCGAGATGTGGCTGATGAAGGACGATCCGGCAGTTATTGCCTACGAAGATTACCGCGACGAGTTTGCCAGCGATGATTTTGTTTTCGTAGCCTGGGGACACCCCGATGGGGCACTTAGTACGGCCAACCTAACGATGACCGCACGCCTGGTCGAGCGGATGGAGAAGCTCGATAAGGTGCTGAAGGTCACTGCACTGACCAACATGGAAGAGATTCATGGCGAGGGTGACCTGCTCGAGGTTCGCCCTCTGCTGACACCGCCACTCAGTGAGGCCGACCAACGGACAGTTCTCAGGCGACTGGTCAATGATCCTCTCTACAAGGGCACCGTAATAAGTCCCGATGGCCGGTCGACGACCATGGCTATCAAGGTCTCGGGCTCGGACGAAGATCTCTCGGTTCGCGCAGAGACCACACGCAGCATTGAGGAGGTGCTTACCGCCGAATCCGGCGTACGTTTTCACATGGCCGGCATGACTGCGTTCGATTCGGCATTTTGGGATATATTTCAGCGCGACTTTCGAGTCTTGATGGTCATTCAGTTCGTTGTTTTCTTTACAATCCTTGGATTGCTTTTCAGAAGTACGGTGGGAGTTCTGTTGCCGAGCCTGACGGTAGGGACAGCCGTCTTATGGACTGTCGCGGCCATGGGTTACCTCGGCATAACGGCGAACATGTGTACTCCGATGCTAGCCGTTGTGATTCTTGCCGTAGGTGTAGCCGACGCCGTTCACATGATCAGTGAATACCAGGAAGATCTCGCGCGCGGTCTTGGCAAGGAGGAAGCGCTGGTTGCCTCGGGACACTCGGTGTTTGTCCCATGCCTCTTCACGACGCTTACGACAGCCCTGGGCTTCCTGGGGTTGTTGCTGATTAAAGTTCCACCACTTCGCGATTTCGGGGTCTTTTCGGCTCTCGGCGCCATAATCGCGTTAGTGGTCAGCTACAGTCTGGTCCCGGCGGTGCTAAGTTTGCTGCCGGCACCGCCAGTTACGATATCAGCTGATGTTCGTAGCGGGGTAGGTCGTTCGCGTCTTTTAAACGCAAGCTTTCGTCTGGTTGTCCGTCATCGTTACGGCCTTGCTGTTGTGAGCCTCTTGCTCTTTATCGCCGGGTTGGCCGGATTGCCACACGTTCGTGCCACGGCCAACTGGTATCAGTATCTTGGTCGCGACCATCCA
>JAYGCK010000106.1:0-6110 GCA_046583395.1 Deltaproteobacteria bacterium
CGAGCACTGCAGCCGCCCGGTAGGGGATCTCGTGCAACAGGTACATGCGTGCGAGGTTCTGCAAATGCTTGTCTTCGGTAACAAAGCCCAACTCGTAAGCGATCTGGCCGACGGCCAGCGCGTCCTCCTCACGCCCGAGGTGTGCGTATACAGCCGCCAGCTGTCTCCAGTAGCTGGCCTTTGGAAAGCCCGTGGCCAGACGTTCGAGAAGGCCGGCCATGGCCGGGTAATCCTCCTTGTCGTAGTAAAGTGAGAGCAGGAGTTGCAACCAGGGTTCACGTGGCGTGCTGGAACCCTCTACCGCTTGGCGGGCCGGCTCGAAGGCCTCTTCGGACCGTTCGAGCTGCATATAGATGATGGCCAGAAGGTAATAGGCTGAGGGGCCCGGGTTCTTCGCCTCCTCAAACCAGCCGCTTAGTGTGTCCAAGGCGCGTCCATGTTCCTCGACAGCCAGGTAGAGCTGGGCGAGGTTGTAACGGATGTTGAGTTCGGCAGCCTCGGGCATGGCGCGCTCGGCCAGGCATAGCTCGAAGCTGCGCGCCGCCTCCTTGTAGAGCCCCTTGCCGGACAACATGTAGGCGCGGGTCTGGTGAAGCAGCGCGCGTTCGTGTGGGGTGAGTTCGGCCTTGGACATCTCGTCGAGCGTCAGCGCCGCCTCGTCGTAGAACTCGTCGGCGAGCAGCGCGTGGGTCTTCTCGAGGGCCTCGTAGACGCGCTGGGTCACGGTGTATCCGCGCCACCGTTTCCTGGCTCCCTCCGAACCGGCCGGGGAAGGCCACACAAGCCCCGCGGCGAGCAGCAGCACGATGAAAGCACGAGCCCATCTATGGCGCCCTCTCACTGCTCGGCGTCCTCGAGTTCGAAGGTGAGCCGTACCATGACGCCCGGACGCTCTTCTGCCATCCCGTCGACGATCTGCGGCTTGTACTTCCACTTCCTGATCGCACGCAACGCCGCACGGTCAAAGATGGAACTAGGCTCGTGGCCGATGACCTCGATGTCCTTGACCGTACCCGCAGTGGTGATCGTGAACCTCACGTGGACCCAGCCCTCGATGCCGCGCTCCATGGCCCGAATCGGATACTGCGGATTGACGCGCACCAAGGGGATGATGTCGGTATCGCTGGGGGCGCCCAGATAAGGACCCCCCGCCAAGTCGAGGGAAGGGCCCATCGGCGCGATATCGTCGAGTTCGTGGTCCGGGCGAACCTCGGGTCGGGGCGGTTCCTCGGGAGCTTCGGGGGGTTCCTCGGGGGGCGCCTTGTCGGGAAGCTTGCGCTTCTTCAACTCGAGATCGCTTTCCTTCTTCACCCGCACGAAATCGACGGCCAGGGATGCGATGGCCTCGTCGGCCCGACCCGCGTCGGTATCGACGAGACGGTGCATGAGAAGAAAAACGGAGAAGGTTACCGCGGCGGCGGCGACCGCCGCCCACAGGTATCGACGGGCGGTAGCCGCTACACCCGGATCAATCACGAACCTCGGCGGCAATGGCAATCTCGTATACGCCGGCCGCACGCGCCGCATCCATGACATCGACAAGCAGGCCGTTCTTGGAGTTCTTGTCGGCCTGGATCACCACCCCGCCCTGCGGGTTCTCGGCACGAAGACGTTCTATGTTGGCGCGTACCGCGCGGCGGTCGACCGCGCGCTTGTCGATCCATATCTCTCCGCTCTCGGTGATCGCCACCAGGATGTTGCCTCGCTGCTTGCGTTCGGCGGTCTCGGCGTCCGGCTTGTTAATGTCGATCCCGGCCTCTTTGACGAAAGACGCGGTGACGATGAAAAAGATCAGCATTATGAACACCACATCGAGCATCGGCGTCATGTTGACCTCGGCCTCTTCGACCTCACACCGTTTCTTCCGCCGCCGCGCCACTTCAAGCTCCCGTTAGAGCATCGGCGAGCCGCTCGCTCTCGGCCGCTGCCCATCTGTCCATACGCATGCTCACGACCAGGCCCGAGAGAGCGGCCACCATGCCCGCCATGGTCGGGATAGTCGCCCGCGAAACGCCGGCGGCCATAGCACGCGGGTTGCCGCTGCCCGCGATGGCCATAACGTCGAAGACCTCGATCATGCCCGTGACCGTCCCGAGCAGCCCGAGCAGAGGACACAGCGCGACCAAGGCTCGCACCAGAGGCAGCGAACGCTCGAGCCCTGCGCGGACCTCGGAGATCATCTTCCGGCGGATCTGATGGGAGCTCCAAGAACCCTTGTCGGCGCGCGATTTCCAGGCGGCCATGACCCCTTCGATCTCGAGGGGATGGAGACGGCGGAAATACCACAACCTTTCAACGATCATCGTCCACATGGCCAGGGTCACCAGCATGATGACGGTAACCACCGGACCGCCGACCTCAAGCAGGTCACGGATGTCCGCGAAGCCGTCAAGCACCCGGGGTACCCTGCTCGGCGCGCGTGGCGACCAGACCGGCAGCCCGCTCCTCGAGAACGTCGACGATGTGTTTCGCGTTGCTGGAAAGCGCCGCGTGCAGCAGCAGCAAAGGAATGGCGACCACGAGCCCGAGCATGGTGGTCACCAGGGCCTCCGAGATACCGCCGGCCATGAGCTTGGGGTCGCCGGTACCGAACAGCGTTATGACCTGGAAGGTCTCGATCATGCCCGTGACCGTACCAAGCAGTCCCATGAGCGGGGCCACGACGGAGACGGCCTTTATGGCCCACAGGTAACGGTCGAACTCTCCCGATTCCTTGAGGATGGCCTCGTCGAGCTTGAGCTCAAGGGTCTCTGTATCGGCCCCCCGGTTGGCCTCTCCAACCGCGACCACCCGGGCCAGGGCGTTGTCCTCGACGCCGGTCCCGGCCTGCTCGGCCTTCACGCGGCGCGACTCCATTATGAGAAAGTAGAAGCGGTAGAAACCGAGGGCGGCGGCGGCCAGGCCCAGCACGATGATCACGTAGCCTATGGCGCCGCCCTGGCCGATGCGCTCGCCGGCGCTCGGCGTCTGTACCAGCAAGGACAGGATGGCCCCGCGCGAGGGATCGATCGCAAAGCCGACCACCCCGTCGTCCGCGTCGGCGTCGTCTAGATCGTCGGCCGTGCCCAGATGGCGAGCGGCAGGCTGCCGGGCCAGCTCGGTCAAACGGCCGACCTCGGGAAGCCAATGGAGATACCGGCCCCGCGAGATCACGTTGAAAGCGCCCACCCGCACGACCTCGGCCTCGACCTCCTGGCCGTCGGCCCTGACGACGGGCGCGGTGAAACGCACGACCCGCCCCGTCTCGGTCATCTCTTGTTGCAGGATGAACCAGAGCCCCTCGAGCTCTTCTATGGAAGGCAGGCGCTTGCTGCGGCCAAGTCGGGAGAGAAGGTCCTCCCTGCCCTTGATCTGTGAACTGGTCAGCGAGGACTCTATATGGCCGTGGGTGTCACCGGCCACCTGGCGCACCACACCGAAGGCCTCGCCGAGGGTGCCCAGCTTGTCCGCCAGGGTCTCCTCTAGGTGGGCCAGGACCTCTTCGTTCTCATCGAACTTCTTCTCGAGCCGCTCGCTTATGGCCTCCTGGCGCGCCAGCTCGGCGCGCGCCCGCTCGAGAAGCCCTTTTTGCCGGTCGCGTGCGCCGGTGAACTCGCGCTCGCGCTCAAGGTTCTCGGCCTTCTCGGCCGCCCAGCCCCGTCTTACCCTCTCGAGCAGGTCCTGGAGGCTTACGGTGGTCGCCTCGCTCCCGGTGGCCGCCTCGTGGTGGTCGGCCCGGGTGGCGGTCGCCAGCAGACATACCGTGACAAGAGCGGCTGCCAACGCGGCTTGCTTTGGCCAACGTCGTCTCATTCGAGCATCTCGGCGACCGGCACGGGCACGGCGATGAGGTCGGGAGCCGCCTGCTTACGCGCCATCCTGAGGCCCTGGCGCACCGGCTGGCGGTAGCGACCGCCCAGTTCGACCCAGTTTCCGGCCGTCGCGTCCCACATGCCGGTGTCCTCGCCGTCGAGCGTTTGGTAGAGAAGGACCAGACGTCCGATACGCAGGAAGTCGACGGTCCGTGACTCACCGTCTATCTCGACGCTGCCCTGATAGGCCTCGATGGTCCGTCCGTATTCGTTCTCGACCTGGTAAGCCTCAAGGATGCGGCGGTACTTCTCGGCAACGGTGACGTCCGACCGTGCCATCATCTCGCCGAGGCCTTCGACACGCCGGCTTCGCTCTTCGGGCAGGAACGGCAGGTCGAGTTCGACGAAGGCCTCGAGCGAATCGAGCATCTCGAGCATCAGAGGCGTCAAGGCGCGGCTCACCACGCCGACCTGTTCGATCTGGCGGCGCAGATCCTCGGCCTCTCTCTCCTGCGCCTCGATGAGCTTTCTCATCTCGGCGTTGTAGACCTTCAATGCCTCGATCTGCTTGAGCACCGAGCGATACTCGTCGAAGAGCGCGTCGGTCTGGTCACCAAGCGAGTCTATCTTGCGTTGCGATGCGGCCGAGCTCTGGTTGGCGCCATGACGGAGTTCGACGGCGCCCGATAGCTGTTCGGAAGGCGGTGTGTCCTGGGCTCGAACCGGACAGGTCGCTGCTACCAGGACGATCGCAACGCCGATGATGGAGGAGAGGGTCCTCATGCGATCGAATAGCCGCCATCGACGGCCAGCGTCTGGCCGGTTATGAAGGAAGCTCCGCTAGAGGCTAAGAACAGCACGGACGAGGAAATCTCGCCGGCCTCTCCCCAGCGCCCCATCGGAGTGCGTTCAAGCGCGGGGCGAGACATCTCCTCGCTCTCTGCCATAACCTTGGTCATGTTGGTCACTACATGCCCGGGCGCTACCGCGTTCACGCGGATAGCGTCGGCAGCCCAAGCGGCGGCCAGGGTCTTGGTCATCTGCACTATACCAGCCTTGGCTGCGCCGTAGCCGGGAACGATCGTGATCCCGAAGTAGGAGGCCATCGAGGCAAGGTTAACGACCGACGCGCCGCCCGGAGCCGCGCTTGCCGAAAGTGCACCGTGTAGGGCCATCGAGAGACGGAAGGCACCGGTCAAATTGATGGCCAAAGCCTCCTCGAAGACCTCGGGTTCGTACTCGCTCCTGCCTCCTGGAAGCGAACGCCCGGCATTGTTGACGAGCACATCCAGACTGTCGAAGGAGGCGGCCAAGCTGTCGATTCCCGGACTGTCAGTGATCTCGAGGGCACGGTAATCGAAGGCAGATAGATCGGCTTCGTACTGACCCGCTTCATCCTTTGTGCCCGTGGCCACCACCTCAGCACCACTGTCGGCGAAATGGCGGGCAACGGCTAGACCGATCCCACTGGTACCACCGGTAACGAGTACGCGGCGGCCAGTGAAGTCGAAGCTCAGTCCCATACTTTCTCCCAGTGCCCGCTCTCGGCCGAGCGATACATCGCAAGAGCCGTACGAAGCTCGCCAATGGCCTGCTCGGGGCCAGCGACAAGCTCGCTGCCATGGAGGACCGCACTAACGAAATCGGCAAACTCGGGGCCGTAGGAGGCCAGGTATCCCCGCGGCTCTTCCTTAAGGCCCTTGGGGTTGTCCCTGTCGTAGAGCACCAAACGGCCGCCAAGAGTCGATTCGATGACTATCTCACCTTCCGTGCCAGTGAGCCGAAACAGCGTGTCAGACCCGAGAACGGCGTCGGGATACATAGCTGCCTCGAATGTGGCCACCCTGCCTTCATCGAACCGCATAAGCGCCCGCACCAAGGACTCACCCTCCATATCCTTGGCCGGATAACCGAGATGGGCGATTACCTCCTCTACCTCTCCCAACCACATCCTAAGAGGCCGTATCCAGTGAGAGCCAACATCAAGACCAACCCCCCCACCGGCTACAGACTTATTGAACCGCCATGGGCGATCGCCCCCGTAGAAGGGGTCATCGCTGGTAAAGGTCGAATTAACACTCGCGCGTACCGTTACAAGCTCTCCAATGGCTCCAGCTTCCAAAAGCTCTTTGGCCCTTACAACCTCAGGCCAATACTGGGCGTTCTCAGCCACCATGAACACGCCCTCCGCGTTACTCGCGGCCTCCATGATACGGGCGCAGGCATCAACGTCGGTAGCCATCGGCTTCTCTAGGAGAACGTGCTTGCCCGCCGCTAGACACTCGCAGGCAACCTCCTCATGGAGATCGTGAGGAAGCA
>JAYGCK010000011.1:0-12366 GCA_046583395.1 Deltaproteobacteria bacterium
CCCCTTAAAGCAACCCGCGGCCCCAATAGACGGGGAACCGGCACCCAGTGCGGCCGAGAGCTAGCACCTGCTCCTGGCTGGTTCAAGGACCGACGGCTTGCCCGCGCCCCTGACGGGCGCTAGGTACGGCACTAGCGCCGGCCAGACGGAGAGGGAACGGGTCCGGTGGCCCGGCCGGTCTTCAAAACCGTGACGTCGGCCCTTGCGGTCGACGGAGGGTTCGACTCCCTCCCCTTTCCGCCACCCCGGCCTAGCGTCTACCGACCATCACTCGGGAACGACCGCCATGCCAGAGCTGGGTAACTCCCGCTGCGGCCCCGAGGTCCAGTTCGCCCAGGTGTTTCTGTTTGGTGAACAGCACCACCGGCCCGCTCGCTTGGAGCCGCGCCAGTGCCTCTCCGGCCTGGTCGGTGCTCGGTACCGGGCGGCCGGCGTAGAAGGCCAGCGAGTGACCGGGGCAACGGTAGGCGTAGGCGCGGGTCTCGGGGCCGAGTTCGGCAAGCAGGCGGCCCGCCGGCTCGAGGCTGCGTTCCTGGTTGATGTAGGATGAAGCCCCGCCGTAGACCACGGCCAATAGACAGAGCGTGGCCGCCGCCACGCCAACGACCACGCGGCCGTATGTTCGGGCGTGCTGCCAGCGCCATGTTCCAACGGCGACAGAGACTGCAAGTAACGCAACCGCCGCGAACCAGGGTGACAGGCCGGCGGCCAGTATCAGCCAGCCCGTGGCTCCTGTCGCAAGGACCGCGACGAACACCGTCCAGGCCGTTCCCGCCGCGCCGAGCAGGCCCGGCGTGCGACCATCGCCCGAACGTTCGGTGCTAAGCCAGGCCGCGGCCATACAGGCCAGGGCCGGAAGGGCCGGCATCATGTAGGTGACAAGTTTAGTTCTGGCCGGCGCGAAGAAGGCTATTACGAGCAAGGCCCAGGCCGCCAGCAGTAGGTCGGCGCGGGTGCGCGCCTGTTTGCCGAGCCGCGAGACACCGGCAACCGCCATCAACGGTGACCAGGGAAGCGCGAACAGCGGCAAGGCCACCGCGTAGTAGTACCAAGGCTGGTCGTGGGTCGAACTGACCCCGGCCGTGTAACGGGCCAGGTTGTGGTGGATCAGAAAGGTCTCGATGTAGTTGGGGTCGGCAAGCCAGGCCGCCAAGTACCAGGGCACCACCAAGGCGGCTACTATGGCTGCCCCGGAAACAGGCCGCATGTTCTTCAGACGGGCTGGCAGCGCTTGTCGCTCGTGGGGCAGGAAGAGGCCGACCAGTGCCAGTGCCCCCAACAGGACCAATGCGGCCGGACCCTTAATGACCGTGGCCAGACCCACGGAGACATAGAAGGGATAGGGCGAGGAACCCGCCAGCACCGAACGCAACAGACACAGCACGGCCACGGTAAGCGCGGCGGTGAAGGGCATGTCGACTATCGTATGGCGGCCCACGGCGACGAAACCCAGGGTGGTGGCCAGCAGCAGGGCGGCCAGCGGAGCCGCAGTGGGACCGTAGGCCAGGCCGGCCATGGCCGCTGTGGCCGCTATCGTCACCAGGGCGGCAGTGGCCGAGGGCAGCCGGGCTGCGCGTGCGTTCTGGCCGAGAACGGTGAAGGAACCGGCCAGCATCCAATAGAAGGGGGCCGGTTTATCGTAGTAGGGTTCGCCGTGAATCCGGGGCGTGAGGTAATTGCCGCTGGCCAACATCTCACGGGCTATCTCAGAGTGGCGCCCCTCGTCGGGGTCCATGATATCGAGCCTGCCCAGCCAGACCGTGAACACCGCGACGACAATCACCGCGACCATCACCGCTTGGGCCGCTGCCGGCGCCTGTCGAACTTGGTCTACCACCGCTGGCCGGGGTGTGGCTCCCGCCGCCTACCAACCCTGTTGGCGACCGTAGAAGAGCGGTCCGCCCAGGTGCATGGCAAAGCCCATGCCGAGCACGAAGGCCATGTCGGCTTCGGCCTCTCCCGACACTATACCGCGGTCGAGCAGCTCGGCGGCCTTGTCGTAGAGAGGTCTCAGGCAACGGGCCACAATCTCGTCGGCACCGGCTGCCTTGGTGCCGCGCTTTCCGGCAAGCCCGGCCAGCCCTTCCCAGCTAGAGGTGGCCCGCCCCTCGCTATAGTCGTAATAGCCGGCGCCGCTCTTTACCCCGAGCCGTCCTAGTTCGCGCATCTTCCAGACCAGCGGTTCGACCTCGGGTGGTTCAACGGCCGCTATCGAGTCGACAAGCCCTGCCGCTATGTCCAGGCCGGCCTGGTCGCCGAGCTCGAAAGGTCCCATGGGGAACACCGATGCGCGTAGCGCAGCGTCTATGGCCTCGACCGGCGTGCCTTCCCTGTAAAGCGTTTCGGCGGCTCCGAAATATGCGGCCAAACCCGCGTTGACGAGGAACCCGACCGACCCGTCGTGGAGCAGCAACGGCGTTTTGCCTATGCGTTTCACGAAAGCGTGCGCGCTGGCCACGGCCTCGTCGTCGGTGTCATCGGTACTGACAATCTCGACCAGCTGCATTCGTGGGTTCTCGGCCGGGCTGAAGAAGTGGAGGTTGACGAAACGTGAACCCTGGCCGCCGCCGGCCGCGAACTCGGCCCCGAGCATGGCCGGCCCCATCGAGCTCGAGTTCGAGGCCACAATGGCGTCCTTGGGCATGCCGCTGCCCAGTTGCCGGTAGAACTCGGATTTGATTTGGCGGTCCTCGGCACGGGCCTCCACCACCAGGTCGCAATCGAACAAGGAGCTTAGCTTGGTGGCGACGGTCACGCCGGCGACCTTGGTCTCTACCTCCTGTTCGGAGATGCGGCCCTTGGACACCGACCGCGCGTACTTGGCCCGGAGCTTGTCGGTAACCGATGCCGCGAACCGTTCTATGGGCACATGGGCCACGACCTCATAACCGGCCTCGAGCGCCAGATAGGCTATGGCGTTACCCATGTAGCCGTCGGCACCGTCGACCCCCACCTTCTTTATGTCCTTGGCCTTACCGGCCAGCTTGCCCGGGGGCTTGCCCGTGCTCTGCTGCGTGAAGAAGAAGCGCATACCGGCCTTGCCCTCGGCCGAGCTTGCGACCTCGAGGAACTCATCGCGCTCCAGGCGCAAGGCGTGGTCGAGCGGCATCGCGGCGCCCTTTATCATGACGTCCATCGCCACCCAGGGAGCCCTTGGGTTGTCACGCCCCATAGTAGCCCTGGCCACCAGCTCCGCGACCATCGGACGCAACGATTCTGCCGCATCGAGGTCGGATGGGCGCGGTCGGTCGAGCAGGCCGAGGTCGTTCCTGAGGATGCCGGTGGCGAAGTCGGCCGCGTCGCTTCCTTCGGGCACCAACGCGTCGACCATCTTAATCTTGGCCGCAGCCGCCGCACGGAAGTTCTTGCCGGTCAGAACCGCGGTAAAGCCGGCATCGCCGGCGGGGTCGTCGGCGTTAACCAGCCCGCTGCGTCGCGGCATGCGTTGTGTGCCGCCAAGGCCGGGGAAGATGTTGAGCTTTATCTCGGGAAACCCGATGGTCGACCTCGGCGTGGCCACGATACCGCGGCAGGCCAGGGCCAGTTCATAGATACCCCCGAGTGCATAACCGTCGACCACGGCTATCCAGGGGTACTGAGAGCCCTCTATGGCCGAGAGAACCTCGTGGCCGCGGTCGATCAGTTCCTCGAGCTCGCTGCGTCCGCCGCGCATCAGCTCGCCGATGTCGGCGCCGGCACCGAGGCCGTAACGGTTGCCGGTGAGTATCACGCCGGCAAGCGGGGCACCGGCGTGTGCCGAATCGAGTTCGGCCAGCAGTTCACCGAGCTCCGTTATTGCGTCGGCCTTGAGCGTGTTCATCGCCCCGGAATCAAAGGTCACCCGGGCGACCGCGTCGTTTATCTCGTAACTGAAGTTTTCCATCGCCGTAGCGACTATATCGCCGGGGTTCGCGTTTCCAGTCGGCCGGCCCGGCCGGTTCAGTCGAGGAAGGTCAGGCTGAAGGGGCTCAACCCGGGATAGAGAGGGGCCGTCGTGGTCTCGCCGTTGTCGGCAAGGGAGAACACCCGCAGGCCGGGGTCACTGCAATCGCGGTCGGCGAGCCACAATCGTCCGGATTCGGTCATCTCTATGTCCGAGAACAGGTAGTCGCTGGTGGCCAGGGTCGCCGAAACCTCGCCTTTGTTCAGGTCGACCTCGACCAGGGAGTTCGCGAAGTCACCACCGGCCACCACCGCATAGGCCCGTGATGAGCCGACCAGCACGAGGTCGGTAAGGTCACCGCCCAGTGCCGTGCCGTTCATCAGGACGCCCTGAGATACCAGGCCATCGACCGCTACCGCTTCTATGCCGCCATCGTCGAGGTCGCTGAAGAAGGTGCCGGGTCCGGCCAGGTACACCAGGCCGGTCGCCTCATCGTAGACCAGGCCCTTGGTCTCGGCGTAGGGGTTGGTGATGGAAAGTTCGAGCGATGCGGTGACGGTCGAGGTCGCGGTATCGATCGCCACCAGCGCACCGTTGGACGCAGGAGCGAACATCGAACCGCGGTCCAGTCTTTGTAGCACGACCAGCAGGGTGTCGCCGACGAGCAGCATTTGGTCCATTTCCGGAAAACCGTCGGCGTCGGCGTAGTCGGAAAGGTCGAGGGTGCCTTGTACGAAGTCCGAACAGTCCGACGATGGCGAGGGGTCGATAATCGCGAGGTCCTTGGAATCGTAAAGGCTGACGTAGCCGAGGTCTTCGGAGACGATGACGATGTCGTGTGGGTTGCTGCCGTTGCCGACGCTGCACTGCCAGAGCGTTGCCATCCCGGCATCGGAGTCGAGTTCTTGTACGTTGTCGGCGCCGTAACGGTTAAGGACGAATACCCTTCCGGCCGCGGTCCTGACCACGGCGTCGGCTGAGACCGTGCCGAGCGCGTGCGAGGACGCGGCCGGTGGGTCGAGTGCGAAGGTTCCCACCCCGCCGGTGGCGAAATCGCAAGAGGCGGTCGTGGCCACGGTCAGCGTTTCGGTCGCTGCCGCACAGCTTGGGTCGGCTATCTTGACCGCGGCCTTGAGCACCAGCAATGCGTCGGTCACCGTGATCTTTCCGTCGCTTCCCTGGCCGGCGTCCAGGTCGTAGGCCGCGTCGTAGTCGTACTTGAAGACGGCGGCCTTGAGGACGGACAGCGCATCGCTGACCTTTATATACCCGTCGCCGCTGATGTCGCCGCACAGAGCGGTCGCCCGGCCGCAAAACAAAAATGACAGAACAAGGGCCAGGGGCACCGCCAAGGCCGGCCGCGGACGCGGGGATGAGCGTGGGCGGGGTGCCGCTGCGGTGGTCATGGTCGTGCGGGGCTGTCCACGCTGATGGTCATATAGATGGCTCGTCCGGGCACGGGGAAACCGTACTCGTCGGCATACTGTTCGTTGCCGAGGTTGTCCAGTTCGAGGTCCAGCCGCGTGCCCTTGGCCGGTGAGGCCAGGCCCAGCCGCAAGCCGTGTATGGAGTGCGCGGGTACGCGGCGGACCGGGTTGTTGGCCTGGTCGAGGTAGAAGGCGGTCCGGTGGGTCAGCGTCCATGCCGCGTTCCAGCCGGGCCGGCCATAGGTGAAGGTGGCGTGTAGCTCCTGGGCCGGACGTCCGGGCAGTTCCTTGTTGTGGTAGTCCGGGTAGGGACTGAGGTTGGTCGCGGTCTGCACCGTGTAGGCCAATGTCAGGCCCGCGGCCCGGCCCATGCCCAGGCTCAGGTCGAACTCGTGGCCGCGCGAGCGGGCCCGGCCCACGTTGAGCGGTTTGGCCACCCTGGCACCGGTCTGGACGAAAAGGATCATGTCGTCGGCGTCGTTGTCGAAGTAGGCCCATTCCAGGCGCGCTGGTCCGAGCAGGTTTGACAGGGCCGGCCAGCGCGGCCAGCCGGGGTCGAGTTCGGCGACCAGGCCGATGTCACGGGTGTTGCCAGTCTCGGGAGCCAGTTCGGGGTTGGCCACCGAGAAGCCGTCGTTGCCAAACAGTTCGGAGAACGCAGGCGGACGGAAATAGGTCGCCACTCCGGCTCTGACCGTAACGGGAGCGGCGGCCTGCCAGCTGAGACCCAAGCGAAGGTCGGTCGAGCTGTTGCGTGCCGACGGCACGTCGCTGCCGGCGACCGACGGCAACAGAGCCTGGCCGTCGAAACGATTCCACAGGGTCTCGTGGCGCAACTGCGCGACAAGGTCGAGGCCTCGTGCGGGCAGGGCGACCTCGTCGGAGAGCACCAGCGAGCCGCGCAGCCGTTGCTGGGCACCGCCCCCCCCGCTCGCCCCCGGATAACGGCTTTGGAAACGCTCGAAGGCCGCGGCCAGCCCCAGCTCGACCAGTTGCGCGGTACCGACCGTACGGCGCCAATGCGTGCTCGCGTCGGCCGCCACCGCTGTATCGACCTCTAGGTCGAAGGGCAGGCCGATACCGGCGCTACCGTCACCGGCGCTCTTGGGGTCGGACAGCCTCTGGCGCCTGAGAGTCATGCCAAGTTCGGTGCGGTGCCGGCCGCCGGGCGATTCCCAGGCCAGTGAGGCGATGTTGCGGGTCATGCGCACCCGCGCGCGCGCCGACTCGTTCGAGCCAAGCCCGGGCAGACCTTCGTCCTTGTGGAACAGGTTCTCGCGAAGGGTGAGCTTGGAGCCGTCCCTGCGTTCGGCCTGCCAGGTCGCCGTTAGGTCTAGCGATGAACGGTCGTTGTTATCACGCCTGCGCCGGCTGTCGTCACCGGTAAAGGCCTCGGTCCCGTTGTCGTCGGTGTAACGGAAATCACCGTCGGTCGTGCGCAGCCCGAGCCCGGCCTGCAGCCGCCCGCCGGCCAGCCGACCGGTGCCGGCGGCATATATGCGCTGGGTGCCGAATGAGCCCGTGGTAATCGATACCCGCGGCCCGTGGTCACCAGTGCGGGTAATGATGTTAACGGCGCTTTCGGCACCGGCCGCCGCAAAGGCCGACGGCATGAAGCCTTTGTAGACCTCGATACGCTCGATGTTGTCGACGGGAATGTCTGCAAGGTTGACCGTGGTTTGGTCGGCCCTGCTCAGCGAGACCCCGTCTATCATGACCTTGACGCGGCCGGCGCCCGCACCGCGTACGACCAGGCTCGCGGAATCCTCGCGCCCGCCCAT
The DNA here is from genome assembly GCA_046583395.1 of Deltaproteobacteria bacterium. Classification (GTDB taxonomy): domain Bacteria; phylum Desulfobacterota; class Binatia; order UBA1149; family CAYXZP01; genus CAYXZP01. Next base: position 7,092 of record JAYGCK010000011.1, read on the forward strand.
GCGCCGGAGATGCACGCCGGTGATGTGGCCGAGTAGTTCGGCCAACCCGCGGGAGCCGCGCCAAGCGGTGGCTGCCGCAACCACGGATACCGAAGCCCCCGGTTCAGCGGTCGAAGGGCCTGGGGTTCCGGCCGCTGGGACGATGATGATCGGGCGCAGCCGCGAGCGCAGCTCGCCGGCGACCACGGTGTTAGGCCAAGCACCGGCAGCGGCCACGACAAGGACCACGACAAGGGCCGAACTATGGAGCGAGCGGGCGGGCAAGGCCGGCCGACGGTAGGACCGCTTCGGCAGGCTGTCAACCAGCGCTGTTGTATTTACGAAGGCGGTCCGGGGTACTATCCCTGCCTTATGACCAAGTCCTTGGCCATACTGGGTTCGACGGGTTCCATAGGTACGACCACGCTCGAGCTGGTCGCACGTTTCGGCGACCGTTTCTCGGTCACTGCTCTTGCCGCAGGCCGCCGGGTCGAACTGCTGACCGAGCAGATAGAGCGGTTCAAGCCGTGTTTGGTCTCGGTAGCCGACCCTGCGGATGCCGAGCGTTTGGCGTCCAGGCTTGGGGCGGGCGGTCCTCGCGTCGTTCATGGGCCTCAGGGCCTTGTCGAGGTGGCCACGGCCGAGGGCAGCGACATGGTGGTCGCAGGTCTGGTCGGTGCGGTCGGGTTGGAACCGGTGCTGGCGGCTATCGACGCCGGTATCGATATTGCCCTGGCCAACAAAGAGGTGATGGTGATTGCCGGCGAGCTGGTCCGCCGGCGGGCCGCGCTGAGCGGTGCTCGCATCATACCGGTGGACAGTGAACACAACGCGATCTTCCAGGCCATGCAGGGGCGCGAGCGCGAACGCCTGCGACGTATCGTGCTAACGGCTTCCGGAGGCCCCTTCCTGGGTAAGAGCGCTGAGGAACTCGAGGTCGTCGGCCGCAAGGAGGCTTTGGCACACCCGACCTGGGACATGGGCGAGAAAATCAGCATCGATTCGGCCACTTTGATGAACAAGGGGCTCGAAGTCATCGAGGCTCGCTGGCTCTTCGAGGTCGAACCCGGGGAGATTGAGGTCGTCGTGCATCCACAGAGCGTGGTCCATTCTATGGTCGAGTACATAGACGGTACGACGGTGGCGATAATGGCGGTGCCCGACATGACCATCCCGATCGCGCACGCTCTTGCCTACCCCGACCTGCTCGACCTCGGCCATATAGAACGACTCGACCTGAGCGCGGCGGGCAAGCTGACCTTCATGGCCCCCGACCACGAACGCTTTCCCTGTCTCGGCCTGGCCTACAAGGCCCTAGAGGCCGGCGGTACCATGCCCGCGGTGGCCAATGCTGCCAACGAGGTCGCGGTCAGCCGCTTCTTGGCCGGTCAGACCGGGTTCACCGCAATCGCCGACACCGTCGCCTCGGCCATGGCCGCGCACCATCCCCGGCCCTATGACGGGCTGTCCGACATCCTCGAAGCCGATTCCTGGGCGCGCCAGGCTGCGGCCGCCACCGAGTTGCAGGCCAGCGCCGGGGGATAGCCGGGCATGGGTTCGCGTTTGCTTCGCGTCGCCGCGCTGATCGCAGCCGTGCTCATCGTCGAATGGCGGCTGGCACCACCGGCGGCAATAGCCGCCGACCCAGAGCGGGAAGCCATACCCTGGGCGGTGATGGCGCTGATGGTGCCGTTGGTGATTGGTGTGTGGACCTTCGAGTTTGCCTCTCCCCGTCCGGGTCTCAAGACCGATACTCTGTGGGCCCTGGTGCTTGGGACCTTCGTCTATTCGATCCTTTCCCTGCTGCTTTTCTGAGCGTTCATTCGCCGAGTTCGCCGGCGGCCATCCCCATGCGTCTGGCCACAAGGGAACGGTAGCGGGCCTGGAGTTCGGCCGTCACCGGTCCAGGCTCGCCCCGGCCCACCCGCCGCCGGCCGACCTTGGTCACGGGCACGATCTCGATGGTCGACGAGGTTATGAACATCTCGTCGGCCGTCAACAGATCGTTCTCGGTAACGCGCCGTTCGATGACCTCGACGAACCGGCGTGCGATTCGTATGACCAGTGCACGGGTAACTCCGGGGATTATTCCGGCCGCCACCGGTGGCGTGAGCAGGCGCCCGTGCCTGATGATGAAGAAATTGCTGGTGGTCCCTTCGAGCACGGTCTTGTCGGAGAGCCGGTAGAGCGACTCGAAGCATCCTCGCTTGCGTGCCTCGCCGCGAGCAAGCACTGCGGGAAGATAGTTCACCGATTTGGTCTGCCGCATGGCCGGGAACACGCCGTGTCCGAAATCCGCAAGATGCACCGCGACCCCGTTGCGCCGGGCCTTGGCAAGGCCCGGCTCTAGCGGCCTGAACAGCATCAGTTTGGTGGGCCGAACCGTCTGTGTCGCGACCAAACTGATAGGGCCCGAACCGCGGGTGATGGTCAGGCGCAAAGCACCGCCCGTCGTTCCCAACCCACACAGGCGTGCGAGCCGTACGGTGCGCGTGCCCCAGGGTTCGTCCGGGTCGAAGTCGATCCCGAGCTTGTCGGCCGAGCGTGACATTCGCGCCAGATGTTCCCGCAAAGCGAAGGGTTTGCCACGGTAGGTACGCCAGGTCTCGAACAGACCCTCACCGAACAACAACCCGCGGTCGAGCGCGCTCACACGTGCGTCGCGGGTTCTGAGGTAACGTCCGTTGAGGAAGCAGTGGTCGGTGGCCATGGTCTTAGTTGGCTACAGCCTTATCCGGGGCGTTTGCCTGGAGCAGTGTATCGAGAAAGGCGCGCGACTTGGTCACCGTTTCCTCGTACTCCGCCTCGAGCTCCGAATCGGCCACGATACCGCCGCCGGCGAAGTAGTGTATCCGTCCGTCCACCGCTACCGCGGTGCGGATGGCGATGTTGAGTTCGTAGGCCGAAGGCCCGTTGAAGCATCCTATGGCGCCCGTGTACACGCCGCGGGCCGAGGGTTCGACCTCCGAGATAAGTTTCATCGAGCTGATCTTTGGAGCCCCGGTAATCGAGCCGCCCGGGAAGGTCGCGCGCAGCACCTCTGCCAGTCCGGTCTCTGGCCGCAATTTGCCGCGGACCTCGGATACCAGATGGTGGACCGTTCGGAACGAACGCAGGGCCGTGGACTCTGCGACCTCCACGCTGCCGGTCTCGCACACCCGGCCGAGGTCGTTGCGCTCCAGGTCGACAATCATGATGTGTTCGGCCAGTTCCTTTGGGTCCGTCGTCAGGCGGCGCACCTGTTCGAAATCGTCGGCCGGGTCGGCCGCGCGCGCGCGGGTGCCCTTTATAGGGAAGCTTCGTATCGTTGCGTCCTCGACCAGCAGGAAACATTCGGGCGAGTTGCTCAATATCTGTAGCCGCCCGCAGTCGAGGTAGGCGCCCTGCGGGACCGGTTGGTTGTCCCGCAGCCGGGCATAAAGCTGGGCCGGCTCCTCTTCGAGTGCGAACGACATGTGGCGGGCAAGGTTGGCCTGATATATCTCGCCTGCCTCAATTGCCCCTTTGAGCCGCGTGAACCCGGCGTCATAGGTTCGGCGTTCGTTGCCGCCGCCGCTGTGGGGCAGCAGGGGGAGTTCGGCCGAACACGGAGGAAGCTTTTTGCCGCCGCTGAAGTCGAGACTGAAGCGTTGCCCGGAGACCGGGTCCCAACCATCGACCCGGTCATAGGTCGACAGCAACGCCAGCGGCGCCCCGGTCGGTTCGGGTCCGGCCGGCACTACCCCCTCGATGGCCGCTCCGAGTTCGTATGACAGATAGCCGACGGTACGAGGAACCGCCGTGGTCTCGGCCATCCCTTCGGGGAGCCCGCCCGCCTTGGCCTCCGACTCGCCGACGAACTGGGCGATGGCATCGATAGGGTCGCCACCGGCGGGTTCCCAACGACCGCCGGTCTCTATGAGCGCTTGGCCGTTACCGGTGACCACCAGACGCCGGACCGGACCGGAGCCGGCGAACGAGGGGCGCCGCCCATCGGCGCGGTCGAGGAAGAAGGACAGACCACGCCCGGCGTGTTGCGCGAAGAAATCCCAAGTCGCGCGTGTTGCGTTCGTCACGCTTGTCTCGCTCCTATCGCTCGTTCGCGTTTCGGACACAGCGGACCCGACTCGTAAGTATGCGGGGTCGCGCGGTCAAACGACGGCGTGGGCTGCTTGCTCCTATATAGGAGGGCAACTACCTTGGCCGCTTGGACGCGTCGCTAGCACTGTTGCATAGGGTCGCCGCCTCGACCGTCACCATAACGGCCGAGGTTCCGGCCTCCCACCCTTCGGCCGCCATACTGGGAACCCAAAGAATCGGGTCGGGTACCGTGGTGGCGCCCGACGGAGTGATACTGACCGTCAACTATGTTGCGCTTGGCGCCGGTCCGGTGACCGTGGTCGACGTCGGTGGGAACCGCTACGAGGGTCGGGTGGCGGCTCAGGATTTTACGACCGGCGTGGCGGTAATCCGGTCGGGCGCGTCCTCGTTGCCGGCAATCGAGTCCGGAAGCTCGACCGACATCGAAATCGGTGACGACGTGATGACCGTGGCCAGCGCCGGCGCTGGTGACCGGCGCAGCGCTTGGGGCTCGGTCACCTCCTTGGAGGCCTTCGAGGCCAACTGGGAATACAGACTCGAACGTGCGCTTTGGGCCACCGGCACCAACCCGGGGCCGGGGGGTGGGCCGCTATGTGACGCAAAGGCGCGCATGGTCGGTATCGTTTCGCTCAACATGGGCATGCTGGGGCGCAGCATTTTGGCGATACCTTCGGAGAACTACTACGACCATGCCGAAGAGCTGCTCACCCACGGGCAGCGCGTGACCAGGCCGAGGCGGGCCTGGCTCGGCCTGTTCTGTGCTGCGCCCGAAGAAGGTGCCACGGTCGTTCGCTTGATACCGGGGAGTCCCGGTGACGCCGGCGGCCTGCGGGCTGAAGACGTCATACTCCGTATCGATGGTTCCGAGATTTCCTGCCACACCGACCTTTACAAAAGGATATGGGCGCATAAGCCGGGCGACAGCTTGGAATTTTACGTGTACCGCAAGGGCCGGTTGCTCACCTTCTCGCTGACGGCGGGCGATGCAGAGGAGTTCCTCGGTTAGGTCGGGTCGAGGTCTATCTCGCGTGGTCCGGCCACGAAGATAGCCAGACCCAGGCAGGTGATGACCAGCACGCTCAGGAACATCGCGGTGTATCCGTAACGTTCGGCGACGCTGCCGAAGAAAAAGGCGCAGCTGGCAATCCCGAGACTGTAGGAACCGCTGAACAGCGACTGGGTCCGGCCGATATTATTTGGGTTGCTCAGGTCTGCG
>JAYGCK010000023.1:0-18130 GCA_046583395.1 Deltaproteobacteria bacterium
TCAGCCACGACGCCCGACGGTCCCTAGGTCGCGGGCTTATCGGGGGCGGGTGTGGGTTCGGCCGGGCTTTCGGCCTTGGTCGGGGCTTTCTTGTCGTCGGCCTTCTGGCAGCCCTTGGCACAGCCGGCTGCCGAAATCGCCAACGCTCCTGTCACTATTATGGCAACCAGGGTTCTTGGCATCTGTCGTTCAACTCCTTTTTGGGCCAGGCCCATTCCGTCGGCGGCCGACGCTCATGCCTATTTAGCACGCCCGTCTTCCTTGCCAAACCTCTCTTTGACCACCTGTTGCACGCGCCGGTCAAGCGGCCCGTCAGCGGCCCACATATGGCAAGAGTCTATTTGGGCCATCGAACGGCCACGGCCGGGGATGGCCTTGCCCGTTCTGCGCATCTGAGTGATGGCAGCCTGAGTGGTGACCGGAATCATCATGCTGAGCAGCTCGAACAGGCCCCCGTCCCCACCGGTCAGCCTGCTTCTGGCCTCGGCGAATATTCCAGGACCCATCTTTAGGCCCTTTAGCCCTTCGGCCTCCTCGAGGGTGCGGCGCGAACCCCCGTCGGCGCGGCTGGCACCCACTTGCGAATAGACCATTCCGGGAACCTCCAAGGCTATCTCAAGGTCAATCTCGCACAGCACATCGCCGATTGGTCCGCCACTTAGGTCGAGCGGGACCAAGCTGTCCATCAGCACGCCGGTCATGCTCACGCCATTGTCACCGTAGTTGTAGGAATCAATCAGGATATGACGCCCGATGCTCATGCCCTCATGCCCGGGCAAACGTTCGAAGGCCTGTTCGATGACCGGGCCGGCACCGATGGCAAGCGATTGCCCATGAAAGCAACCACGTGGCCCGCCAACGGCCTTCAGCACCGAGGTCGTGTAGGCGCCCTTGTAGGTAACGCCACGCAAATCGGCAAAGGCCGGTTCAATGTCCGAGCATATCATGCCCTCGGTCTCGGCACGGTCCTTAAAGGGCATGGTGTGCATCTTGAACTCGCTGGCCGTGACCGTCTGGGTGGGGTCGAGTTCCATGTCCAACTCGACATCATGGATGAGGCCGGGCTTGATCGTCTGGCCGCCCATCAGGCCCATGAAGGAGATACGCCGGATATCACAGAGCTTGGCCTCTACGGCCACGCCGCCGTCGGAACTGGCCGTGGCGTCGATATCGATGGTGCGGCTGTGTACGTGGCGTCTGTCCATCGGTCCTTTCCGGTCAGCGCTCCAGGGTCCAGGTCGTTCCGCCAGCGCCGTCTTTGAGCGCTATTCCCCGGCTGTCCAGTTCGTCACGGATGCGGTCGGCGGTGGCGAAATCACGGTTCGTGCGAGCGTCGTTCCTCTGGGCGATTAGCGTCTCTATCTCTTGGGCATCGACACCGCTCGAACTGGCCTGCCGTTCCCGCCTGCGGGCAAGGAACTCGGCGGCCGGCTGCATGAACAGGCCGACAGCCCGCCCGCTGGCCTTTAGCAGGGCCAAAGCATCGGTAGCGGCGTCGGTCTGGCCGGCGTCGAGAGCGCGGTTGAGCTCGCGGACCGCGTCAAAGGAGACGGCCACGGCGCGCGCGGTGTTGAGGTCATCGTCCATGGCCTCTGTCAGGGCCCGGCTGCGTTCGTCGTCGGGGCCTATCTCAGCGGCTCGTAGGCCCGCATCCTCGGCGCGCGCGATGGTCTCGTATGCTCTGACAAGCGCCTTGGTCGATTCGGCGATGGCCACGGGGCTGAAATCGAGCGGCGAGCGATAGTGGGTCGAAAGTAGATTTAGACGCAGACCCTCGGCCTCGACCTCGGCCAGAAGGTCCTCGATGGCAAACACGTTGCCCAGCGATTTAGACATCTTCTCTTGGTCGAGCCGGACAAAGGCGTGATGCATCCAGTAACGCACGAACTCCCCGTCGTTGGCACCCGAGGATTGTGCCAGTTCGTTTTCGTGATGCGGGAAGACCAGGTCCTCCCCACCACCGTGGATGTCGAAGGGCTGGCCGAGGTATTTGGTGCTCATGGCCGAGCACTCCAGATGCCAACCGGGCCGTCCCGCCCCCCAGGGACTGGGCCAGCTCGGCTCTCCTTCGCCCGAGGCCTTCCAAAGCGCGAAATCCATCGGGTTCTTCTTGCGCGGGTCCACCTCGACCCGGGCACCGGCCAAAAGGTCCTCGATATTGCGGCCCGAGAGCTTCCCGTAGGCCTTGTATTCGCCCACCGAAAAGAACACGTCGCCCGGGCCTGCCTTGTAAGCCAGCCCCTTGGCCTCGAGCTGTCCTATCAGTTCCAACATCTCATCGATGTGGTCGGTGGCCCGCGGCTCAATGTCGGGCATCACACAACCGAGCGCCTCGAGGTCGGCATGCATCGATTCGGTGTAACGCCCGGCCAGGTCCTTCCAGTCGATGCCGTCGGCGGCGGCACGGGCAATAATCTTGTCATCTATGTCGGTCACGTTGCGGACGAAGTGCACCTGGTAACCGCGCCACCGGAGATAACGGACCACCGCGTCAAAAAAGATTAGCGAACGGGCGTGCCCGACGTGGCAACGGTCGTAGACGGTGACCCCGCACACATAGATGGAGACCTTGCCCTCCTCGAGCGGCTCGAAAGTCTCGCGGCGACGCGTTCTCGTGTTGTAGAAGGCCAGTGCCATCGCGGTGGTTGGTGCTACGCTATTCCTCTTCGGCACGCAGGCTGGCCAGTACCGAATAATCCTCGAGTGTGCTCGTATCGCCGACCTTATCAGCACCCGAGGCTATGTCGCGCAACAAGCGCCGCATTATCTTGCCGCTCCTGGTCTTGGGCAGCGCGTCGGTAAAGCGCAGGTCGTCGGGACGGGCAAACGCCCCTATCTCGCTGGCCACGTGTTGGCGCAATGCCTGGCGAAGCTCATCGTCGGCCTCGAATCCGGGACCGACGGTGACGAAGGCGGCCACGGCCTGTCCCTTGATGTCGTCGGGGCGGCCGACCACGGCAGCCTCGGTGACCGCCTCGTGGCTTACCAGCGCGCTTTCCACCTCCATGGTGCCGAGCCTGTGCCCCGAGACGTTCATCACGTCGTCTATCCGGCCCATAATCCACAGATACCCGTCCTCGTCGCGGCGGGCGCCGTCGCCGGCAAAGTAGAAGCCCGGCATACGGCTCCAGTATTGTTCCACGTAGCGGTCGGGGTCGCGGAAGATGGTACGCAACATGGCCGGCCAGGGCTTGCGGATGACCAGCAGGCCGCCCTCGTTATCGGCCGTGGGATTGCCGTCCTTATCGACCACCTCGATGTCCATTCCGGGAAAGGGCAAGGTGGCCGAACCCGGCTTGGTGGCCACGGCGCCGGGCACGGGCGTTATCATCATCGCTCCGGTTTCGGTCTGCCACCAGGTATCCACTATCGGGCAGCGGTCCTGGCCGATGACACGGCGGTACCACATCCAGGCCGCGGGATTGATGGGTTCGCCGACCGTGCCCAGCAATCGCAGGGAACTCAGGTCGTGTGCGGCCGGATGCTCGTCGCCCCACTTCATAAAGGTGCGAATCGCGGTAGGCGCGGTGTAGAGGATGGAGACCTTGTGCTCCTCTACTATCTTCCAGAACCGGTCGAAGCCCGGAGTGTTGGGCGTGCCCTCGTACATGACGCTGGTGGCGTGGTTCATCAGGGGGCCGTAGACGATGTAACTGTGGCCGGTGACCCAGCCGATGTCGGCCGTGCACCAGTAGATATCCTCGGGACGTAGATCGAAGACCCACTTGGCCGTGATGTAGGCCTGGGTCATATAGCCTCCGGTGGTGTGAACGACCCCCTTGGGCTTCCCGGTGGTCCCCGATGTGTACAATACGAACAAGGGATGTTCGGCATCGAGCTCGGGGGCCTCGGTGACTGGTTCAGCGCCGTCGATGGCGTCGTCCCACCAGACATCGCGCCCCTCGGTCCAGGCCACCTCCTGGCCGCAGCGTTTTACGACCACGACCTTTTCGACCGATGGGGTCTGCGCGACCGCCTCGTCAACGATGTCCTTTAGCGCCAGAACCGATCCGCGCCGGTAACCGCCGTCGGCGGTCACCACGGCCTTGGCCTCGGCGTCGTTTATACGGTCGCGAAGCGCGTCGGCTGAAAAACCCCCGAAAACGATAGAATGGGTGGCTCCGATGCGCGCGCAGGCGAGCATGGCTACCGGCAGTTCGGGGACCATCGGCATGTAAAGGGCCACACGGTCGCCCTTTTCCACGCCGAGCCGTCGCAAGGCCCCGGCGAACCGGCAGACCTCGGCGTGAAGTTCGCGGTAGCTGATATCGCGGCGGTCCCCGGGCTCGCCCTCCCAGCGGATGGCTATTTTATCGCCACCGCTGTCCAGATGCCGGTCGAGGCAGTTGTAAGAAAGATTAGTGGTGGCACCTACGAACCACTTTGCAAAAGGTTCCTCCCATTCGAGCACGCGGTCCCAGCCCTTGAACCATGTCAGCTCGCCCGCGATACCGGCCCAGAAGGCCTCCGGGTCCTCGAGCGCGCGACGGCGTATCTCGTCGTAGTCCTCGCGGCTCTTTATGTGCGCGGCGGCGGCGAAATCGGCCGGCGGCTCGAACAGGCGGTCTTCTTTGAGCGAAGATTCAATCTTGTCTTCCGACATGTGCTCCTCCGTGAACCGCGGACTTGTAACCGCCCGTTGCCACAATGTAAACGTGGCCGGCTTTGACGACTTGACCGCTAAACACGTATCATGTCCGAATCGCCGCAGCGGAGGAGACATGATGAGGAAACTGACAACCAAGGGGTCGTTACGGGTCGCGACCGGGCTGCTGGCCCTTCCACTATGGATGATATTGGTGGGGCTCGGTGGTGACTCGGGCGTGGAAAGCGTGACCAACCCCGCCGAGCAACACAGCGCCATCCTGACCGACGCCGATGGAGCCTCCATGAACGTGTCGGGAATGAACGTATCGGGAGCGGTGGTCCTGGTCGGGCGCCTCGGGCGTGGCGACCTGAGCGTACCCTTCGCGACGATATCGACCATCGACATTACCGACGACCCGGGCGATTTTGTAGCGGCAAGGGTCACCCTGACCGACGGTAAGGCGGTCACCCTATTGATACGCGATTCGATGTCCTTCTATGGAACCACCAATGCGGGCCTTTTCCAGATCCGCGCGCGCGACCTGGCACGGATAAGCATTGAGCACTGAGCCGAGGCCCTTGCTGGCCCGCAGCCCGAGACGGCCCGGTCTGTCCGGCGTGCTCGCCTTGTCGGCCGCACTGGCCCTCGTGCTTGCGCTTCCCCAGCCGTCCCCGGCCTCAGAGCTCAGGCTATGGCCGCTGATCAACTACCGTTCCAACCCCGAGACCGGCGCCTTCCAGCTCGACCTGCTCGGCCCATTGTTCAGCTATCAGAGGAGTCCCGGCCGGCGTGCTTGGGCGCTTCGCCCGATAATGTCCCGGGTCCACGGTCGCGAGGGAAGCGGATTTGATCTGGTCTACCCCTTGCTTAGCTACGAACGCGGCTTCCAGCGTACCCGGCTCAGCCTTGCCGGTCTGATCGTCAACGACCGCCGCGCTGTTGCAGGCAACCAGAACGGCCCCGATTCCTTTCACCGCTTCCAGATCCGTCCTCTCATCTATTACGGCAAGCGCGGCAATGACCGGGCCCGGCTCTCGGTGTTCCCACTCTACGTCGATATCCGGGGCAGTTTCGGCATAGACCGCATCCGCTCGGTCATGTTCCCGCTCTACGTCGAGGCCACCCGCGACCAGGAGACCAGGCGTTGGCTGCCGTTCCCCTTTGTCTCGATGGTAAGCGGGCCCGGAGCACGCGGGTTCAGGCTTTGGCCGGTGGCCGGTTTCACCGACGTGGCCGGACGCGAGCGAAGCCGCTACCTGGCATGGCCCTTGTATGTTTCGCGCGACACCTGGGACGACGCGGGAAGATTGACCAGCCAGCGTCTATACTACCCCCTGCATGCACGGCTTGATTCTCCCGACCTACGCCACCGCGCCTATCTCAACCCCCTGTTCATCCCCTTCTTTTCCACCACAGAGGACAAGCGCGCGGGCCTGCGTACAACCGCGGCCCTGTGGCCGCTCTTTATGACACAGCACGACCTGGAGACCGGCGAGATGCTTACCGCCCGCCTGTTCCCGCTCTGGCAGACCGCCCGCCGGGAGGGACGCCAGAGAAGTTTCTATGCCTGGCCGCTGGTACGCTGGCGTAGTTGGGACCAGCCCGGTTACCGGCGGCACTCACTGACCGGTCTTCTCATGCTCGCACGTGACATCGAGGAACGGATAGGACCGGCCGAAGGCGACGGTGTGCATATACGTCGGACGCGCACCGTGTTCGGCGTGATGCGCGAGGTCGAGTCCGATGGGGTTCGCCGGGGGCAGGCTCCGGCACTTCTCGACGCGCTATTGCCGGCCAACCCGCACTTGGACACGCTCTATTCACCACTCTGGCGCGTTCTGGCCTGGAACCGCCCCTCTGCCGAAGCACCCACCGAATGGAACCTGCTTTGGGGCCTGGCCGGGTACGGCGCCGATGGGTGGCAAGGACCCCTAGCCTTCGACCTCTAGCCGGAGAACGCACGATGTCGTCGTCAGACACGCACAGCAAGGGTTGGCTGGACCGCCTCGGCACCACCCTGCTCATGAACCTGGAGATACTGGGTGCCGCGGTCTCGCTGGTCGGCGCGATGTGGACCTCGCCACGGCGTCTATGGCGAGACCGCGACAAAATCTTCACCGAACTCGTCCGCATCGGTAACGACACCCTCCCCATCGGCTTCCTGGTGTCCTTCTTCATCGGGATGGTGTTGGTCATTCAAACCGCCGACCAACTATCGAACTATTCCCAAGAGATCCTCGGTTCGGTGGTCGGCCTGGCCATGACCAAGGAGCTTGGGCCGGTGATGATAGCCTTCTTGGTCGCGGGCCGTGTCGGCTCGGCCATAACCGCCCAGTTGGGCTCGATGTCGATATACGACGAGATAAACGCTCTTCGTACGATGGACATCGACCCCGTGGCCTACCTGGTAACACCGCGCACGGTGGCCATGACCCTGGCCGTTCCGGTCCTGGTCCTGTACGCCGATGCCGTCGGGATACTCGGCGGCGTGGTCGCGGTCAGCATCGACCCGTCAATCACCATCTCCGCCTTCCAGTTCTGGGACAATCTGACGACCTGGCTCACCCTGAGCGACATCATCGTCGGCATGGTCAAAGGCCTGGTCTTCGGACTGGCGATAGCGATTATCAGCTGCACTTTTGGACTGCGCACCCGAGGTGGAACAGAGCAGGTCGCGACCCAGACCACCTCGGCGGTGGTCTGGGGCTTCGTCATGATAATCGTCTTGGACTACTTCATCGTGCGCGCGGCCCTGCTTGTTCAATGAGCGATAGACAACAACAGCGCGGCGTCGGCGTCCATGTGGCGGGCGTGCACCACGGCTACGATGGCCACGAGGTGATTCACGGTCTCGACCTCGACGTGCTGCCGGGCGAAACGATGGTCATTATCGGTGGTAGCGGCGAGGGCAAGAGCGTGCTCCTGCGCCTGATGGCCGGACTTGAATCGGCCGCTACCGGAACGCTCGAGGTCGGTGGCATAGACATAGGCGACTACGTCAGCACCGCACCCGAAGACAAGCCCTTCCACACCTCGATGGTCTTCCAGTCCTCGGCCTTGCTGGGCTCACTTTCGGTCGCGGACAATGTGATGTTGCGGATGCGCGAGCACCGCACCCATTCACCTGCCGAGGCCGCGGCGGTGTGCAACCGCGCCCTGCTCCAGGTCGAGATGCTCGACGCCCGTGACAAGCTGCCCTCCGAACTGAGCGGCGGTATGAAGAAGCGAGTCGCCATCGCCCGGGCCCTGGCCGTGGAACCCGAACTGGTCCTCTACGATGAGCCGACGGCCGAGCTCGACCCCATCTTGACCGAGCAGATGGCCGGCCTGATTAACTCCATCCACGAGACCAGCGGCATCACCCAGGTCCTGGTCAGCCACGAACTCGGGCTCGCATATGCCGTGGCCGACCGCATAGCGCTTCTTGCCGAGGGGGTCATCGCCGAGGTCGGAACCCCCGAGCAGATTCGCAGCAGCCAAAACCAGCGTACCCACCGCTTTGTAAAGGCAGCCGAATTCTAGGCTATAATGGGAGTTTGATGTCCAACGAACAACGAGTAGGGCTCTTTTTCATAGGCGGACTGGTCGTTCTCTTTGCGGCCATGGTCATGACCGGCGAGGTGCGGCTCCTCGAGGACCGCTACGAGGTCCTTGTCGATTTCGAGGACGTCCATGGCCTGAGCGCCGGTTCCGAGGTTCGTGTGGGTGGAATACCGGCCGGTACCGTCTCCGGGCTCGAGTTCGTCGAGGGGGCGGTCCGCGCACGCCTGGCCATAGACGCCGGCATCACGCTCCACAACACCAGCGAGGTATATCTCGATTACCAAGCCTTGAGCGGAACTCGCTTCGTGGCCATTTCGCTAGGCGACCCCGGGTCTCCCCCCCTGCAACCGGGGACCGTGCTCACCGGGGCCGAACTGGGCGGCCTCACCGGCGCCTTCGAAGAATTGCAGAAGGTCGGGGCAAGCATCCGCAAGGTCGCCAACTCCTTTGGCGAAAATCAGGACGCCCTGCTCACCAACCTCACCGCGATGATTGAAGAGAACCGGCGAACGCTCAAAAGCACCATGGTCAGCATGGAGATTATTACCGGACGTATCGCCGATGGAGCCGGCACGCTCGGCATGCTGTCGACCGACGACCGCCTTTACACCGAGATGACCGACGCGTTCGCCCGCGTGAGCCTTGCGGCCGAACATCTCGAGGTCATCTCGCGGCGCTTGTCCGAGGGACAGGGCTCGCTCGGCCGCTTGTTGACCGATACCGCACTCTACGACGAGGCACGCGAAACTATGTCGCAGCTCAGGACCAGCGCCTCGAGCATCGACGAGATTGTCACGCAGGTCCGTTCCGGCCAGGGCACCCTCGGACGCTTGATCACCGACGACAGCCTGTACCGCGAGACCGAGGAGGCCGTCCGCGCGCTCGGGCGCACGGCCGAGACCATCGAGGACCAAGCCCCGATATCCATCATGGGCACCGCGGTCGGAACCCTGTTCTGACCGAACTGACTTAGAGGCCGAGCAACCCGGCGATTCTCTCCCGGTTGGCGGCGCCGTCACCGAAGGTCGTTTCCGTGGCCTTGGCGCGCTTGAGGAACAGATGGAGGTCGTGCTCCTGGGTAAAGCCCATGCCGCCGTGTACCTGCACGGCCTGTTCGACCACAGCCGGGCAGTGGTCGCTGGCATAGGCCTTGGCCATGGCCGCCGCCCGGGACGCGTCGTCTAGACCTTGGTCGAGCGCCCAAGCCGCGTAGTAGACCAGCGAACGGGTGTTCTCCACGGCAACCTGCATGTCGGCGCATTTGTGCTGTATGGCCTGAAAGCTACCTACCGGCCGGCCGAACTGTTCGCGCACAGCGACATGTTCCAGGCTCATTGCCAAGGCCGCTCGTGCATGCCCGCAAAGCTCGGCGGCAAGCGCCACACGCGCACCGTCCGGTAAGGCCCCGGCCCGGGCCACGTCGAACGGACCGCCACCGAGGATACGGTCGGGGCCAAGACGCAGGCCCGTGCACGAAAGCTCGTAGAGTTGGCGAGTGGCGTCGACCGTTCGCATATGGCGAAGCTCGAGATCGACACCGTCGACAACGAACAGGCCGGCGCCCTCGTCCATGCCCGCTGCGACCAGGACCAGGTCTGCCCCGTCCGCGTCCGGCACAAACAGCTTGTGGCAATTGAGCTCCCAGCCCTGTTCGGTCCTTTTAGCGCTAGACCCGCGCCCGTCGAGCTGCCAGGCCCCATCGGTCTCAACCATGGCCAGGGTGGCCCGCCTGGCACCCGAGGCAAGCTCGGGGAGGAGCCGTTGTCGTTGCTCCCCGCTTCCCAGCAAAGTGATTGCACGTGAACCAAGCACGGTGGCCGACATGAAGGGCCCCGGCATCACCACCGCCCCCATCTCTTCAAGGACGATGGCCAGTTCGATAAGACCCAGCCCGCTACCACCGTACTCTTCGGCAAGCGCGAGCCCCGGCCAACCCAGTTGGGCCAATCGCGGCCACATCGCCAAGGCATCTGTCTGGCCGGTTTCGGCAACAGCACGAGCGTGGATTGTCTGAGCTTCGACGGCGAGGAAGCCGGCCACGCTGGTCCGTAGCTGCTCCTGCTGCTCGCTGAGGCCGAAATCCATCGCGGTCTATCCAGGCGCCGTCACGGCGAGCTGTCCACGAAGGTCCTCGAGCATGAGGTCCACATAGTAACTGGCGTTAAGACCCAAAAGGCGAACCTCGGGACGACCCTTGGTGCGGGCATAGACCGCGGTTCCGGTCGGATTACGTTTGCCTAACTCGACCACCACCCCCTGCCCTGAACTGTCGGCCAGGGTCAGGGTCACGCGTGCGGGCTTGAGCCCGTACTCTGCGCTTGCATCGGAAGTGCCGGCCACGGTCTCGATGGGCGGTATCGAACTCAGAGTGTCGAGGATGGCCTCGACCAGGTCGCCGGCCACGGTGGTCCCGGCCGGGGCCAGGACCTTCCAGCCGCCAGCCGCACGTTCGAGTCGAATTTCGAGGGCCCCGGTACGGACCGAAACGAATTGTACCGTGGCCCTGCCGAGTTCCAACATCGGTGTCTCGGCCGCCGGCGCGGCCGAGATGAGTTCAGCCTGCCGGCCTTGCCACTCCGACCACAGCAGGCCGCCGACGACGGCCGCCGTAAAATAGTAGGCCGCGATACGGCGCCAGCTCACGGGCGCAGACGCCTTCGCAACATCACCCCAATACCCACCAGCATGAAGAAGAGCGGCTCGTAGACCACCGCACCCAGGAACACCCGGCGGCCCTCGGCCTGGCTTACGAAGAACTGGTTGCGTCCAGGCGTCTTACGTTTGGCCCTGGTCGAAATGAGCTGCTCCTCTTTGGCCAGCCAGTTAACGGAGTTCACCAGCAGGTCCTTGTTGCCGAGGTACTCGAGGAAGCGGTTGGTTGCGAATCCCGAATCACCGAATGCCACTATCCGGGTGCGTTCCCCCCCGGCCACCCCCTCGGCCCGGGGACGTGCCGAGACCTCGATGCCGAGCACAAGCGGGCCATTGATGTCACGTCCACCGACAAAACGCGGTTCCTTGCCGGCCAACACCCCGGGGTCGTGACTGGCCCAACTCCTGGGGCCACTCTTCAACAAACGGGTGATGATGCGCCCGCTGGCCTCGTCGTCCCGTCCTCCAAAAGACCTGGCCCCGGAGAACAGCGGCGGTGCGTCCAGAGTGCCGCTCAGCAAATGGTGCCGGTTACGGTCGACAAGGACCAAGGAGAACGGCTCGCCTCCCGAGAGTCGATGATCGGGGTCGAGCACGACGTCATCGTGAACATCGATACCGTATTCCCCGAGCAAAGTTCCGAGCCCAGTGGCCTTGAACGGGTCGAGCATGACCAGCAGGTCGCCGCCGCGATCGAGGTAGCGGGCCAGCTTGGCCAGCTCGCCCTCGAGAAGGTCGCTGGCCGGACCGGCGATAATAACCACAGAGGCATCGGCCGGAACGTCATCGACAGCCAAGAGATTTAGCTCGGCGACCTCGTAGAACTCGGCCGATATCGAATGTGCCATCTCGGAACAGCCTCTGTGGCGGTCGGTGTTCTCCATTGCGCACTCGCCATGCCCACCAAGCACATAGACCTTCTTGGCCTCGTGACTGACATGGGCGATGGCCGACACCAGCTGAGCCTCGGTGGGCTGGCTGAAATCGGCGCGGCGTCCGGCGCTCTCCACCACGGACGCCCCGTAACTGTTGACCCCCTTGGTCGAAGCTAGCGCCGGGTGACGGTTAATATCGACCAACTCGTAGCTGAGCAGAGGGTTCTCATGGGAGGCCTGCCACAGGAGGTCCTTCAGCACCGGGTTCCGGCTGTCCTCCGTGCGGATGAACGAGGTAACGTGAACCGGCTCGTCGAGACCGTGGAGGACGGCAAGAGCATGGTCGGAGAGCGTAAAACGGCCACCGGGGCTGAGGTCGACCCGTAAATTGAACATATAGGCGGTGGCGACAAGAACGACGAGCAGAACCACAAGCCCTGCCGTGGCCAGAACCAGGCGCAACCATTGTTGCCAGGGAGCGTTCATCTCAGCGCCTGCCCCGCCATTGCCGCGCCTCCATCGAACGCATGGTCAGAAAGCCGGCCAGGATGATAAGTGCCACGAAGTAGGCCACATCCTTTAGATCGACCACTCCACGAGCAAAGGGTTCGAAATGGTCGAAGGCACAGAGCTGCGAGATGAACCCGAGAAGGTCTCCGGGGATGGCGGCCTCGTTCCAGCTCAGGTTCCAAAGCAGCAACACCGCCCCATAGGTGAACATCGCGGCAATCAACTGTGTGGCCGTAAGCGAGGAAATGAACACCCCTATCATCACCATGGCCCCGGTAAGCAGAACAAGCCCAAGATAGATAGACGCCAGATGGGCGACCTCAAAGGGCTGTATCGCGTATATCATCGCGGGATATAGCGCGGTGGCCGCGAGCATCACCCCGAACACCGCCATTGCGGCCAGGAACTTGGCCGCCAATATCTCACCGTCGCGAAGCGGGGCGGTGTAAAGAAGCTCGATAGTTCCGAGCGCCTTTTCCTCCGAGTAGACCCGCATGGTGATAAGCGGAATAGCGGTAATCAGCACCTTGACGACATCGTTGTACACACGCTGCCAGAGGTGCTCGACGATGTTCTCGCCAAACCCGAAGGTAATCAGCGCGTTCAGATCGGTATAAAAATAGTAGCCCGATAGCGCCAGAAACACGCCGGTCACAAAATACACCAGCGGTGAGGCGAAGAAGGTGCGGAGCTCTTTGCCGAGCAGGGCCACGAAGCGCGTCATCTGCTCTCACCCGCCCCGCCCTTTTCGAGCATCTCGACGAAGAGATTCTCCAGGCTCATCACCGCCGGACTGATCTCAATCAATCGCCAGCCACGCTCGGCAACGGCCAGCGCGATTCGTCCGCCGGCATTTTCGTGCCCGGCCACAGCAATCAGCGACACGACCCCAGCCTCGACACTGGCTTCTTCGACCGAAACGACCTCTTCGAGTCCACCAACAAGAGCAGTGAGTTGGTCGGGACCGGCACCGGCCACGCGAACCAACGTCCGGCCCTGCCCCCGGGTACGTGCGCTAAGACCCTCGGCCGTATCGTCGGCGATTAGCCGGCCATGGTCGAGTATCAGCACACGCCGGCAGGTCAGACTGACCTCGGGCAGGATGTGCGTCGACATCAGAACCGTGGCGCGCCCGGCCAACTCGCGAATAAGCGCGCGTATCTCGACAATCTGGCGGGGGTCGAGCCCGGCGGTAGGCTCGTCAAGAATCAACACCGCGGGCTGGTGGATTATGGCTTGGGCAAGACCGACCCGCTGGCGATAACCGAGCGACAGCTTGCCTATCTGCCGGTCGGCCATATGGGTGAGCCCGGCGGCTTCCATCGATTCATCGAGATGGGCCGGCAGCCGTTTGCCCAGTTCCCGCATACGTCCGACGAAGGTCAGGTAGGCCCGCACGCTGAACTCCGGGTACAACGATACGCGCTCGGGCAGATAGCCGATGCGACGGCGGGCTCCCACCGGGTCCTCGCTGACATCGATGCCATCGACCCGGCAGTGTCCGGCGGTCGGGCCGAAGAAGCCCGTCAGCATGCGCATTATCGTGGTCTTGCCCGACCCGTTGGGACCGAGCAGGCCCACGACGTCGCCGGTATCAATCGTAAAGGTCACGCCGTCGACGGCGCGATTGGGACCGTAATCCTTGGTAAGGCCGCTTGCCTCTAACATTTCACCGCGCCGACACGGCGCCCGGGGGCCGTCCCCCTAGGCGTCGATGGCCGGACGACGTTGTATGAATTTAGGCCTGACGATGGTCAATACCACCGGAAGCAACGTCAAAGAGGCCGCCCAACTGATTGTCATCCAAATGGCCAACAATAGCCCCATTTCGGCGTCGAAACGGATTTTTGAGACCGTCCAGAACAGGGTCGAAAAAATCATCGTCGCCGAAACGAAGGTCACGTTCTTGCCCGCCGTGATTATTGCCTTGAAGACGGCCTGGTGGACGCGTTCGTCGTTCTGGTCGTCGGAATATTGGCCCTCGAGCTCGAAGTAGGACTCAATCGACCGGCTGACGATATAAAGTCCGTAGTCAATGCCGAAGCCGACCCCCACCGTCACCACCGGCAAGGTGTTGATATTGATGCCCATGCCCTTCCACCCCATGTAGGCGTTAATCACGAAGTTCGAAGCAATGAGCGGCAATAGCATGATGAGCCCGGCAACCAGCGAACGATAGGTGAAGAACAGTACGAGATAGATGGTGCCAAAGCCGAGCGCGTTCATGAGCACGTCGTTGCGCAGCAACTCCTGGTTGGCGGCGGCGAGAACGCCGATTAGTCCGCCGGCCAGCTTGAAGTCCGCCTTGGCCATCTGATTGTCGTCCTGTGCGATGAACTCCTCGCAACGGGCGATGATGCGCGCGATGTTCTCGCCCTTGTGGTCGCGACAGAAGAAGGTCACGTGCGCGGTCTGGTAATCGGTCGACACGTACTTGGCCGTCTCGGTGGGCGGAGAACCGGAGAAGAAGATGAAGAACAAGCCTCCGATATCGACCCAGTTGTTGGGAATCACGCCCCACTTGGGTTCGAGTTCGTGGAAAACGCTGTTTACGGCACGAATAATATCGGCCAGCGAGAAGCTGTAACCCACGCTCGCGTCACGCTCGAGGTAGCGCTGGAACTTCTCCATGGCCTGGAGGCTCTCGGGCTCCTTCATCGCGTTCTTGTCGTAGCCCTCGGCCACCACGATTAGCGGCTCCACACCGCCAAACTTGCCTTGAATCTTGGTGTGCGAAGCGTTGTAGGGGCTTTCGGCGTAGAGCAGGGGCGAGGCGGCGGTCGGGTCTCCGATGGTAAGCTTGGTCCATTGAGTGGCACAGACCAATGAGACGGCCACCCAGAACACGACCGTGATGGTGCGCCCCCGGGGGCTGAGCGTCAGAGACGCAAACCACTCGATGAGGCGATAGAAGCGCCCCTCGCTTCGTTTGTGAACGATACCCTGCTCGGGCGCCCGCAATAGGTCGTAGATTATCGGGTTGAGCAGCAACTCGGAGACCGTAATCGCGAGTATCCAGAAGGATGCGGTGATGGCCAGCTTCTGGAGCATGAGGATGGGGACGAGAATGATGACCAGAACGCCGAGCGCGTCGGTGATGATCCCGGAAAGGGTCGGAACGAAAAGCTCGGCGAAAGAGGCAACGATAGCCTTGTGCTTGTCGTAATCGTTGCGCTGGTATTCCTCGTAGTAACGGTCGTGCATCTGCACGGAGTGGCTGACCGCACGAGCAGTGATGAAGAACGGCACCACGAGCGCCAAGGGGTCGAGCGCAAAACCGATAAGATCGATGAAGCCGAGCCCCCAGATAGCGGCCAACACTCCGGTGATGGTCGGGCGCAGCGCTCCACGCCAATCGTGGAAATAGAGATAGAGGAGCACCCAGACAAAGATCGTGGCCGCCACGAATATCCAGAATATCTCGCCCGAATAATGGTAGACCCAGCCGTACAGACGTGGTTCGCCCGCGGCCCACACCTTGATATCGGAACCGCCGCCACTGAGCGTGAGCGTGTTTTGCTCACCACCGCGGAGATAACCGATTTCGACCCCGCTCGAACCGGCTTCGGCCACCGCATTCCCGATCTGGTAGCGCTTGGTCGCGGGAGCCCCGTTGACGGAAATGATTACGTCGCCCTTGACCATCCCTGAAGCCTTGGCGGCGCTATCGGGGAACAAGCGCTTTACGATGACCCCGGTGCCGGGTTCGACCCCGTAGGCGTTGGCGCGGTCGGGGTCCACGTCGATAAGCTGTGCGCCGACCCAACCGGCCGTATGAGGCACGGTCACCCGCTCGTTAATCTCGTTGAAGATGCGCCGGTAATCGAGCCGGCCCTCAATGAAGTTCGCGCGTACCAGCGCGGCTTTGTCGTCGAGCGACACGAGGATGCCGTAAATGTTCTCCGAGTTGTGGACGATGCGGCGAACCTTGGCAGATTCGGACGGCGTGCGCGGGATGCCGATCATTACCGGTTCCGAACGAAGCGTGCCGCCGGCGGCAACCGCCAGATGGCGGGTGGTGCGATGCCCTATGGAGTCGATCTGGTTGTGATTGACCCCGTAAACCTTGTCGATTTCCTCGGTTATCAAGTAGATTTGCGCCAACTTCTCGACATCGAAGAGGTGCCCCTCTTCGGTCTCGACCATCATCACAATATTGTTGGCACCGCCGAAGTCCTTGGCGTAGCGGTTATGAATCTTGATGAAGGGATGGCTCTGCGGGAGGAGGTCGCCGAAGCTCGTAATCATAAAGAGCTTCGAGGCATGCCAACCGAACCACAGGGTGACGAGCACCACCACGATGGTGACCGGCCAGCGATAATGGATCAGCCGCTCGCCTAATAGATATAGGGCCTTCTTGCTCTCTCTGCTCATTCCGCGCTCCTAACCTATGCGCCTGTACCAGGTCTTACCGCCGTCGTGGGTGTTCATGATCAGGCCGAACCCGCCGACTATCCATGCGGTGTCCTTGTCGTAGAACCGTATTCGCCTCAGCCAACTGTTGACCGCACCCCCGAGGCTGGCGCGGCCGAACGCGTTGCCGGGACCGGCACTGACCGATTGGCCCGAGGCGCCGACCGCCCAACGTGTGCCGTCGGGCAAAATGGCCGCCGAGTAGAAGGGGTCCTCGTAATCCGCAACGTTGTTGTCGACGAAATTCCAGTCCTGGCCGCCGTCGTTGGTCAGCGCGATGCGCCCGTCAAGGCCAACGGCGATTCCATGCTCGAGGTCCGAGAACTCCACGTCGAAAAGCGTCGGCATGTCGAGAACGTCGAACACCGAAGCGTCCATCAGAGACTTGTGTTGCTCGCCCCAGGTCCTGCCACCATCGGTGGTGTGATAAATCTTGCCGAACTCACCGACGATGTAGCCGTTGCGGGCGTCGATGAACTCGATATCGTAAAGAATCGGGTCCTCGAAGGCCAGAAGCCAATCGGGGCTCATGTCGGGGTCTACGAAGGTCAGCGTTTCGTCCGTCCAGGTCTTGCCACCGTCGCGGCTGCTCGCGAACACCGAACGGTCGCCGACCACCACCACGTTGTTCTCGTCAATTGCATCAACCGCGAATAAGTAGGCCGCATCGCAACGTTCGTCATCCAGCCGTTGAGCGCCTAGCTTGGGGTCGCGACATTCAGGAACCAAAAAGATTGTGTTCGGGTTTTCAACAAAAACCTCTTTGCGATTGGCAATGTATTCGGCACTAACTCCGTCCCTCTTGGTAACATACCCAGAGTCAACCTCGTCGTGTATGGCAACTTCACGCTCCCGAAACTCCCCAACGATGGCTCGCTTTTTTTCCTGGAGAAGCAGCGCCTCCCCTGTTTGCTCATCCGACTCATCGGAGAGCACCTTTCCCACGCTAATATTGACCCACTCCCCTCTCGGCAAGCCGGACAAAATCTCCCCGCTCACCTCGCTCCCCTTGTCGAGCAGCACATCCCCGTATTCATCAATCAGGTCATTTACGACCAGGGCACCTTCGAGCAATTGGACCAACTGGTCGATTGTCTCGTTGACTACGGAGACCAGCCTCTCCTCGACCTCCTTGTCGCGGGCATCATCCAGAGCGCGGAGCCCCTTATCGCGCGCGCCCAGAAGCGACCTCAGCCTTTTTTCAACCGCCTGCGCCTGCTGAACCCAAGTCTCGCCACCATCGATGGTTTTAAGGATGGAGCCCTCTTGTCCAACGATCCAGCCGGTCTTGCCGTCGGCGGCGAAGTCTATGGAATAAAGAGAGTTGTCCGTGCCGCTGTCGACGTTTGCCCAGGTGATGCCCGCGTCCTTGGTCTTGAGAATTTTGCCCCCGTAGCCGACGACTATGGCGTGCTTTGGGCCGAGCAGGGCAACGTCATAGAACTTGTCGGAAACGTATATTTTCTGGGACGTCAGCGGCGACCACTCTCCGCTGCCGTGACAACCAGAGACCGTCACGGCCAAGGCCAGCAACGCGCCAAGCGCGTAG
>JAYGCK010000033.1:0-65959 GCA_046583395.1 Deltaproteobacteria bacterium
GCCATCTGCGGGTTGAGCTTGCCGTTAATCATGTCGAGATAATCGGTCGCCGCCATGATAATCGTGATATTGGCAGCGTCACCACCACCATCGACGAGTTCGAAACTGCCGTCAGCAATCTTGAGTTGATAGCTCCCGCCACCGTCACCCGTCAGATCGAACTGATAGGTGGCGCTTAAGCCGGCAGCGGCCTCTTTGTTGAAACGGTTGGGCATCTCGTCAAGCACTTCCGCTATCGTCTTTAAATCCTCAGCCATTGGGTGTCCTCCTCGGGCTCTTGCAGCCGCGCGTATACGAAAGCGCCCGGCCTATGTCAACGTAGGTATGGCGCGAGCGGCCAAAAAGAAAAGGCCTCCCGGTTTCCCGGGAGGCCTCCGAAACCCCTCAAAGGGCCGTTGTTCGCTCAGAAACCACCGGCCGGCCGCCTCCGGTTAAAGGACGGCGGCCGACCCCCCCAAGGTGGTTCTAGCGTTTCTTCCTGGTAGCCTTACGCTTGCCCTTTTTCTTTGTGGCCTTACGCTTGGCTTTCTTCTTGGTAGCCTTACGCTTGGCCTTTTTCTTTGTGGCCTTACGCTTGGCTTTCTTCTTGGTAGCCTTACGCTTGCCCTTTTTCTTTGTGGCCTTGCGTTTGGCTTTCTTCTTAGTGGCTTTGCGCTTGGTAGCCTTGCGCTTGGCCTTCTTCTTCGTGGCTTTGCGCTTGGTGACCTTGCGCTTGGCCTTCTTCTTCGTGGCCTTACGTTTCCTTTTTGCCATGGCTCCCTCCTTCGCTTTTCGCTTCAGTCCTCGGTCAGTGATTCTGCTCGAACAACATTATCGAACTTCGCGGGAGAGCGACGCTCAATCCAGGGAATTATACAGACCCAGGGTGTCTCGGGTCAACAACTACGTACAAACCTGCGCACCAGCGATTAACGCATAGCGTGCTAGGACCTTCGACGGATGAACGCTCGAGGCCCGGCATAGACCGCGCGGCGCCCCAGCTCTTCCTCTATCCGTAGCAGTTGATTGTACTTCGCGGTGCGCTCGCCACGCGCTAGTGACCCGGTCTTGATCTGCCCGGCACTGACCGCAACCGCGAGGTCGGCGATGGTGGTGTCCTCGGTCTCGCCGGAACGGTGCGATATGACCGCCGTATAGCCTGCACGGTGAGCACGACGCACTGCGGCCAAGGTTTCGGTCAAGGTGCCGATTTGATTGACCTTTACGAGGATGGAATTGGCCACACCGGCATCGATGCCACGCCCGAGACGCTCGGGATTGGTAACAAAGAGGTCGTCCCCGACCAGCTGGACCTTGTCTCCGAGCCGCTCGGTCAAGCGGGCCCAGCCCTCCCAGTCGTTCTCGTCGAGACCGTCTTCGATGCTCATTATCGGATAGCGGTCGACCAGCCTTTCGTAGATACGTACCATCTGGGCGGCGCTCCGGGACGCGCCGCCGGACTTGCGGAACAGGTAGCGGCCATCCTCCCATAGTGCGCTAGCAGCCACATCGAGGGCCAGACCGACCTGGCGGCCCGGCTTGTAGCCGGCCGCTTCGATGGCCTCGAGAACGACCCGGATAGCCTGGTCGTTGCTGGTCAATCCCGGGGCAAACCCCCCCTCGTCGCCCACGTTGGTACTCAACCCGCGCCGCCTCAAGACCGTGGCCAGCTCGTGGAAGACCTCGGCGCCCATCCTAAGGGCCTCCCGGAAGCTGCGGGCCCCGAACGGCACAATCATGAACTCCTGGAAATCCAACTTGTTGTCGGCATGGGCGCCGCCGTTGATGATGTTCATCAACGGAACCGGGAGCAGCCTGGCCCGGGAACCACCGACCGACCGGTACAGCGGCTCGCCCTTGGCAGCAGCCGCCGCATGGGCCACGGCCAGGGAAACGCCGAGCATGGCGTTGGCACCCAAGCGGCGTTTGTTGTCGGTACCGTCGAGCTCAAGCATGCAACCGTCGATATCGGCCTGCTTGCTGACGTCCATCCCCTTTACGGCCCGCGCCAACGGTCCGTTGACGTTGGCCACGGCCTGTTCGACCCCCTTACCGCGATAGCGGCGCTTGCGGCGGTCACGTAGCTCTAGGGCCTCGTGTTCTCCGGTCGACGCCCCCGAAGGCACGCAGGCGCGACCGCTGGCACGCGGTCCGGCGGCCACCTCGACCTCGACCGTCGGGTTGCCACGGGAGTCGAGTATTTCCCGCCCATGTACTCCTGTTATCCTCATGCGCTTAAACCCAGGCCCCCGGACGGCTATCCTGGGATACTCATTAATCGGTCATGGCGATAAAACCCAACGAAGGAAGACGGCGTTTGGCCTGGGTAGCCCGGCTCCTCGCGATTGCGGCCTGCATCATGGCAACCGCCATCCTGACCGGCACCCACGGCCTGGCCCGGCTCAGAATGCTGGGTGCGGAACTCCACCAGCGCAGTGCCGAGGTCTACCAGCGCAGTACCGAGAACCGCCGGCTGGCCGTACGCATCGGCCGGTTGGAAGACAACGACCGCACCGTCGAAGAGATTGCCCGCTCGACCCTCGACATGGTCGCCGAGGACGAGGTGACCTTCATATTCCCTGAGCCGCGCTGAATGCCGGTTACGAACAGCCGCTGGTAGCACCGCAGTTCATGCACTTATAGCAGGCGCCGTTGCGGATCATTATCGCTCCGCAATCCGCGCAGCTGGGGGCGTCGGACTGGGTCTGCACCAGGTCGGCCGATGTGGTCGGTCCCGCGTGACCGGCCGGGCCCGCGCTTTCGATACCGGCCTGGCCGGCCCTTTCCTTGCCCGCATCCCAGACCGGGCCGAGCCTTCCGCGGGTTGCATCGGTATCTGGCCCAAAGCGGGTCCCGAGGAAGCGGAAGATATAGTCGGTAAGCGACTTGGCCATCGGTATCTCCGGGTTCTTGGTGAACCCGGACGGTTCGTAGCGCACGTGAGAGAACTTCTTGACCAGGGCGTCGAGCGGCACCCCGTACTGCAACGCCATCGACGACAGGGTCGCGATGGTGTCCATGAGACCGGAGATAGTGCTGCCCTCCTTGGCCATACGAATAAAAATCTCGCCCGGGGCTCCGTCCTCGTAGAAACCGATGTGGATGTAACCCTCGTGACCGGCGACCTCGAACTTGTGGCGGTGGGAGTTGCAATCGACCGGCAACCGTCGCCGTTCGAGACGCTCGCTGGCGGCCGCCTCGGCCGCAGCCGTCGCCTGGCTGTCCGCGGTATCCTGGGCGGAGGTGTTGAGCGGCTGGGTGCGCTTGCAGCCATCGCGGTAAATAGCCACGGCCTTTACGCCTAGTCGCCAGGCCTCGATGTAGGCTTCCTCGACCTCTTCGACGGTCGCGTCCTCGGGCATGTTGATGGTCTTCGAAATAGCCCCCGATATGAAGGGCTGCACCGCTCCCATCATCCGAATATGCCCGAGCGGGGCGATGCTGCGCACCCCGTTGCGAGGCTTGAAGGCGCAATCGAAGACCGCAAGGTGCTCAGCGGCCAGTCCCGGGGCGCCCTCGATGGTCTCGTGCTCGTCGACATACTCGACGATGTCCTGGACCTGCTTGGCGTCATAGCCAAGCTTGGTCAAAGAGGTGGCAACCCGCTGGTTGACGAACTTGAGCATGCCCCCGCCAACGAGCTTCTTGTACTTGACGAGCGCAATGTCCGGTTCCACACCGGTGGTGTCGCAGTCCATCATGAACGCGATGGTTCCGGTCGGCGCCAGGACCGTCACCTGCGAGTTCCTGACCCCGGTCTCACGACCGGCCTCGAGTGCCTCGTCCCACACCTCGCGGCTGGCCGAGAGCAGGTCGAGGGGAACATAGCTCGGGTCGATATCGCGTGACCTGTCGCGATGCTTGTCGATAACGGCCAACTGCGGCTCGGCATTGGCCGCAAAACCCTTGTACGGACCCTTGCACAACGCGATGCGGGCCGACTGCAGATATGCCTCCCCGCACATGAGCGAAGTGACGGCAGCCGCGTAGGTACGGCCGGCTTCAGAGTCGTAGGGCAGGCCCATCGACATCAGCAAGGCGCCGAGGTTGGCATACCCCAGGCCCAGTTCGCGATAGTCCTTGGCGTTCTGGGTTATCTCTTCGGTCGGATAGCTCGAGTTGTCGACGACGATGTCCTGCGCGGTGATCATTATATCGACCGCATGCCGGTATGACGCCACGTCGAACTTCCCGCTGGCCGCGTCGAAGAACTTCATGAGGTTGAGCGAGGACAGATTGCAGGCCGAGTCGTCGAGATGCATGTACTCGCTGCACGGGTTCGACGCATTGATCCGGCCCGTGTTCGGGCAGGTGTGCCAATCGTTGATAGTGGTATCGAACTGCAGGCCCGGGTCGCCACAGAAGTGAGTCGCCTCGGCTATCTGCCGCATCAACGCACGGGCGCTGTAAGTGCCGGCCAGCTCGCCGTCCTTGACGTTGCGGGTCTGCCACTGGCCGTCGTTCTCGACCGCACCCATGAACTCATCGGTCACACGCACCGAATTATTGGCGTTCTGGAAGAACACCGACGAATAGGCGTCTCCGTCCAACGACTGGTCGTAACCGGCGTCTATCAGGGCCCAGGCCTTTTTCTCCTCCTTGGACTTGCAGCCGATGAAGTCTTCGATGTCCGGGTGGTCGACGTTGAGAACGACCATCTTGGCGGCGCGCCGGGTCTTGCCCCCCGACTTGATGACGCCGGCCGATGCGTCGGCAGCCTTCATGAAGGACACCGGCCCGGAGGCGGTGCCCCCGCCGGCCAGGTTCTCCTTGGATGAACGCAGGGAGGAGAGATTTACGCCCGCGCCCGAACCGCCCTTGAAGATGACTCCTTCCTTGCGGTACCAGTCGAGGATCGAGTCCATGGTGTCGGACACCGAAAGAATGAAACAGGCCGAGCATTGCGGATGTTCCTCGACACCCACGTTGAACCAAACCGGGCTGTTGAAGCAGGCCTCCTGCTCGAGAAGTATGTGGGTCAACTCGGCCCTGAAGACCTCGCCGTCCTCGTCGCTGGCAAAGTAACCCTGGGCCTTGCCCCATCCAACGATGGTAGTGACCACCCGCCCGATGAGCTGGCGCACGCTCGTTTCGCGGGCATCGGTACCGAGCTGCCCGCGGAAATACTTGGAGGTGACCACATTGGTGGCCAGCAGCGACCAGTCGGCCGGGAACTCTACGTCCTTCTGCTCGAAGACGGCCTGGCCCCCCTCACCCTGGATGACCGCGTCCCTGAGTTCCCAATCGACCGTCGAGTAGGGGTCGACCCCGTCGCGCGAGAGCCGCCGGCTAAAGGCCAGCCCCCGGTGTCCTGTCGCTTCCGTCTGTTCGCGCGGCGGCACCGCCGCTACTGTGCTGCTCGCCGCCGGCTCGGCGGCTGCGGCCTGCATGGTGGTGAATCCGTTGCCCCTTGCCCTATCGTCCATCAGTCTCCCTCCCTATCCCCACCGGGGCCTAAGGCCCCTTCCACTACCGCCTCGCGTACGCGCCGGACTAAGGTCGCGTCGGATAAGGGCTTTCTCCATACGGGGGTGCTCTATATTGTGTGGAGCCTCCATGTATACCACAATATGTTGTGCATTAGAGGCATTTTTCAAGTCCTTACCTTTCATAGACA
The DNA here is from genome assembly GCA_046583395.1 of Deltaproteobacteria bacterium. Lineage (GTDB taxonomy): Bacteria > Desulfobacterota > Binatia > UBA1149 > CAYXZP01 > CAYXZP01. Next base: position 5,597 of record JAYGCK010000033.1, read on the forward strand.
GCAGGCCCTGATACTAGGCGAAAATAAACCAAAAGTCGATGGCTGCGCCTGCGGCTGGAAACGCCGGCCAGCCACGGCTAATCCGGAGTCGTGAGTCGACGCAGTGACAAGGGGCCGGTGCCCATCGGGGAGATAATCGGTGCCAGCCTGGACCGGCTCGGGATAGACCGTGAGCTGGACGACTACCGGATCTGGCAGGCTTGGGACGAGGTCGTGGGCGAGGCCATCCGGCGCAACGCCGAACCGGTCCGCCTCGACGGCCAGCGCCTGGTGGTGGCCGCGCGCAACGCCTCCTGGATGCAGGAACTGACCTTGATGCGCGGTGAGATTGTCGAACGGCTCAACCGCTGGATGGGCCGCGAGGTCATAACCGAGATTTTCATCGTGGCCAGCGGTGGCCGCTAGACCGGCTGGCTTGGTTGACCCCGGCTCCGGTGTTAAGCAGCCGCCATGCCGGACAGCGACCATGGCAATCTGAACATCGGGGCGCGCGGGCTTCGCTTTCACCTGACCGAACGGGGCCCCGAAGCGGGCCGGCCGGTCCTGTGCCTGCACGGCGTCACCCAGACCGCTCATAGTTGGGATGAATTTGCTGGGGCCGCGGCCGGCCATGGCTACCGGGTCCTGTGCCTGGACCAACGCGGCCACGGCGACAGCGACTGGGCCGCCGACGGCGACTACTCGCGTGCGGCTCAGGCCGACGATATCGCCGCCGTCATCGAGGCCTTGGGCCTCGAGACGCCGGTCGTTGTCGCGATGTCGATGGGCGGGCTCAACGCGATGACCTGGGCCTCGCGTCACAGCAGCGCCCCAGCCGCGCTGGTGCTGGTAGACATAAGCCCCGAGGTCAGGTCCGAAGGCGTCAGCGCTATCCGTGACTTCATACAAGCCAACGACGTGCTGCCCGAGTTCGACGATTTCGTTGAACGCGCCCACGCGTTCAACCCTCGCCGCAGTCTCGACAACATCCGCTCGCGCCTGGCCCACAACCTCAAGCGCACCGACGACGGCCAATGGACCTGGAAGTATGACCCGGTATTGCGCAACCCCACCGGCATCGGCGAGATTGCCTCGCTGTGGGACGACATCGGCCGCATTGCCTGCCCGACCCTGGCCGTCAAGGGCGGCGAATCCGATGTCGTCAGTGACGAGGCCGTTGCACGCCTGGTATCGACCATCCCCGACTGCACCGCTGTCGAGATAGCCGGAGCCGGTCATTCGGTGATGGGCGACCGCCCCGAGGAGTTCGCCGGTGCCGTGCTTGGATTTCTATCCCGGCGGCTGGCCGGCTGATGGGAGCGCGCTAGAGGCCGGCTCCCCAATCGGCATCGACAGAGAAGCGCTCGGTTGAACCGACCGCTGTGGCGACCATACGCTCGATGTCGAGGGCGTCTTCGGCCCGACGGACCTCGTCCAAGGTTGCCGCGGTGGCCGGGTGCTTGGGTACGAACAAGGTACAGCAGTCCTGGTCGGGCAATATCGAGGTCTCGTAGGTCCCGGCCGCTTTGGCGTAATCGATGATTTCGAGCTTGTCCATCCCTACCAAGGGACGCAGCACCGGCAGTTCGGCGGCCTCCTCTATGACCGACAGGTTGGCCATCGTTTGCGATGCGACCTGGCCGAGGCTCTCACCGGTGACCAGGGCGGCCAGACCCGCGCCGCCGGCTATGCGCGAGGCAATCCTCATCATCATCCTTCTATAGAGCACCACCCGCAGCGGCCTGGGCACGGCGGCGACTATCTCGCTTTGAAGCTCGCCGAAGGCGACCTCGCTCGTGCGCGTGCCGAGCTGCCCGCGGCCTATGAGGCCGGCCAAGCGGCGGGCCTTGTCCCGGCTGCTCCCGTCAAGATATGGAACGCTGTGAAAGTGGACCGTATCGACCCGGCAGCCGCGTCTCATCATACGCAATCCGGCCACCGGAGAGTCGATACCGCCGGAGAGCAGGAGTAGGACCCGCCCCCCGGTCGGTAGCGGCAGGCCGCCCACGCCGGACAGCTTGGCGGTGGCCAGATAGATGGCCTGGCCGAGCACCTCCACGAACAACACGCTGTCGGGGCGCCCAAGGTTGACCGGTGCACCGGTTGCCTGTTGGACCAAGTGACCGACCCGGCCCGCGATCTCGGGCGAGGTGAGCGGGAAGCGTTTGTCGGCGCGGCGGGCCTCGACCTTGAAACTGCCCTCGGGACGCCAAGTGCCGAGCAGTTCGGCGACCCTGGCCTCGAGCGCGTCCATCGTCGGTTCGACACGCAGCGCCGGCATCAGGTTGGCGATGCCGGGCAACTGCCCCAAGCGCCGGCATGCCTCAGGGGCGAACTCGGCCGGACAGGCTACGACGATACGGCCCTCTAGGGCCTTGGCCTTGAGTACGCTCTCGCGCGAGAGGCCATCGAGAGCACGGCCAATGTTCTCGACCAAGCGCGAGACGAACATCGAGCGGTGGCCGAGCTTGAGCGCGATCTCGTTGTAGTGAACGACCACCACATCGCTTTCCCAGGCCCCGTCCGGCCGCTGGCCGCTCTCTGCCAAATCTAGCGCGCTTGGCGACATGGACCGAAGATAAGCGCGGGCGCGCCTCCAATCCAAGGGCCGGTCCTTGCCACGGGCGGGGGCGGACCGCAGGATTCAGCACTGCCATGGACCTCTACAGCCAGCTTGCCGAGAGGCTTTCCGCAAGACGCCCGGTCGAAATCAAGGACCCCGAGGCCACGGCCTGCGCGGTGCTGGTGCCGGTCATCGCCACGGGGCCGGATAGCCACGGCCTGGTCTACACGCTCAGGAGCGAGGACGTCCCCAACCACCAGGGCCAGGTCTCCTTCCCCGGCGGCAAACTGTCGCCGGCAGATAGCGACCTGCTCGAGACCGCACTACGCGAGACCCGCGAGGAGATCGGGCTCGACACCGACGGTGTAGAAGTCCTCGGCCGTCTCGACGACGTTCCGACCTACGCCGACAGTTTCGTCATCACCCCCTACGTAGCAGCACTGCCGCCCGACTCGGTCTTCAAACCCAACCCGCGCGAGGTAAGCCGGTTGTTCACGGTCAGCCTTGATGATTTGCGTGACCCGGCCAACCGGCGGGTCGAGATGACCGAGTGGGAAGGCGAGCAACACGAGCTTCATTCCATCCTGGCCGCCGAACAGGTCATCTGGGGCGCGACCCACCGGATCACGCTCGACCTGCTCGCCTGCCTGGACTAAGCGCCGAGTTCGACGGTCATTCCGTCATGGGCCCGCTCGAACTCGAGACCGGCCGCATCCCTGACATCGGCTCCCAAGTGGGTCAGTAACAAGCGTTTGCAAGCGAGACGCTCCCGGTTGGCGACAAGCTCGGCGTAGTTGGTGTGGTCGGCCGGAATCGGACGCATGCTGCAACATTCGCAAAGGAAGAGGTCGGTCCCCTTGCTCATCTCGACGAAGCGGTCGGTCCAGGCCGAGTCACCCGAGAACAATATCGAAGCGTCGGCCGTCTCGATACGGTATCCGAGCGAAAAGGGCTCGGCGCGGTGGGGAACCTCGAAGGCTTCGACCCGGGCGCCGGCCAACTCGGTGCGGTCGCCATCGGCAAGCACCACGAACTCGATCTCACAGGAGGCCTCGGCGGCAAGGTCCTTGGCGTATAACGCCTCGGAAAGCTCGCGGACCCGTTGCCCGGTCGTGGGCGGCCCGGCCACCACTAATGGGCGCGCGCGGCGAACGATATTGGCGTACTCCAAGAACAAGAACGGGAGACCACCGAAGTGGTCGCCGTGCAGATGGGAGATGAGCACTAGGTCGGGGGCATGGGTGTCTATCCCGTCGCGTTTCATGGCGGCCAACGTCCCGGTCCCGCACTCAAGCAACAGGCACCCCCGGTCGTGTTCGAGCAGGTAGGCGCTGTGTCCGGCACCCGCCGAGTTAAACGCGTCGCCCGAGCCGAGAACACGCAGCCTGGTCATGGCCGAGAGCTTAGTCATGCGGCCCCCGATAACAACACCGGCCGTACAACCAGGTCATAGCCCGTACGCGGCTCGACTTGGGCGCGCGCTTGCCCTTTGCTCGGCCGGTGACGACGGCGGCCGAAACGACCTTTGACGTACGCATCGACGCGCTTAGCTACGGACGTTCGGCCGTGGCCCGCCGCGCCGGCCGTGTGATGCTGGTCGAGGGCGCCGCGCCCGGGGACTTGGCCCGTGTGTCGCTCACCGCCGAGCACGCACGCTACGACGAGGCCGAGCTCATCGAGGTCCTCGAAAAGGGTCCCGAGCGCACCGAGCCCCCCTGTCCGATAGTCGAGGAGTGCGGAGGCTGCCCATGGCAGCACCTGTCATACGAAAGCCAACTGGCTTGGAAGCGGCGGTCCGTTGTGGACAACCTGGAAAGGATTGCCGGCATCAAGGACCCCGAGGTCGGACCCGCAGTGGGTTCGCCGGCGACCTATGAATACCGCAACCGTATCAAGCTCCGCTTCCACGACGGCAAGCTCGGCTTCTATCGCGCGCGCACCCATTCGCTGGTCCCGGTCCAAAGCTGCCCGATAGCCGAACCGGACATAAGCAATGCCCTGCCCATGGTCGAGACCTTCGTGGCCGGCCTGGATACCGACATAACCCGCGTCGAGCTGCTCACACGGGGCCAGGCCTCCGGCCTGGTACTGGCCCTCAACAGCCGTGGCAGACTACGGCCGGCCGATTCGGCCCGGGTCAAGGAGTTCGTTGCCGACCGCGACTGCCCGGTCCGCGGGGTGGTTATGTGGGGACGAGGCTGGACGCGACGCTGGGGCCGGACCACACGCCGCCTGGTCGTCGATGAGACCGGAACGGCCATCGAGATCGATGCGGCAAGCTTCTCTCAGGTCAACACCGCGGCCAACCTCCTTTTGGTCTCTCGCGTGCTCGAGGCCTGCCGCCCGGCCGAGGCCCCCCGGCTCATCGACCTGTTCGCCGGCGGCGGCAATTTCTCGCTGCCGCTTGCCGCCCGCGGAGCCCGGGTGACCGCGGTCGAATCCGACCGCCATGCCGTCGAGCTTGGCCGTGAGACCGCACGTGCTCAAAGCATCAAGGTCGACTTCGTCAACGCCCAGGTCGAAGACTTCATCGCCCGCATTGGACGCGGCTCCGCCGACAACGCCGATGTGATCGTCGCCGACCCCCCCAGAAGTGGCTTGGGAAAGGTCACCGCTGCTATCGCCGCGCTCGGCCCGGCCAGGATTGTTTACGTGTCGTGCGACCCGGCCACCCTGGCCCGCGACGTCAAAGTGCTGTCGGGAGCGGGTTACCGCCTGTCGGGCGCAGAGCCTGTAGACCTATTCCCCCACACATTTCATATAGAAACGGTGTGCACCTTGGAGTTGACTTGAGCCATACCTGTACCTATCGTTTTAATAGGCACAGCGCCTTTTTGGGAATATGAAGAAGAAAGCCTCCGCTGAAAAGACCAAGCTCGGCGCGCGCACCAAGATAACCATCCTGCCGGGTAAGGGTGTTTCGCAAGCGATAAACTATCTGCTTGAGGACCGCGACGAGCTTGAGTGGTTGGTGGCGGTCGGCCGTAACAAGGACGGCGAGATTTTCTTCTACGACACCGGTGGCGACATCATCGAGGACCTGGGCACCCTGGACTATCTCAAGGAACGCATCGCGCGCGCTCATTTCGGCGAGGACATCGACTAGAGACCGTACGCAAGACCTCCGTTGCGTACATTCTTCCTCTTCTATCTCCTCTCTTCTCTACTGGGTAATCCGCTTCTGGCCCTCATCGTGGTCGGCCTAATCTTCTATTTCGGCGAGGCCCGTTACCGCGGACGTTACTTCAACCCGGCCAAGTTCGCTTCAAAGCGACGAACCATCACCGAACTACAGCAGCGCCTTTCCATCAACGAACACGACGCCGAGGCCCATAACGACGTCGGCCGCTTGCTCGTCGATGCCGGTCGGGCAAACGAGGCCATGCCACACCTCGAACGCGCGATAGCACGGATGCCGGACTCGGCCGAGACCAACTATTACTATGGCCTGTGCTTGCTCGATGCCGGCCGGGTTGAGGAAGGCCGCAAACACGTCGAGCGCTGCCTGGAGATAAATCCTCGCTTTCGCTACGGCGACCCCCACCTGGCCCTGGCACGTTCGGAACTGGCCGGCGGGCGGGCCGCCCAAGCGGCAGAGCAGGCCGCGCTGGCCACACGGCTAAACACCTCGAGCATAGAGGGATGGGTTCTTCTCGGACAGGCTAGGGAGACCGCCGCCGAGACAACGAGCGCCCGGGCCGCCTACGATTCGGCGGTCAAGGTCTACGGTCACCTTCCCCGTTACCTACGTCTGCCCAACCGCCGCTGGCTGCGGGCGGCCAAAAAGGCTCGTCGTTCCGTTCAGCCGCGTTCGTAAGTACAGAAGGTCATCGGATACGCGTTCTCCTCGTCGGACGCACGGAGCGTCTCGTCGACGAGAGTCCAGCCGGCCAAGTCCGTGTCGGGGAAAAAGGTGTCGCCTTCGGGTGCGCCGTCGACCCGCGTGATATAGGCGCGCCCGGCCACCGCCAAGGCCTCGGCGTAGACCGAGGCCCCGCCGATGACAAAGGCCTCCTGCTCACCGGCACAGGCCTCGGCCGCCCCGGCAAGCGAAGCGGCCAGGGTCACGCCTTGGGCCCGATAACCGCCGTCGCTGGTCAACACGACCGAACGTCTGCCGGGCAAGGCGCGGCCGATGGATTCAAAGGTTTTGCGTCCCATGATGAGCGCATGTCCGGTGGTCAGCTCTTTGAACCTGGCCAGATCGGCCGGCAGGTGCCAGGGCAGGCGGCCCTGGTGACCGATAACGCCGTTTGTGGCGACCGCCGCGATAATCGATAGACGCATCAGACCGCTACCGCGGCTTTGATGTGCGGGTGCGGCTGGTAGCCCTCGAGCCGGAAGTCGTCATAGACGAACTCCGATATGTCGGTCACATCGGGGTTGAGCCCCATGCGCGGTAACTCCAAGGGTTCGCGCTCCAACTGGGTGCGGGCCTGGTCGAGGTGATTTGAGTACAGGTGGGTGTCGCCCAGGGTGTGAACGAACTCGCCTGGACCCAGGCCGGTGACCTGCGCGACCATCATGGTGAGCAAGGCGTAGGAAGCGATGTTGAAGGGCACCCCCAAGAAGGTGTCGGCGCTACGCTGGTACAGCTGGCAGGACAACCGCCCGCCCGCCACGTAGAACTGGAACAGCAGATGACATGGAGGCAACGCCATGCGCGATAGGTCGGCAACGTTCCACGCGCTTACTATCAACCGCCTGGAGTCGGGGTTGTTCCGTATCTCGTCGATGACCCCGGCCAGCTGGTCGATGGAGCCGCCTACCGCTGTCGGCCACGAACGCCACTGACGGCCGTAGACCGGTCCAAGCTCGCCGTTGTCATCGGCCCACTCGTCCCAAATGCTAACGCCGTTGTCCTTTAGATAAGCGACGTTGGTATCGCCGCGAATGAACCACAGAAGCTCATGGATAATCGAGCTGATGTGCAGCTTCTTGGTCGTCAACAGGGGGAAACCGCCGTCGAGGTCGAAGCGCATCTGACGTCCGAACACGCTGAGGGTCCCGGTCCCGGTGCGATCGGTCTTCTCCACACCATGGGCCAGCACGTCGTCGAGCAGGTCGAGATACTGTTTCACGCCGGCCCGCCCGTCTCGAGAGTATGGAACAAGAGGCCGCTTAGCAGCTTGGGATAAAAATAGGTGGATTTGTGCGGCATCAGTTCGCCGACCCGGCACACGTCCGACAGTTGCTCGGTATTGGGCGCGCGCAAGAGGAACAGGCCCTCGATGCTGCCCGCCTCGACCTTTGCCAGGCTGGACTCGGCCTCTGCATTGTATTCGAGTTGGATAGCCGACGCGCCGGCCCCGGCCAGAATACGGTCTATGACCTCCTCGTGAAGGACGCTTACGTCGAGGTCGGCGGCCTTGCCCGCCCCCTGTTTGTCGCGCCGGAGAAGCAGATAATGGTCTAGCCCGGACAGGGCCACGCCGACCACATTGGCCGCCTCCGGGCTGGCCTCGAGCTCGGCCATCAGCGAACGCGCGCCCGTCTGGCTCCGTTCGAACCTGTCGATCTGGAACGCTTCGGCCGCACGCCGCTCGAACTCGGCGTGGCCGGCACCTCCGGACCCGACCAGCTCACGGTGGGTCGGCAGTATGACCATGCCAGGGTCCTCGAAGGCGGCCAGAAAGGCCATGACGTGGGCCTCGGGGCAGTCCTCGTCACCGGCCGCATCATCGTCCGCGCCGGGTTCGGCACCCTCGTGAGAATCTGCGTAGTAGGCCAGCGCGGTCTCGTAGCGGTGATGACCGTCGGCGATGAACACCTCGCGCCCGGACAGGGCCTCGGTAATCGCCCGGCAGGTCTGTTCGGAGACCAAGGTCCACAGACGGTGCCGGACACCGTCCTGCTCAACGTCTATATCGGCCGGACTGTCCCAGCCCCCGTCGGGCTCAGGCGTGAAGTCCGGATTGGAGTACAGGCCGAAGATGGGGCTCAGGTTGGCGTGGGTTTCGCGGGTGAGCTCGAGACGGTCCGCCTTGTGATGACCGAAGGTGCGCTCGTGCGGACGAACCACCCCGCGAGAGAATGGTTCCAAGCAAAGCGCGCCGATGACCCCCGTGCGCCGTATAGCGGTCCCCCCACAGTTGAAGTCCTGGGCATAGAGATAGAAGGCCTCGTGCTGGTCGCGTACACACAGGCCATCGCCGTTCCATTCCCGGAACAAGCGTCCCGCTTCGGGGTGACCGTCACGGTTGAGAATTAAACGAGCCACATTGTATGGGCTCGAGTCGTAAAACGCGTCGCGTTCCTCCGGGCTTATGACATCGTAGGGCGGAGCGACCAGCGACCCGAGGTCACCGGCACGTGAGGCGTCATAGCGAAGCGCTCTGAATGGGCGGAACCTGGCCAAACTATTGTTGCGATCCGTCGATCTCCACCACACGAGCGAGATCTTCGAGAGTAATCCGGCCGCTTCGGCGCAGGTATGCCCGGCCATCCAAAAACTCAACTACGGTCGAGGGATTGTCCTGGTCACGGTTGCCGCCATCGACATAGGCACCGACCGATGACCCGAAGTAGTCGCGGGCCTCTGCGATATTGCGCGCCGGCCTCTGCCCGGCCGGGTTGGCCGAGGTCGCCGTGACCGGAGCACCAAAGACCGACAACAGCCCGGCCGCGTTCGGGTCAGAGCTACAACGAAGCGCCACCCCCCCGGTGGGGCCCTTGAGTCCGGGGTCGAGGCCGGCCGCTGCTGGCATGACCATAGTAAGAGGTCCGGGCCAGAACTCGGCCGCCAGACTGACCCCGCCACCCGGAATACGCCCCTCGACAAAGGACCGGGCCGCCGAAAGGCCGGCTACAAGGACCGACACACCGCTGCCGGCCTCGCGGCCCTTGAGCGAGTAGAGTCCCTCGAGCGCAGCCTGGCTGTCGGCGCGCACGCCCAAGCCGTAAAGGGTCTCGGTGGGATACACGACCACGCCGCCGGCGCTGAGAACGGCGGCGGCCTCGTCAAGCGCCTTGGCCGCGTTGCTCACCCGTAACGACGCACGGTTCCGGGAACCTTGGCCGCCATCTCACGCCGGCGGCGTTCGAGCTTGGCCGCCAGCCGCGAATCATCAAGCGCAAGGATGGATGCGGCCAACAGAGCCGCGTTCTCAGCGCCGGCACCGCCAATGGCCAGGGTGCCCACGGGAACACCGGCCGGCATCTGCACGGTCGAAAGCAAAGCGTCCTTGCCGGCCAATGCCCCGGACTCCAGCGGAACCCCGAGCACCGGCAATGTGGTGTTGGCCGCCACCGCTCCGGCCAGGTGCGCCGCGCGTCCGGCACCGACGACCAGGACCTTTATCCCCCTGCGCTTGGCGCTCTTGGTGTAACGCGCAGTACGCTCGGGTGAACGGTGGGCCGAGGTCACCACGACCTCGTGGGGTATGTCGAGCGACTCCAGGCATTTGGCCGCACGCTCCATTACTTCGAGGTCGCTCGAGCTGCCCATCAGGACACCGACCACGGGCGGCCGTTTCTTGGTCGAGCCTCTTTTCTTCTTAGTAGTTGCCATGTCCTCTCCTTTTAGACCTTTAACCACGCGCACGTGCGATTGCCCTGTGCGCTATGTCCCGCCGCCAATGCGCGTCCTCCCAGGAGATGCTGTCGACCCCGGCATAGGCGGCCGTGGCAGCCTCGCCCACTCCCTGTCCGAGAGCGGTCACACCCAGCACCCTGCCCCCCGCGGTCACCCAACGGCCGTTATCATCGCGCGCGGTTCCGGCGTGGAAAACGGTAACATCGGCCAAGGCTGCGGCCCGTTCGATACCCTCTATGGTCTTGCCCTTCTGGTAGTCACCCGGATAGCCACCCGACGACATGACCACACATACCGCATCGCGGTCGTCCCATTCGGGTCTGACCCCGGCCAACTCACCGGCAACGGTGGCCTGCATGATGTCGAGAAGACTGCTGCGCAGCCTGGCCATTATTGGTTGGCACTCAGGGTCGCCGAAACGGACGTTGTACTCCAGGTCCTTGGGGCCGTCGGCCGTCATCATCAGCCCGGCATAGAGAACCCCACGGAAATCTATCCCGCGTCCGGCCAAGGTTGCCACCGTCGGTTCGATTATCCGGCCGACGATCGAGGCCGACATTTCCTCTGTCAGCACCGGCGCGGGGGAATAAGCGCCCATGCCGCCGGTATTGGGTCCGCGGTCTCCGTCAAAGACCGGCTTGTGGTCTTGAGAGGAGGCCAAGGGCAGAACCGAACGGCCGTCGGTGACCGCCATGAAGGAGGCTTCCTCTCCCTCTAGGAACTCTTCGACAAGGACCCGGCTACCAGCCTGGCCGAAACTGCCGTCGACCAGCATCCCGTCTATGGCCCGTCCGGCCTCGGCCTCGTCCGTGCATATGATGACGCCCTTACCGGCGGCAAGCCCGTCGGCCTTTACCACCACCGGACAACCGAAGCGGCGGACCATGTCCTTAGCCTCCGTAGCCTCGGCGGTCTCACCGTAAGCTGCAGTCGGCACACCGGCCTCGGTCAGGACCGACTTGGTGAAGGCCTTGGAGGCTTCCAATCGGGCTCCCTCGCGGCTGGGACCGAAAAGGTCGAGACCGCGCTCTGCAAACAGGTCTCCGATACCGGCCGCAAGCGGGGCTTCGGGCCCGACCACGGTTAGGTCGATGCCACGTTCGGCGGCAAGGCCGGCCAGACCTTCGATATCATCGGCCGCCACCGGGACACACTCGGCCATGTCGGCAATGGCCGCCGAACCCGGCGCCGCCAACACCTCGTCGACTCCCGCCTCGCCGGCCAACTTCCAGACCAGCGCGTGCTCCCTTCCACCGCTACCTACGACCAGTACCCGCATCAGTGTCTGAAGTGCCTGGTCCCGGTCATGACCATGGCCATGCCGTGTTCGTCGGCCGCGGCGACAATCTCTTTGTCGCGCATACTGCCGCCGGGCTGCACCACCGACGTGGCACCGGCCTCGGCGACCACGTCGAGCCCGTCGCGGAAAGGGAAGAAAGCATCCGATGCAACGGCCGCGCCCTCGGTATCGAGCCCGTGTTCACGGGCGCGCGCGACCGCGATGCGCGCCGAATCGACCCGGCTCATCTGCCCCGCGCCGACACCGACCACACGATCGTCCTTGGCAAGTACTATCGCGTTGGATTTGACGTGCTTGGATACCTTCCAGGCCAGGTCGAGCGCACGCAGTTCATCCGCTTCGGGCCGCCGCGCGCTAGCCACCTCGCAAGCGCCCATGTCACTGGTCTGCTCGTCCCGGCTCTGGACCAACATGCCCCCCAGCACGCGCTTGGCATCGGGGGCAACGGACGGCGCCGCCTCCATGGGAATCTCCAGCAGGCGGACCTTGCGCAAACGGTCGGAGGAATCGAAGACCGCCAGGGAACCCTCGCTGAACGACGGTGCGATGACGATCTCAAGAAAGACCTCCGACATCTCTCGTGCTGTCTCCTCGTCGAGTTCGCGGTTGAAACCGACAATTCCGCCGAAGATAGAGACCGGGTCGCAGCTGCGCGCACGGCGGAAGGCCTCGACCACACTGCCGGCAAGAGCCACACCGCATGGGTTGGTATGTTTGATGGCCACACAGACCGTCTCGTCGAACTCGAGCAGCAGGCCGAGGGCCGCATCGGCATCGACGATGTTGTTGTAGGAAAGCTCCTTGCCCTGGACCACTCGGGCCAAGGCCACCGAAGGCCCTTCGGGGTGCGGCTCACGGTAAAAGGCGGCTTGCTGGTGAGGGTTCTCACCGTAGCGAAGCCCCTGGACCAGGCGCCACTGTTCGTGGCGGGTCTTGCCGAAACCACCATCGGCAGGTGTGCCAAGGTAGTCGGCTATCATGCCGTCGTAGGCCGCCGTGGTCGCAAAGGCCTTGGTCGCAAGACGCCGCCGGGTCTCGGAGGCTATCCGGCCCTGGTCGCGCAACTCCTCGAGCAGCGGCTGGTAATCGGCCGGGTCGGTGACCACCACCACATCGGCGTGGTTCTTGGCGGCCGAACGAACCATGGACGGCCCGCCGATATCGATGTTCTCTATGGCCTCGGCAAAACTGGCCCCGCCGCGGGTCACTTCGGCAAAGGGGTAGAGGTTGACGCAAACCAGGTCGATCATCTCGATGTTCTGCTCGCTGGCCTGCTCCATGTGAGAGGGTTCGTCGCGGCGGGCCAATATGCCGCCGTGGATGCGCGGGTGCAGCGTCTTGACCCGTCCCTCCATGATCTCGGGCGAGTCGGTGTGGTCGGACACATCGGTCACCTCGACCCCGGCCTCGCGCAACACGCGCGCGGTCCCGCCGGTGGACAGTATCTTGATGCCGAGCGCGGCCAGTCCACCGGCAAACTCCGCCAGTCCGGTCTTGTCGCTTACACTAAGAAGCGCGGTCCTGACCTTGCTCACAGATACTCCCTCTCGACCCTGGCGCCGACGCGCGCGACGAGTTCGTATGGGATGGTAGCTCCGGCCTCGGCCAGTTCGGCCGCCCCGGGGTCTTGTCCCCACAGAACGGCTTCGCTACCGACCGCAACGTCATCTATCCCGGTCACATCGATCATCAGATGGTCCATGCACACACGACCGACCACCGGCGCGCTCCGGCCCTCGACCGAAACACGCCCGGCGTTGGACAGTACACGCGGGTAGCCGTCGGCATAGCCGCAACGGACAGTGGCGATGCGGCTCGGGCGCTCGGTGCGGTAGCTGTGTCCATAGCTGATGCCCTCGCCGGCGCCAACGTCGGCCACGCGCACCACGGTGGCGGCAAGGGTCATCACCGGCCGCAACTCTGCACGGCCGGCTAGCCCCGGGTCGGGCAGGAGTCCGTAGAGCATCAGACCGGGGCGAACCATGTCGAGATGGGTCTCGGGTCGGGTCATCACTGCGGCACTGTTGGCCAGGTGGAGCCGGTGTTCGACACCGGCCGTGCGAACCGCCCTGCTGGCCTCAAGCAGCGTTTCTAACTGACCCTCGGTCGTAGGGTCGGTGACGTTCTCGGCCTTTGCGAAGTGCGAGCACAGGGCCGCAAGACCCACACCCTCGGTGTCGGCCACAAGGCGTGCCAACCCGGCCGCATTCTCGGGCCGCAGTCCGAGACGGTGCATACCGGTGTCGACCTTGATGTGGACCAGGGCCTGGCGGCCGTTGGCGCGCGCGGCCCCGGCCAAGGCGGCAATCACATCGGCCTCCTGTGTGACCACCTCGGCCCCACAGGCCACCGCCTCGACCGCTTCGGAGGCCATGATGCCGCCAAAGACGACGACGGCGGCGTCGGGCAGGCCGGCCAAAGAACGGGCCTCGGCGATGCTCACGACACCGAAGCTTCGACAACCGGCCTGGTAGAGTCGTCGGGCAACGGCCCCGCCTCCGTGGCCGTAGGCGTTGGCCTTGACCATGGCGAGAACGGATACGGCAGGTCCTACCAGACGCTCGACCTCACCGAGGTTCGATTCGAGCGCGTCAAGGTCTATCCGTGCTCGGGGAACGCTTGCCGACAAGTAGGTCGGATACCAATTACCGCATACGGGTACAACAGGGTCAGGCACCGTGGGCGCCTTGTAAAGGCCCCCCTGTGAGGCTAGCGTCGGCCGGTGCAAGTGACCGTCAACGGACGCAACGAAGAGCTGCCCGCGGGCAGCAGCGTCGGTGCGCTGGTCGAAAGACTAGGTTTCGGCAAGGCCCGGCTTGCCATCGAACTGAACAAAAGAATCGTTGAACACGGCCGCTGGGACGAGGCCCTGTTGGAAGAGGCGGACAATGTCGAGATCGTCGAATTCATCGGCGGGGGCTGAGGCCTCCGAACAAGGCCGCGACCCCGGTGACAGCTGGGAACTGGCCGGCAAGAGCTTCAGCTCACGCCTGATAGTCGGGACCGGTAAGTACGCCGATTTCGAGCAAACACGCGAGGCCGTGGAGGCGTCGGGTGCCGAGATTGTCACGGTGGCGCTCAGGCGCGTCAACATCACCGATGCGGGCAAAGAGAACCTCCTCGATTACGTCGACCCCGAACGTTACACGATACTGCCGAACACGGCCGGGTGTTATACCGCCGACGACGCCTGCCGTACCGCACGGCTCGCTCGCGAGGCCGGTATCGGCAAGCTCGTCAAGCTTGAGGTGATCGGCGACGAGCAAACGCTGTTCCCCGATGTCGCGGCCACGATAGAAGCCTCGGAGACGCTGGTGGCCGAAGGCTTCGACGTCCTGCCCTACGTCACCGACGACCCGGTAGCGTGTAAACGGCTGGAGGAGATTGGCTGCGCTGCGGTGATGCCGCTGGCCGCTCCAATCGGCTCGGGTCTGGGCATTCGCAATCCACACAACATCCGCATCATCCTCGAACACGCCTCGGTCCCGGTCATCGTCGATGCCGGGGTCGGAACAGCCTCCGACGCCGCCGTTGCCATGGAAATGGGCTGCGAGGCGGTGCTGATGAACACCGCGATAGCCGGTGCCGACGACCCATTGATGATGGCCGAGGCCATGGGGCTGGGCGTCACGGCCGGCCGCAAGGC
Organism: Deltaproteobacteria bacterium; assembly: GCA_046583395.1. Classification (GTDB taxonomy): domain Bacteria; phylum Desulfobacterota; class Binatia; order UBA1149; family CAYXZP01; genus CAYXZP01. The sequence continues at coordinate 20,619 of JAYGCK010000033.1, forward strand.
CTACCTGGCCGGCCGCATAGCAAGAAAGGCCTACGCAACGGCCTCGTCTCCGCTAGACGACCTAATCGAGTAAAGCGTCGGTCTTGGCACGCGCTCTTCCCCGCCCGGGACTTACGGTCATAACCGACCAGGCACTGGCCACCGGCAAGCTCATGACCGTCGTCAGCGCAGCGCTTGAGGGCGGCTGCCGGCTGATTCAACTGAGACGGCACCGGACCGCGGCCGGACCCCTGCTTGAGCTGGCCCAGCAACTGCGCCGTCTCACCGGCGACTACGATGCGATGCTTGTGATAAACGACCGTGTCGATATCGCCGTCGAGAGCGGCGCCGACGGTGTGCACCTGCCGACGGCCGGCATGCGGGCGGCCACGGTGCGCAAAATCGTTGGACCCAGGATGCTCATCGGACGGTCTGTGCATTCATTCGAAGAGCTAGACGCGCTCTTGCATGATGAGGTCGACTACGTGCATTTCGGCCCTGTTTACGAGACCGATTCCAAACGAACGTTTGGTAGTCCGCAGGGTGTGCACAAGCTAGCTGAGGTGGTGAAGCGTGCCGACGGACTGCCCGTCGTGGCCGTGGGAGGCATCCACCGGGGGCGCGGCCAAGAGGTCGCCCGTACCGGTGCTTGGGGTGCGGCCGTCATCGGCGCCGTTACAGGGGCCGACGACCCCCGGGCCGAAACCGAAGCGCTATTGGCCGCGCTTGGCCGGCCGCAAGACTAGTGGACCGTGTGCTGGGGGCTATCGAGAACCCCTAGAACGGTAAGGCATTCCATGCCGGCGCTCAGGTGGTAAAGAACGTACCACTCGCCCACGGGCAGGAAGTAACATCCCTTGGCCCCCTCTAGCATGACAGCGCCCGCAGGCTGCGGGTCCTCGGCCAAATCGAGAATGGCCTGACTGATGGTGTCAGTGTCTCCATTGGGAACCATCTCGATTTCCCGATACGCGCTATAGGTCATGGCAAGCTCGATATCCCTCTCAATCGTACCTTGCATCATAATACCTCCTTGGCCTCCTGCCCTGCAGACAAGCAAAGCCCATGCCAAGACGCTTGCGGCTAATGTCCCTCCAGACGGCTCCCACAGGGCCGTTATCCCCCATCTGGGGCCTGGCGCAGGCCCGCAAGGAAGTCCCACTATCCACTATTCGGCCATGTACCGGTCAATGACCCGGCCGCCATAGCCTCGGTGGCGCAACGCATTATCACGGCCAGGGCATAGCTTGGCCCGGGCCGGTAGCCTCCAAGAGAAGCCTCGTGTAGCAAGGCCGGATGCAGGGCCAGGCCGCACTTTTCCACGACGAGCTACCGCTGGTCGAGGTCGGCCCCTCGCTGTTCGAGATAGACAGCCAGGCTCTCGGGCTAGACCCCGAGGCCCTCGACCTGCTGGTCCGCCGGGGGCCGCTTTGTTTTGTCGACCTAGAGGCCACCGGACTCGATGCCCTCACCGAAGGCCTGATCGAGGTCGGTGCGGTCCTAGTAGAACCCGGCAAAGCACGGGCCCAGGTAATGACGAGCTTCGTGGCGACCGACCGCGAGCTGCCCCCCTTCATACAGAGGCTGACCGGAATCGTCCCGTCCGACCTCACCGACGCACCCGCACACGAGGAAGTAGCGGCCCGCCTGGACTCCTTCATCGGCTCGGCACCGGTGGTGGCTCACAACACCGGCTTCGAAAGCCGCTGGCTGGCCGAAAGGGTCAACCGGCGCTTTGCCAAACACCTCTTCCTCGACACCGTCGAGCTTCTGGCCCTTGCCTATCCCGATAGCCGCAACATGAAGCTGGACACCTTCTGTCGCGACAAGCTCGGACGGCGCGAGCGCCATCGTGCTCTCGACGACGCCCTCGATACGCTTCGTCTCACCGTCGGCATCATCTCGGATGCCGGCCATGGCAGTACGCGTGCAGCCAACGCGCACCGGGCGATGCGCATGTACCGCCCATCCTCGCCCTGGCTCGAACGCATGCAGGATCTGCCCAACCCGGATACCGCCGCCGCCGAACGACCGGCAGCAGACGCGGCCGCCGGGTCCGGTCTCGAGCCGGTCGGTCTTGATCTCGACGCCATCGTTGAACGCCTTTCGGACACCCAGGCGGCCGTAGGACTCATACCGGGCTATCAGGCGCGCCCCGGCCAGCTACGCATGGTGCGCTCGGTCTACGAGTCCTTCATGGCACAGGACGGCAAGAGCGTCAGGGTCATGGAGGCGGGCACGGGAATAGGAAAGACGCTGGCCTACCTGGCCGTGGCCATTCCTTTTGCGCGCGAGAGCCGCGAGCCGGTAATCATCTCGACCTCGAGCAAGGTGTTGCAGACGCAACTGATAGAGAAGGACATTCCGGCGGCCGCACACCTGCTCGGCTACCCCGACATCAGGTTCACCTCGATGAAGGGCCGGGCCAACTATCTTTGCCGCACCAAGCTCGACCGTTTCCTCGACGACCAATCGATGTCGGAACCGCCACCGGACTCTTTCGGTGTCGCGCTGCTGTCGGCCTTCGCCAACACCAGCGGCCACGGCGAGGTCGACCGCATCCCCGGCGTCCTCTACCAGATATACCCCGAACTCGAACGCCACCGCCGTGAGGTGACAAGTTCGGACTCGGGAGAATGTTCCCGTCAGACCTGTCATTCGACCCGCACCGACTGTGTGTTCCGGCGGGCAAGGGAACGGTTGGAGGGAGCCGAGATTGCCGTGGTCAACCACGACCTGCTGCTGCGCTGGCCTTCCGACTACCCGCAGACCAACAGGCTGATCATAGACGAGGTCCACGAGCTGTCGGAAAGGGCCGACTCGGCCTATGCCCGCACTGCCGAGGCCATCGAGATACTGCACCGTATAGAGGCCACCGTGGGCGACCGCTCGCGGAGCAAGGCGCGTGAGGTGGAGGTCTTGGTCGAGGCCGGGCGCCGTGCCCGGGCGCTGGTGACCGCCGTTGGTGCCGAGGCCCGTGTACTGGTCGGAGGAGAGGAGGCCAGCAATCAGGCCTGGCGCGACGAGTTGGCCCTTCCAGATGACGACAGCGGTGCGGCCTGGAAAGAACTCATCGACGCTTCGCTCGAACTGGCCGCTGCACTCGACACGCTGGCCCGCGGCCTGGCCGAAATAGCCGACAGCGATGAGAGCCCCGAAAGCGGCGCCGCCGAGGCCTTCGCCGACGCCGCCGAAGTGCTTTCGAGCAGTTTCCCGCAGCCACCTTCGGGGCTGGTCGTGCGCTTCCGCGGTTTGGCCCGCCGCAGCGCCGAGGCCTGGCGGCTTGTTGCAACACCGGTATCGCCGGCTGCCGACTTCCAGCTAAACGTGCTCGACCAGGTCGAGACCTTGTTCGGCACGTCGGCCACGCTTGCCATCGGCGAGGACATCCGCGGGTCGCTCGGACCCCTCGAACTCCCCGAACGTTCCTCGGGACGCTTCAACCAGGAGCCGTCGGTTCCCAGCCCTTTCGATTTCGAGAACAACCTCGAGATCGTCTTCATAACCGACCGCACCGACCACAGCCGCCTGGTCGACAAGACCGTCATTGCCATCGAAGAAACGGCGACGCGCCTGGGCGGCCGCACCCTCGGCCTGTTCACCAGCCGCGACCGGCTCTCGACCGCGACCGATATTCTCGACCACCGGCTTCGCGACCAGGGAATCACGGTTATCGCCCCAATCAGCGGCAACGCCGACCCCCACGAACTGGTAAGAAGCTTCATGGAGACCGAACGCTCGGTGCTGCTGGGCTCGCGCGCCTTCTGGCAGGGCGTCGATGTGCCGGGCCCGAGCTGTCAGGCGCTGGTTATCGAAAAGCTGCCCTTCGATGTGCCGAGCGACCCTTTGCTCGTGCGCCGCGGCAAGCTGATCGAGGAGGACGGTGGTAACGGCTTCATGGACTTCACGCTTCCGCGGATGCTTCTGAGGCTCAAGCAGATGATAGGCCGCCTGATACGAACACCCACCGACCGCGGCATAGTGGTTATCGTGGAGCCGAGGAGCGAGAAGAGATATTTCGGCCGGCTCGCCGACGCGCTACCGTTGGACGTGCCACACACCAAGATTCCGCTTGCCGACCTCGCAGACTACGTCGACGGTTTCGCGCGCCGTATCGGGCTCTGAAGAGGGCCTAACCCGCCCTGTGCGCGGGCCCGAGCAGGTCGGTGAGCGTCTTTACGGGATTGAAGGTCTGGCGCGGAACCTCGACGAAGACCGTCAACCAACCCGCCATCGAACCGTTCCATAGTCCGGGGCGCTCAACCGACCGAAGTTCGCGCCCCTCGGCGCTGCGGCTGACCACAAAAGCGCTGTCGCGGTCGACATGCTCGGCCAGTTCGAAGCGGCCGCCGTCGTTCCTTCGTGTCGAGACCACAATATCGACAGGATTGAAGTGGGTGGAAGCGGCGAGAATCCCCTGCTGCCGGGCCGAATCGGGGTCCATCTGGCTGGTCTCGACAATCTGCAGGCTCGCGCCCCCGTCGCGCTCGACCCAGAAGGGCCCACCGCCGGGAGCCTCAACGTTGCGTACCATGCCACAGACCCTGAGCGGCCGGTCGAGAAGAGAAATCAGCGTGTCCTTGAGCTCGCGGCGCTCGCCACGCAGCTCGGGCACTTCGAGTCCGAAGGTGCCGGTGGCCAGACCGGCGGCAGCCTCTATCGCACCGTGCTCGGCCTCATACAGACCGGCCAAGGCGTCAAAGACCCGGTCCTGGAGATCCAGGAGAAAGCCGGCCAGAGCCTTCTTCCAAACATAAGCGAGGGTCTTGATGCGGTCGGGCACGCAGTTGTCGATGTTCTTTATGAACACGATATCGGCATCCATAGCGCCGAGGTTGCCGAGCAGGGAGCCATGACCGCCCGGCCGGAACAGCGGTTGTCCGGCTGGGTCGCGGAACAGGCGGCCCTGTTCGTCTACCGCCACCGAGTCAGTCGACGGGTCCTGGCTCGACAGCTCAATCTCATAATCGACATCCAGGGCCTTCTCGTAGGCCGGAACCACCTGTGCGAAAAGTTCCTCGAAACTAGCGCGGTGCTGCTCGGAGACCGTGAAATGGATACAGGCCGTGTTGTCGCGGCCACGCGCATAGGCGGCCGCTTCGACCAGGTGCTCCTCGGCCGCGGTGCGGGCTCCCTCGGGATAATCGTGGAAGGCGACCAATGCCTTGGGCAGGCCGCCATAGCCGAGCCCCGGCCGGTCGAGAATGAAAGCGGCCAGCTCGGCCGCCCGCCCGTCGCCTCGCAGACCGGCCAGCTGCCCGCCGGCGGCGGCCACCGCCCGTTCTAGTTCCGGATAGAAAGCAAAGTCCTCGAGTGCGGCAAAGATACGACCGGCCTCGTCGTTGCCACCGGTAGTACCTTCATCACCGGACAGGGCGGTAAGCGGCTTGAACATGCGCGAGGCCGCGCCCGAGGCCGGCACGAACTTGGCCACCCGCAGGTCTAGAGCACGGCGCTCATAGAACAGCGCACGTTCGGTCAGCTCGGGCTCGGTGAGTTCGGCAATACCGTCACCGACCGTGGCCGGACGCTGCAAGCGGGCGTAACCGGGCGGCTCGGCCAACCAACCGAGCTGCTCGCCAAGACTGTCGTCGCTTATACCGTGGGCCTCGACCTGGCGGCGGTCATCGGCCGAAAGGGTATCGGGCGGGATGATTCGGTTCAGGAAGCGTTCTCCGGTGCCGCGCTCTGGACGACCCCCTCGAGTTCGCCCTTCTCGTAGAGACCGACCACTATATCGCAGCCACCCACAAACTCGCCGTCAACGTAGAGTTGCGGAATCGTCGGCCAGCTCGAGTACTGCTTTATTCCCTCGCGGAGCGTGGGGTCCGAAAGCACGTCGTAACTGGCAAACGGGGTTCCCACGGCGCGCAGAGCCTGGCACACGGTGTTCGAGAACCCGCACTGTGGGGCCTCGGGGGACCCCTTCATGTAGACAACGACCTTGTCCTTCTCCACCTGTGAGCGAATCTGCTGAAAGATGTCCTCGGCCATTGTCAGTCCTCCTCTGCGCCGCCCGCCTCCGACGGCGTCATAGCGTGGATGGTAAGAGCGTGTATCTCGGCCCGCATGGCATCCCCGAGTGCGGCGTAGACCATGCGGTGCTGCTCGACCGGGCTGGTACCCTCGAAGCTTTCGGAGATTACGGTGACCTCAAAATGGTCGCCGCTGGCGGCCAGGTCTGTGGCCTTGGCGCTAGCGCCGGGTATGGCGTCGGTGATGAGCCTTTCTAGAGTCGTCGCGTCCATCCTCTTACTACGGTCGTCGATGTCGCCGCCAAACTCAAGCCCTATTCTCAGTCCACGTAGCCCAGGGCTTCCAAGCGGCGGCGCAGGCCATCGGCCGCGACCTCTCTGGTGGGACGGGCCTCGGGATTGGCGCGGGTCCAAGCGGCTATCATGCCTGCCAAGGTCTCGGCCCGGCCAGGGTCGGTGCCCGCGGCCAGGTCCCGGGTCTCGTGAGGGTCGGCGGCCAAATCGTATAGCTCCCGGCGCCCCTCGTCGGGGGCCACGATGAACTTACGGTCGCCGTCTATGACGGCATGCATCGGACCGGCCACGGGCACCCCATAGACCTCACTGCTGCGATAGCGGCGTCTTTCCAGATAGACCGGCCGCGGCTGGTAGGCCGACATCAGGTCGCGGCCGTCAAAGGGGCTTGGTGTGTTGAGCCCGAGCAGACCAAAGATGGTCGTTGCAACATCGGTCAGTTCGGCAGTGGCGGTCCGGCGGCTGCCCTCGGCGACCTTGCCCGGCCACGAGAACACCAGCGGAACCCGTACGGCCTCCTCGTAGAGGTTGATGCCATGGTACATCCAGCCGTGCTGGCCCAGACCTTCGCCATGGTCACTGGTAACCACCACCAGGGTCCCGGCCTTGGGAGCGGCACGTTCAAAGACGTAAACGAGCCGGCCAAGGTTCGAATCGGCAAAACGGACCTCGCCGTCGTAGGCCTGTACGCGTGGGCTGGCCGTGTCCGGCCACCGGGCGGCAAACGCAACCGGCGCTTGGTAGGGAGCATGCGGGTCCACGTAGTGAACCCATACGAAGAGCGGACGCGGGTCATGACGGCCGGCCATCCATTTTGCGACCGCCTGGGTGGTGTGGTCGGCACGGCGGTCCAGCCTTCCGCCTTCGGGCCGTCCCAAGGAACGACCCGCGACGGTGAACTGGTCGTCGTAGTGTTGGAATCCCTGGTCAAAACCGAACCGGGCCCTCAGGGGTATCGAACTCACGAAGGCCGCCGTCTGGTAGCCCTCCCGGCCCAATGCTTCGGCCAGGGTCGTAAAGTTGTCGCGCAAGCGCTGGCCGTTCTTGGTCACCCCGAGGGTGCGCGGATAGCGTCCGGTCAAAAGGGCCGCGTGCGAGGGTGAGGTTGTAGCCGTGGGCGCATAGACCCGCTCGAACAGGGTCCCACGGCGGGCCAGACGCTCGAGGACCGGCATGGTGGGAACCCCGTAGCCGTATGCCGAACTATGGTCGGCGCGGAGCGTGTCGATGGTCACCAGCAAGATGTCCGGCAGCTCCCCGGGACCGGCCGAGCGTTGGCTGCAGGCCGGCAGCAGCAAGGCCACGGCCGAGACCGCCAGGACGGCCATAGCCGCTATAACCGCGCTCTTTTTCCGTTTCTGCTCTCTAATGATTCGCATTAGCCGGCCACAGGCCCCTTCTTGGCTTCCCGCCAGGGTTCGGTTTATGTTGACGGAATAACCTGCCCGAGACAGCACCCAAGGCGCAAACGCTTATCCGCCAACAGCTAGAGAGGAAGATACAGCCATGAACCAAGCTCTCCAAGACTGGATCGACGAGGTCGCCGCGCTCACCAAGCCCGACCGCGTCGTCTGGTGTGACGGTTCCGAACAGGAGTACGACCGGCTCACGTCCGAGCTTACGGCCAGCGGGGACCTCACTCCGCTCGACCCTGAGGCCTATCCCAACTCCTTTCTGGCGCGCAGCGACCCCAACGATGTCGCCCGTGTGGAACACCTGACCTTCATATGTTGCGAGGCCGAAGAGGACGCCGGACCCACCAACAATTGGATGTCTCCGGAAGACGCCGTAGCCAAGGTCCAGCCGCTCTTTGCCGACGCGATGAAGGGCCGCACCATGTATGTGGTCCCCTATGTGATGGGCCCCCTTGGCTCGGATATATCCGAGGTCGGCATCGAAATAACCGACTCGCCCTACGTGGTCATCAACATGCGCATCATGACCCGCATGGGTCAGGCCGCTCTCGACCAGCTCGGCGATAGCCCCGAGTTCGTAAAGGGCCTCCACTCACTGGGCGACCTCTCACCCGACCGCCGTTTCATCCTGCACTTCCCCGAACGCCGCGAGATATGGTCGGTCGGCTCGGGATACGGCGGCAACGCGCTGCTCGGCAAGAAGTGTTTCGCGCTGCGCATAGCCTCGACCATGGCCCGCGACGAGGGCTGGCTGGCCGAGCACATGCTCATCTTGGGCCTCGAGAGCCCCGAGGGGGAGACGACCTACATGGCCGCCGCCTTCCCCTCGGCCTGCGGCAAGACCAACCTGGCCATGCTGGTCCCGCCCGAGACCCAGAAGGGCTGGAAGGTCTGGACAGTGGGCGACGACATCGCATGGATGAAGTTCGGCGCCGACAGACGCCTTTACGCGGTCAACCCAGAATACGGGTTCTTTGGTGTGGCGCCCGGCACGAGCAAAAAGACCAACCCAAATGCGCTCGAGAGTGTTCGCAAAAATTCCATCTTCACCAACGTGGCACTAACCGACGAAGGCCGGCCCTGGTGGGAGGGGTTAGACGGTGACCCGCCCGGCCACGCCATCGATTGGCGGGGCAACGACTGGGCCCCCGGTGCCGACAGTCCCGCCGCGCATCCGAACTCACGTTTCACCGCACCGGCCGGGCAGTGCCCGGTGATATCCGACGAGTGGGAGAACCCGCAAGGTGTGCCGATCTCGGCCTTTATCTTTGGCGGCCGCCGCGCGCGTACCGCACCCTTGGTCTTCGAGTCCTTCGACTGGAAGCACGGGGTCTACGTGGGTGCGGCCGTGGCCTCGGAGACCACTGCGGCCCAATCGGGCGAGGTCGGCGTCATCCGGCGCGACCCCATGGCGATGATACCCTTCTGCGGCTACAACATGGGTTCCTACTTCGACCACTGGCTGTCGATGGAAGAACGCTCGGACAAGCTCCCGCGCATATTCCATGTGAACTGGTTCCGCACCGACGACGACGGCCGTTTCATCTGGCCGGGCTTCGGCGAAAACCTGCGCGTGCTGCGCTGGATACTGGACCGCGTGAAGGGAACGGCTGCAGCCGAGGAAACCCCTATCGGCTATGTCCCGGCCGCGGGCGCGATTGACATCAACGGACTCGACGACGTCGACGATGCGGTCATGGCCGAATTGCTGCGCATCGACCCCAAGGACTGGGAACCCGAGCTTGCCAGCCAGCTCGAATTCTTCGAGCGCTTCGGCGAGCGTCTGCCGGCTGAGATACGCTCTCAACACGGCGCCACGGTCGACCGCTTCGGGCTCTAAAGCGGCCGGCTCACAACTCCGGCCAACTATCGAAGGGCCGCTCACGTTCATAGGCGCGCGCGGCCTGCAGTACCAACTCGTCGCGTTGACGCTCTGCGACTATCTGTAGTCCGACCGGAAGACCGGTCTCGCCCAGCCCCGCGCGAACGCTGGCGGCCGGGTGTCCCGACATGTTGAAGGGATAGGTAAAGGCCACCGCGTGCATCGGTGAGCTGAAGGGCTGGCCGCCTATTCCCTCCGGTGGCGGCCCCTCGGCACGGAAGGCCTCGGTTGGCAGTTGCGGGGTCAGCAACAGGTCGTAGTCGGCGAACAGTCCACCCAGGACCTGGTTGAGGCTCTGGCGGCGTCGTTGTACCCGGGCCATATCGGCCCAGCCGACCTTGGCCGCCGTCTGCAGCCCGCGCCAGAACGCGTGCCCGAGTTCGTCCTCGTGTCCATCGACGGCATCGCCGAGCATTGCACGGGTCTCGCTGCCCGCCACCAGCGCCCAGTCGAGTCCGAGGTCGGGAAACTCGACGTCGAGCCGTTCGACCGTATGACCCAGCTCCGTGAATACCCCGACCGCAGCCTCAACCTGGCCCATGACGTCATCGGCTACTCGGGCATAGCCAAGGTCGGGACTGAAGCCTATGCGAAGCTTGGCCGGAAGGTCGTCGAGACCCCCGCGGTAGCTCAGCGGCGGCACCGGCAAGGAGTCGGGGTCGGCAAAATGGTAACCCGCAGTGACGTCCATATACAAGGCCGCGTCCTCGATGGTTCGGGTAAGCGGTCCGTAGTGGACCGTGTCTATCCAACGCTGCATGCCGAGTATCGGAGACACCGGGATACGTCCATAGGTCGGCTTCATGCCGAAGGCACCGACGTAGCAGGCCGGTATGCGTATCGAACCGCCGCCGTCAGAGGCCGTGGCAAGCGGCACCATGCGCGCGGCGACCGCCGCCGCCGAACCGCCGCTCGAGCCACCGGGCGTCATCTCGGTGTTCCATGGGTTGCGTGTCACGCCGAACAGACGGTTCTTGGTAAAGCCCGTGTAGCCGAACTCAGGCGTATTGGTCTTGCCCACAACGATGGCCCCGGCCTCCCGCAGGCGGCCGATGTGGACGGCATCACGGTCGGCCACGCGGTCCTTGAAGGCCACCGACCCGAAGCTGGTCGGCATACCACCTACGTCCTCGAGGTCCTTGACGCCCAAGGCCACGCCGGCAAGGGGCCCCGGCGAGCGGCCGGCCACCAGCTCCTTCTCCTGGGCACGGGCCTCGGCCAGCGCCCTGTTGGGGTCGAGGTACACAAAAGCGTTGATGTCCTCGTCGGTGGCCTCTATCCGGTCGAGGCAGGCTTGGACGGTCTCCAAAGGTGAAAGCTGGCCGGAACCGACCAACCGGGCGGTCTCGCTGGCAGAAAGCTCGTAAAGTTCTTTGTCAGGCATGGTGCGGAGCTATCAGTTGGAACCGACCAAGACTAGAGGGTCCACGGGCCCCGTCGTCATTGGCGGCCTGCCCCCCAATATGGGGGTCAACTAAGGGTAAACCCTGAGGATTATAGGGAAAGTGCGGGGTACCAAAGGTCCTATAAAAACGCTAGGGTAGGGTTGTGGAGCTACGTCCGAGCAAACCCCAACCCAGCGTCGATACCGGCAGCTCGCGGGACGCCGCCTTCGTGCTGGCCATGGTTATGGCGGGCATCTTTGTCGGTGCCATCGTGACGCTTATCCTTATCGAGTTCCTCGACAAGCTACCGGGTCCCTTCGGTACGATCATCATCATTTCCTTGGTCGCGTTTGCCGCGGTGCTGGTCAAGGCGGTGGTGACCCGGCTGCTGACGACTCCCAATATGGCGCGCACACGCCCCCCGGTGCTACGTAGCCGCGGACGTCGGGCCGCCTAGAGATCAACCTCTATAGCCACCGGACAGTGGTCCGAGCCCATCACTTCGCGGTGGATGGTCGCGCTGCGCAAGCACCCGGAGAACTCCTCGTTGACAAAATGGTAATCGAGGCGCCAACCGACGTTGCGGTCACGAGAACCGCCACGGTAGCTCCACCAACTATAGTCGCGCTGGTTTGGCTCTAAGCCCTCGTAGGCCGACCCGGGCTTGAAAAGGCGAAAACTATCGACCCAGCCGGCCTCGACGTAGCCGTCCAGGGCGTGGCGTTCCTCGGGCAAGAACCCGGTGACCGTCTCGTTCTCCTTTGGCCGGGCAAGGTCGACCTCGGTATGGGCCGTGTTCCAATCACCGGTCACCACGACGTTCTTGCCGGCCCCGCGTTCCTCTTCGATGGTCTCCAGCATGGCCTGGTAGAACTCAAGCTTGAAGGCCAGGCGTTCGGGGTCGGGCCCGTCCGGGGTCTGCCGGCCATTGGGGAAATAGCAGTTGTAGAGGGTGAAGCCGCCGTGCTCGGTTATGATGACGCGGCCCTCGCCGCGTTCGAAGCCGACCCCTTTGGTGACGAACAGAGGCTCGGTCCGGCTCAGCGTAGCCACCCCGCTGTAGCCCTTGCGCTCGGCCGGGTGGAGGTGGGCCGTATAACCGAGCCCGGCTATGGCATCCAGGGCCTTTTGCGGCACCTGCTCTTGGGTGGCCTTTATCTCCTGAAGGCACACCACATCGGCACCATCGCCTTCGAGCCAGTCGAGAAAACCTTTCTTGAGTACGGCCCGCAGACCGTTGACGTTCCAGGAAACTATTCGCATGAACCGCTGGCGGGACCTCGATTCTGGGTTATGTCCTTCTTCGGAGTCAACCGTTGACTCTCCTTACTACCGGCGTTTACATGCGCGCATGGGAACCACGCTCGAACCTATAGAAAAGACCTTCCCCAGTTCGAAAAAAGTGTACGATGGCGGCGACCTTCCGGTTCCGCATCGTGAGGTCTCGCAGTCCGGGGACAATCCCCCGTTACGCCTTTACGACACGTCGGGGCCGCAGGGATATACGGCCGCCGAGGGGCTACCGGGACTTCGAAGCTCATGGACAAAGCGGCGCCGGGCCACCGGACGCGCCAACATGTCGCAGATGCACTGGGCACGCCGCGGCGAGATTACCGAAGAGATGAGCTTTGTCGCCCGCCGCGAAAACCTCTCGGAAGAGTTCGTCATGCGCGAGGTCGCCGAAGGACGCGCAATCATCCCCGCCAACGTCCGCCACCCCGAACTCGAACCGATGATTATCGGCCGTAACTTCCTGGTCAAGATAAACGCAAACATCGGCAACTCGGCCGTAAGCTCGTCGATAGAGGAAGAGGTCGACAAGCTGCGCTGGGCCGTTCGCTGGGGGGCCGACACGGTGATGGACCTCTCGACCGGGGCCGACATCCACGCGACCCGCGAAGCGGTAATCCGTAACTCGCCCGTGCCCATAGGCACCGTACCCATATATCAGGCCCTCGAGAAGGTCGGCGGAGCGCCCGAGGACCTCGGCTTCGAAGTCTTCGTCGATACCCTGGTCGAGCAGGCCGAGCAGGGCGTGGACTACTTCACTATCCACGCCGGCGTGCGCCTATCGCACATACCGATGACCGCCGAGCGCATGACCGGAATCGTCTCGCGCGGGGGTGCGATTATGGCCAAGTGGTGCCTCGCCCACCACCAGGAGAACTTCCTCTACTCGCGTTTCGACGAGCTATGCGAGGTCATGAGCCATTACGATGTGTCGTTTTCACTGGGCGACGGGCTCCGTCCGGGCTCGACGGCAGATGCCAACGATGCCGCACAGTTCGCCGAGCTAGACACGCTAGGCGAGCTGACCCGCAAAGCTTGGAAACACGACGTCCAGGTCATGATCGAGGGGCCGGGCCATGTGCCGATGAACCTCATCGCCGAAAACATGGACAGGCAACTGGCCGTCTGCCACGGCGCACCCTTCTACACCTTGGGACCGCTAACGACCGATATCGCCCCCGGCTACGACCACATGACCTCGGCCATCGGTGCGGCGATGATAGGCCAGCTCGGCTGCGCACTGCTTTGTTACGTCACCCCGAAGGAACATCTGGGCCTGCCCAACCTCGAAGACGTCAAGCAGGGAATCATCGCCTATAAGATAGCCGCCCACGCCGCCGACCTGGCCAAGGGACACCCCGGTGCCCAGGACCGCGATAACGCGCTGTCCAAGGCCCGGTTTGAGTTCCGCTGGGAGGACCAGTTCAATCTATCGCTCGACCCGGGCACCGCGCGCGGGTTCCACGACGAGACGATGCCTGCCGAGGGGGCCAAGCTCGCACACTTCTGCTCGATGTGCGGGCCCAAGTTCTGTTCGATGAAGATAACCGAGGACGTTCGCCGTTACGCCGACGAACACGGTTACACAACACAAGAGGCGCTCGAACATGGCATGGCCGACAAGGCGGCCGAGTACCGAAAGGCCCACTAGCTGCTGCCCGCGCCGGGGCCGGTTCCAATGAAACAGACGCGCGCCATCTACCACCGGACCAAGGAGACCAACATCTATCCGCTCGATGGGGTCGAGGGTGACCGGTTCCTCATCGAGGCCTTCTTGCAGGACGAGATTCACGACGTTCACGCCGAGATAGAAATAAGGCACCCCTCGCTTGAGATAACCGCCGCACGGGCCGAGGTTAGGGGCGGTCCGTTCACGGAAGTATGCAACATGACACACCCGCGAATCGAGTCGCTGGTCGGCATGACGGTCGAACGCGGCTTTACCTTAGAAGCACGCCGCCGGGTGGGCGGCCCCACCGGTTGCCACCGCATTTCGGAGCTTGTCGTCGAAATCGCCCAGGCCGCCTACCAGCTACACTTCGTCCGTTACTTCGCCTCGCTCCCGCCTTCGGTCAAGGAGCGGCCCGATGACCCGCCGGCCCGGCACCGCGGCGTCCTCGAATCGATACCCGGAATGCGCAACACCTGCTTCTCATACAGCGAGGACAACGCCGAGCTCATCCGCGAACACGCCAAGCCGCTTCGCCGCCGCGACCAGCAGATGCCCGGGCGCGAGATAGGCTGAGTTCGCCGGTCCCCCGGCCGGGCTGCTCACGGGTCCAAGCGACGCCCAAGAAAACGACAGCGTTGCAAAGGGGAGGTCAAAAGGCGCACAACTATAGAGATGGACTTTTCTACCGGTGGCCCCGCGGTGGAAGTGTGCGGCAGTGGGCCGCCGGTCTGCCTGGTACCGGACTTCGCGCGTGACCGTGCGCAGTGGTCGGCACAGACCCCCGTGTTGGCGCGCCGCTACTCGGTCCTTCTCGTTGACTCGGACAGCAACAGCTCGGTCTCTACACTGGCACGCACGGTCGGACGCGCTCTGGCCGACCGGTCGCTCGGGCCCGCCGTTGTCGCAGGCTCGGGCATGGGCGCCTCGGTGGCGCTTGAGATTGCGCGCCATGGACCCGGGCGCGTGTGCGGCCTGGTACTGGTCTCGCCCGACGCCGACGCCGGCAGGCTCGAGGCCACCGCCACGGTGAAGGTTCCGGCCCTGGTCGTGGCGGGAACCAACGACCTGCTCGGGGCCGTGGCCAACGCCGAGCGCACGGCCGCCCGGCTCGTCAACGCACGTCTCGAACTCGTCAAGGGCGCAGCCAGCGAACCTATGGTCGAGGCCCGTGCGCGTTTCAACGAACTGTTGCTCGGTTTTCTCCATCAGGTCACCGGGGGGGAGGCCGCGTGAATGCTATAGAGAAAGAACTGGCCGCCGACCGCGCTCTCCTCGAAGTCGCGGCCAGCGGGGGGCGGGCCGGTTGGCGGACCTGGCAGCTTGATTCCTACGCGGTGGTGGCCGGCCGCGGCTCCGACATCGAGGCCGACATAGACACCGGCTTCTGTGCCGGCACCGGCATTCCGGTCGTCCGTCGTTTTTCAGGGGGCGGCACGGTGCTCGTCGGTCCGGGAACCCTGCAATGGGCCATTGCCTTACCCGAAGGTCTGCTCGACGGCGACCACGCCATCACCTCGGCCCGCAATCTGAGCACCGGCATCATCGCTTCCACCCTCGGGCTCGAGCGCGACCGCAGCGGTGACCTCACACGCCGTGGCCGCAAGGTCGGAGGCCTGGCCATGCGCAAGATACGTGGTGCGGTCCTGGCCCACGGCAGTCTCTTGGTAACGGCCGACCTCGAGCGCATCGCCCGGGCCCTGCGCCACCCCCGCCGCGAACCAGATTATCGGCGCGGACGCTCGCACGGGGAGTTCTTGGACAATCTTGGCGTAGTCGACGCCGACGCTCTCGGCGATGCGCTGGAGGGCTGGCTGGGTCACCTCGGAGACGGGCAGGAACCGTGCGCCAAGGCCTAAACGAATTCTGGAGACAAGGGTCGTCTCCTTGCCTCCAGAACGAAACCGGTAAACCGGCCTCTCACAGCCCGCCTCTGTAGGGCGGTCTATATCCCGAGGCCCGGCGGCCGCTGTTGCGACCGTTCGAGCCGGGTAAGCTGGCGCTACTCCTCAGGGCCCGGCGGCGTCAAGCGTTTTTTAGAGCGGCGCCAACTCAACCGGAACGCCGTTCATGATGGCGTTGCCGAGAAGCGCCTCAATTGGTCCATCGTCGGTCAAATCGTTGATAGAGGTGCCCGGACGAGCACTAGCAACGCTCATCTTTGCACCAGGCCGGCTGTGCCCAAAACCGTGGGGCAGGCTGACCACCCCCGGCATGATACCTTCATCAACCTCGGCCGTGGCCTCTTCCTGGCCGACCCGGGTACTGACGCTCACACGGGCCCCGTCGGCAATGCCGTAACGCTCGGCGTCGGCGGGATGGATGAGCAGGGTACAACGGTCACGCCCCTTCATGAGACTCGGGCAGTTGTGCATCCAGGAATTGTTCGAGCGAAGCTGGCGGCGGCCGATGAGAGTGAATTCGGGAACGGCTTGGGTCGTACCGAGCTCCTGGCGCAAGCGGTCGAGCTCGCCAAAGATGTGCTCGTTGAAAAGGCTCAGCCTACCGTCGTCGTGTCCGACCGCGCCGCGGTCGAGGCCGCCCTCTTCGAGAGCGCCCAGATCAACACCCGATGGCTGTTCGAGAAGTCCGTCGACGCTCAGTTCGTAGGGACCGGCCGCCAGCATCATGTCGATAATCTCGGCCGGCTCCGAGTCGAACACCTTGGTCTGCGAGCCGTCGCCACCACGCAGTTCATCGAGCCGGCGTGCGAGTCTTCCGAGTATCTCCCATTCGCTGAGCTCGTCGGGGCCGGCCGCAAAGACCGGGCGGCTGAACTTGGCCACGTTTCGCACGGCAAGCGCATTAAACGCCAGTGAGTACTGATCGTTGGTGAGCGGTGAACGCGGCGGCAAGATGACATCGGCGTGCCGGGTGGTCTCGTTGATGGCCGGGTCGACCGAAACCATGAAATCGAGCCCGCCCAAGGCCTCGTCGAGACGCCGCCCGTTGGGCGCAGACAGAGCCGGGTTGCCGGCCATGGTGAACATCGCGCGCACCTGGCCCTGGCCCTCGGTCTCGATCTCCTCGGCAAGACTTGCCGTGGGAAGCTCACCTCCGAACTCGGCAGTGCCGCGAAGCCGCGAGCGCCAACGCCCGTAATGCCCGCGCGAACCACCCCCGGCCGCCGGACGGGTGAACAACAGGCCACCGGCCCGATCGACCCTTCCGGTCAATACGTTGAGGCAATCAATCAAGAAGTTGGCCAAGGTCCCAAACGATTGCAGGCAGGTCCCGACCCGCCCGTAGCAGGCCGCGCTAGGTGAGGCTGCAAACTCGCGCGCAAGCCGCCTGATGTCGTCTGCATCGATACCGGTGGCCGTGGACACCGATTCGGGAGTGAACCCTTTGAGCGCTGCTTCAAGCTCGGCCATGCCCTCGGTCCGTCCAGCGCAGGCCCCCAGCTCAACGAACCCTTCCTCGAACACGGTGCCGAGCATTGCCGCCAACAACAGCGCATCCGTGCCCGGCCTTATAAAGAAGTGCTGGTCGGCCACATCGGCGGTCTCGGTCCGGCGCGGGTCAACCACCACCACCTTGCCCCCGCGGCGGCGTATGGCCCGCAGTCTCCCTTTCATATCGGGTGCCGTCATCAGGCTGCCGTTGGAGACCAAGGGATTGCCCCCGAGGATGAGAAAGAACCGGGTGCGGTCGACGTCGGGTATCGGGAAGCCCAGCTGCCTGCCGTACACGAAATAGGAGGCCAGCATGCGCGGGAACTGGTCGAGAGAGGAGGCGCTGAAACGTACGCGGCTGCCGAGGGCACGTATGAAGGGTGCCCCGCCCAGGCTGGCAGCGAGGTTGTGGACGGTGGGATTGCCCAGATAGGTGGCCACCGCATCAGCCCCGTGTTCGGACTGTACGCGGTGGATACCCTGAGCGGCCTTCTCTATGGCCTCGTCCCAGGAGACCTCGTCCCAGCCACCGCTCCGGCGCACCAGCGGACTGACGACCCGGTCGGGGTCCTCGTGGAGGTCCTTTAGGGCGTGGGCCTTGGGGCAGATATGACCCTTGGAAAGCGGGTCGTCCTTGTCGCCACGGACCGACAGGACCAGTTCCCCCTCGGTCTCGATAATGACCCCGCAGCAGGCCTCACAGAGATTACAGATACGGTGGTGAAGCGGCACGAAGGAATTGTCACACAGCGTACCGGCCACGGAAAGGCCGGCCACGGCTCTTTGTACCGGCCTTAGTGCTTGGTATCGCCGGCCGGCACCTCGCAGTCGACGCAGTAGTACCGGTCGCCCAAGAGGCGGTGGTCGTGCTCGAGTTTGATGGCCAGCGTGAGCACCCGCTCCATACCCGACGGACTACCGGGCTCATACGGACGGTCGGTCAGTTCGATGTGGACCACGGCGCGGCCGTCACCACCGTCTTCGACCTTAAAGATCCCCGGATATTCCCCGGTCCGCGCGGCCACAACGCCCAGCAAGGGAAGAAGCTGTTTCCACAGTGACTGCAGACCGGCACCGAGAACGAGAGCGCGGGGGTCGGCCTTGGCACGCAAAGCTTTGGCGGCCGCACGCAAGGGGGCATCGGTGGCCTCGACCTCACCCTCGTCGCGTTCTTTTACCTCCTTGGCGTCCATACCTTTGGATTAAGCACTGCGCCGGGCCGCCCAAGGCCGCCCCCTTTAAACGACGCCGGCGCGAGCCTGCTATTCGAGGCGGCTTAGGACCGGGCCAGTTCGAGGACTCGTGCGGTCGGTCCCGAACGGTTCATGCAATAGAAATGAACACCGGGAACACCGGCATCGAGAAGCCGGCGCACGACACCGGCCACGTGCTCCTCGGCCACGCGCGCTTCCTCGGACTCGGATGACGCCCGACCGAGCCGGCCGGCGAAATCGTCGGGGATGGATATCCTCAACTCGGGACCGACGAAACGCTCGACCTGCCGCAGACGGTCGAGCGGCAATATGCCGGGCACTATCGGCACCTCTATGCCGGCCTTGCGCGCGGCATCAACGAAATCGAAGTACAGGCGGTCATCGAAGAGCATCTGACAGATGACGTAATCGGCACCGGCCTCCACCTTGGCCTTGAGGAACCCGAGGTAGCGCTCCATGCTGGCGCCCGGGCCGTCGGCCTCTCGATAGTCGTCGGGATGGACCTCGGGAAAACCCGCCACCCCGACCCCGAAAGAGGTCTTGATTCCCTCGCGCGAGCTTTGGCCCTTGTCGTCGAGCCATAGGCCGCGATTCATCGATGCTATCTGGCCAACCAGGTCGGAGGCGTAGCGGTGGCGCAGCTCGGCCGGCACATGGTCGGCGCGGCCCTGGGGCGGGTCACCGCCCAGCGCCAGGATATTGTTGAGGCCGTCGAGGTGCAGCGAGCGCAGGATGTTTTCTATATCGCCGCGCGTCTTGCCCTGTATGTTGAGGTGGACGACCGTGGGAATATCGAAACGTTCGTGGATTATCCGGCTTATCGAGGAGGTCCCGCCGCGTGGGCTGCCAAGCGCGCCCCATGTGGTGGTCACCACTCGAACCCCGTGGGGGATAAGTTCGCCGACAGCGTCGAGGATGCGGTCTATCGACCGGAAGTTCTCCGTCGGAAAGGTCTCGGCGGAGAGCACCGGCCAGTTGGCCGGATCCTTGTACAGGGAGGCGACTTCCATTGCGCAGGACTGGCCATGATATACTACTAGGCGGTCCGCCACGAAAAGCGCCGGCTAGAGCCAGCGGCGCTACACGACCGAACACAGGTCCCCTAACGTATGGCCCAGATTCACGACATCCTGATGCCGCAGCTCAACGTCAACGACGAGACCGCGGTACTGCTCGAGTGGTTGGTCGAACACGGTAGCGAGGTCAGCCCGGGACAGGCTATCTGTGAGGTCGAGACCTCCAAGAGCACGGCCGAGCTCGAGGCCGAACACGAGGGAGTGCTCTTCCACACGGCCGAGCCCGCCACCACCTTAAAGGTCAGCGAGCGGATCGGACTGATCGGACCGGATCTGGCCTCCATCGAGGCCAAGCTGACCCGCGACGCCGACGAGGCCAGCAAGGCCAAGGCCAAAAAAGGTGGGGACGCTCCACGCGCCACTCCGAGCGCACGTGCGCTGGCGGCCGAGCACGGGGTGGCGCTCGAGGACATCGCCGCACTCGGAGTGCGGGGAAGCATCAAAGAGACCGACGTCCGCCGCTATCTCGACCAACGGGGCCCGGCCCCCGAAGGGCCCAGCGCCGGCGGACCGCCGCCGGGTCTCCTCGAACTGGTCGAGGACGAGGGACCGCTTTCCAGGCACGAACGCTCCGTAGCCGACAACCTACGCCGCTCGGTCGACAGCGTGCTGCTGACCAGTCTGGACCGCGAGATCGACCTCACCGACATCAAAGCCGGTCTGGAACGAGCACGAGCCAACAAGACCATGGTCAGCATACTCCACCTTGCGATTGCCGCGCTGGGCCGGACCCTGGGCCGGTACCCGCGGCTGATGAGCTTCGTAGAGGGCGGACGGGTATTCGTTTACCGCTCGGTTAACATCGCGCTCGTGGTGCGGACCCAGGACGGCAAGTTGTTCACGCCGGTGGTCCGCGATGTCGATGGGCTCGACCTGGTAGCCACGGGCAAGGCCTGCCTCCAGTCGACCCTGGCCGTCAACCGCGGGCAGCTACGACCCGAGGACCTCGAAGGCGCCTGCTTCACGGTCTCGCACATCCCGACCTCTTCGGTGACCCGTTTCGTAGCCCTGCCCAACCGTTATCAGTCTGCAATCCTGGCCATCTCGGGCGAACGCCCGGTGGCCGCCATCATCGACGGCAATCTTGCTGAGCGGCCGACGGCCACGCTAACCTTGAGCTACGACCATCAGCTCTGCGACGGCATGTACGCCGCCGACTTCCTCGACACACTGGTAAGCGAAATGGAGAACATGCTCGATTGAACGCTGCGGCCAAAATCGGGATTACCGTCCCGACCTGCGACCGTAGTTCGAGTGACGGCCAGCTCTACGGGCTCATGGCCGCCATACGCGGCTTCGAAGAGTCCCTGCTGGCGATGTTCGACAAGGGACTGCTGGTGGGTACGACCCATACCTGTCTCGGCCAGGAGGCCACCGCGGTGGGAGTGCTCTCAGCGCTCGACCTGACGACCGACATCGTGTTCAGCAACCATCGCGGGCATGGTCATTTTCTGGCCTATTGCGGCCAACTCGAACGGCTATACCTAGAAGTCATGGGCAAACCCGACGGCGTCGTCGGTGGCCGTGGCGGAAGCCAGCACCTCTATCACCACAACTTCTACTCCAACGGCGTGCAAGGCGGCATAACCCCGGTAACGGCCGGCATGGCTCTGGCCGAGAAGATACGCGGCAGCAAGGCGGTTGCCGTGGTCTTTCTCGGCGACGGAACGCTCGGCGAGGGCGTGGTCTACGAATCGATGAACCTGGCCTCACTGTGGGAGCTTCCGGTCCTCTTCGTCATCGAAAACAACCACTACGCCCAGAGCACCCCGTTCCAGTTGCAGGTCGCGGGCGCGATTAGCGCCAGACCGGCCGCCTTCGATATCGAAACGACCGAGCACAAGACCACCGACGTCCGCCTGCTGCGCGAGGCTGCCACGGCCGCCGTGGACCGGATACGCGGTGATTCACGGCCCCGCTGTCTGATCATCGAGGACTATAGGCTTGGACCACACAGCAAGGGCGACGACAACCGCGACGAAAGTGAAATAAAGGCGGCCTGGGAACTGGACCCGTTGAAAGTACTGGCCGCCGAGCTTGGGGGCGGGTCCGCCGAGTTTGGGGCCGCATCGGCGGCCATAGTCGAGAGCGCCCGCGAAAAGGCATTGGCGGCACCAGTCTATGAAGCCTAGTACGGCCAAAGCAGTGGCGCGCGCTGAGACCGCGCTAAGCTCCCTCAATCAGTCCCTGCACGAGATGATGGAGAACGATGAGCGGGTCCTGCTCCTCGGCGAGGACATCCTCGACCCCTACGGCGGAGCCTTCAAGGTAACCAAGGGCTTATCGGACCGTTTTCCCGAGCGGGTCTTTACCACTCCCATCTCCGAGTCGGCCATCGTCGGCATGGCCAACGGTTTGGCCATGCGCGGCTTGCGGCCCATAGCCGAGATTATGTTCGGCGACTTTCTGGCTCTTGCCGCCGACCAACTCATCAACCACGCGGCCAAGTTCCGCTGGATGTACAACGAGGGGGTCACCGTACCGATGGTCGTGCGTGCTCCGGTCGGTGCCCGCCGCGGCTACGGCCCGACCCACAGCCAGTCACTCGAAAAACACTTCATCGGAGTTCCCGGGCTCATGGTCGTGGCCCCGCATATACTTGGCGACCCGGGCGCGCTGCTAAGACAGGCCACACTCGATTGCGACGAGCCCGTGGTGTTCGTCGAGAGCAAGCTCTGTTACGGGCGCCAGCTCGTCACCAATGTCGCCGGTGCGACGGTCGAACTGCTCGCCACCGATGCCGCCCCCTTCCCGACCAGTTATTTGCACCACGATGAGGCCGAGACCGGCCCGGACGCCATCCTTCACTGCTACGGGGCGATGACGCCCTTTTGTTTGGAGGCTGTGGAAAAATTGCGGGAAGAAGAAGGCCTATTCGTCGACCTTGCCGTGTTCACACAGCTCTCGTCGGTCCCGGGCGACCACATCGAGCACATCTTCGGCACCCGCAAACCGGCGCTATGCATCTACGCTGAAGAGGCCAGCCCCAGCGGTGGCTGGGGAGCCGAACTGATCGCCCGTTACGAGCAGGCCCGCACCGGCGCGGGCGCACCGGCTATCCGTCACGAACGGGTCGCAGGCGACGACGTGCCGATTGCCGGCAGCCGTGAGCTCGAGACCGCCTGCCTCCCGCAGACCGACGACATCGTCGGCCGTATCTTGGACTGCTTCTAGAGAGCCGGCGCTCAGTCGTCGGCCGCCAGCCGTTTATCGACCACGTGGCGGTAGAAGCGAAGCTCCTGTGCACCCGGGATAGGCAAGATACCGTCCACCACAACAGTGGGAACGCTGGAGATTCCGGCACGCGTGGCCTCCATATGCTCGGCCACGACCAGTTCGGCCAGACCTTGGTCGTCCAGGTCTCGTACAAAGTCGGCGGCCTCGAGTCCGCAGGCCCGGGCAAGCTCCGTGGCCGTAGCCGGGTCGGTCACGTCGCGGTTGTCGTAGAAGTAGGCCTTCATCATGGCCAGATGGTAGGCGGCGAAGGCCCCTTGCCGGGCGGCGGCCTTCAGGGCTACCTGCCCGGGGATAGAGTGCGAGGGCGCCGGTTCATCAGTGGCCCACTCACGGAACTCGGGCGCACCCGGGACCGAGGCCGGCCTCCGCCATGAGCGGGTATAACGCCTGAACTTTTCCAACGGCTTGGGCTCGGGGTTGGGACGCAACAGGAAGCTCTTCCACTCAAGTTCGAGGGTATCGGGATATTCGGTGGTGAGTTCGGCGAGACCGACGGCCGCCACATAGCACCACGGTCAAAGAGGGTCCGAATAGACCGTGAACCTTACTGTACGATGGCCGGGCATCGTTTAGGACATGGTCTCGAGATGGCCGCGCAGGCGGCCGGCGTTGCGAAACCTCTTGGTGATGAGGGACCGTTTCAGCCCGCAGCAAATCGATTTTATCTCGGGGGGCTGCTTGGCGTAGTGACGCGCGCCGCCGGTCGCGTCGTAGAGCAGGCGGATCAAAGAGCAAACATCGTCGTCAAAGTGTTCGCGGGTGGCCCTGCCCCAGTGGAACATATCGACGACCTTGACGCGGAAACCGAGCCCGCGCCGGTTCACTATGATGTTATCCGAGTGGAGGTCGCCGTGGTACTCGCCCTGTCCGTGCATCTCCTCTATCCCGCAGGTGAGAGCGTAAAGCAGGTGCAAGGCCTCGAAGGGGTGCAAGCGTTTGCCCCGCTGACGGTTGAGCATGTCGGTGAGAAGCTCGCCACGCACGTACTCCGACACGAGAAAGGGTATGTCCTGGCCCTGCCAACGGAAGGCCTCCTGGGTGTGATACTGGATTAGTATCGAACAGTCGCGGAGTTTGTTGAGCTTTTTGGCGTAGAAGTTGATGGCCCGGTTGCCCGGGTTGCGCTTGGGATAGAAGAACTTGGCCGCACGCTCGATACCCGTAGCGGCCTCGGTCACATGATAGACCTCACCTTCCCAGCCCTGTCCGAGAAGTTCGCCGACCACATACTTGCGCGCGAGTTTGCGTCCGGGCCGGAGCCCGAAGGATTCGAGTCCATTGGCCAATATCGTCAGGCCGGGGGTTCCGGAAGGTCCTCGGCGAGTCCGGCCCTCACACGGGCCGCGGTCGCAGAACGCAAGGCTTCCTTGCTCTTGGCAAAGGCACGGGCCGACAGCGCGGCCATACCCTCGGCCTCTCCGAGAGCCCGGTCGAGCAAGCTGTCGCCGTCAACGACCTCGTCGGCGTAGCCGGCGTCTACAGCCTCGGCGGGCGAATATAGGCGGGCGCGCAAAGTGGCGTCGCTCAGATGGCGCCTGGAAAGGCGGTCGTTGGCCAGCTGTATCGCAAAATCGGGAAGCTCCATGCCGATGGCGACCTCGTTGAGGCCAATCTTAAAATCGCCGGCCGTCACCAGCCGGTAATCACCGACCATGACGATGAGAGAACCGAGAGCCACGGCATGCCCGGTGCAGGCCACAACGACGGGCTGCGGATGCATGTAAAGGTCTACCAGGAAGTTCGCGCCCTGCTTTACCAGCCGGACGAGCTCGCCGATGTCATCGCCGCGCATTACCGACAAGTCGAAGCCCCCCGAGAAGCGTCCGGGCCGGCCCATGAGAACCACGGCCTCGGCCTCTTCGGTGGCGGCGGCCAACATGCGCGACAGCTCGTCGAGAACGGCGAAGGAAACGGCGTTGGCCTTGCCGTCATCGAGCGTGATGACGGCAACGTTACCTTCTATCCTGTAGCTTGGGCTGGTCTGCGACACGGTCCGAGGCTGGAATATCCGACCCCCGGATTGGAAGCAATATCAGTGCTAGCGAAGTTCGCCGAACAACGCTTCGATGCGGGCGGCGTTGGCGCCGAGGTCCCCGCGCCCGTCTCGTGATTTCGAGCGAACGTCAATCCGTGAA
Organism: Deltaproteobacteria bacterium; assembly: GCA_046583395.1. Taxonomy (GTDB): domain Bacteria; phylum Desulfobacterota; class Binatia; order UBA1149; family CAYXZP01; genus CAYXZP01. The sequence continues at coordinate 45,565 of JAYGCK010000033.1, forward strand.
CCGTCGCCCTCGGCGCGCACGCGCACGACCACATCATCGACAAACCGGAATATTCGGGTGCTCGATGTTGCCTCGATGCGGCCGGCGGCAGGGTCGAGAGTGATGATATCGGTGCGCGGCATACTCAACAGCGCCGCCTCGACCTTGGCCACAGCCTCACCGGGCGGCCAGTCGCTCAGGAGCGAGCCGAGACCAGGGTAGGCATCGGTCTGCTGGTCGGCGAACTCGGCGCCGGGGTAGGACATGTCGCGCCCGTGGTTGGCCTCGAGCTCGGCCACCTTGGCAAAAGCGGGAGGGTCGGCGGTATCCGTAGTGATATCGTTAATCGGCGGCAGCCCGAGCCCGGCCCCTCCGGCCCCGACCGTGACCGCAAGCGCGGCCAACCCAAGCACCAAGGAGCGGCGGGCCTGTCGATGTCCGCCTATCATCGCCACCCCGCCGGCCACGACAGCGGTCAGACCCAACGGCAAGCTAAGACCAAAGATGGCAAACCCGGTCATCGGCGCGGCCAATCCGGCCGCGCACAAGGCGGGCCCCACGACCAAGACAACGAGCGCGCCGCGTGCGGCTAACCGGGCGATCTGCTCAGACAACGCCACTGACAAAATTACCGTGGAAGCCCATCGGGATTCGGTGCTCTAAGTGCGCCCTGGCTATAGGACCTACCACCAGGTCGGTCGCATCGAACACCGCCACGTAGCTCCCGTCCTGGGGCGCATCGTACACGACCGAGAGCAAAAAACCATCGCCCTCCGGGCTATCCGCCGAACGCGGCACGAACACCGGTTCGCCCGGGAACTGGCCCTGGCCGAAGTCGTAGTAGGCAGACGTGCCCCCTTGGCGGTCGTAACGGCACAGCGAGCCACCTGCCAGCGGCGAACCGGACGGACCTTCAACCAGCGCAAAGCCGTAACGGTTCTTGTAGCCGGCCAGGCGTTCGTCGAGCTTGGGAAACTCGGCACTGCGGTCGCCCAAGCGCGTCTCGCGACAGGTCCCCCCCTCGAGGTCGAACTCGTAGAGGTATGGGTAGGCACCGGTAGCTATGCCGAGTTGGTCGCCCCTCGCCGCCGATAGGGTGTCGAGCAGGCCGGCGCCGTCAAGATAGGAACAGGCATCCATGTAGACCTTGCCCTCCTCCTCGTAGGCGTTGCCAGTGTGGAAGATGAAGGCCGGAGTGGGCGCGTCGAACCAGCGTACCGCGCTTCCCGCTTCGCGCCGCCGTATGCCGAACCTGAGGCCCTTGTCGGGTTGCCAGCTAACGCATTCGCCGAAGCTTCCACCGGCCATCAGCCGTTCACCGTCGATGACGGTGGGGCAAAGCAACAGGATGATGTGGTTCTCGGTGATGGCGATGTCGTGCATCATCACCGGATAAGGCGCGGCGACCGGCTCGGCCAGCGAGGCGCGGCCATCGGGTTCGACAACGTAGACCTGGTAGTAGGGCTCGAAAGGTTGATAACCGTGTATGACCATCTGCCCGGTCCTGCCGTCGATGTGCGGATGAGCACTCACGCTCATGCCCAGACGCTCGCAACCAAAGTCGGTCTCGCCACGCGGGTCCAGGCTCAGACCGTCTATTTCGAATGGCCAGGCGTTCTCGACCAAGGCCATCAGCTTGCCGCCATGATGGACCACGTTGGTGTTGTGCTGCTGCCGAATGGACACCCGCTCGGTAGGGTTGTCGACCTGGACACCCACCGAGTTCATGCAGAACCGCCCCACCTCGGCCTCGACCAGAAAGCTCTCGTTCCTTACGAAACGTCCGCGGTAAGCGACCCGCCCGTCCTCAAAACGGAAGGCGTGAACCATGCCGTCACCGTCAAAGAGGTGCAGGGCCTCGTAACCGCCCTCGGGAAGGATGTGTTGTGAGGGTCCGTTGCGATAAAGGCTGCCGTTGAGCTCACGCGGAATCTCGCCATCGACCCGTTCTATGACGTATGCCTTCTCGTCGTGGGAGGGCCTCCACAAATTGCTCATCCAATGCTCGGGACCGAGACCCAAGGGGGCCAGAGGATCCGTGCCGCTAAGTGCCGTTTGCGTCATCTTGCTTGGTCCTGTGTGTCGAGGCCGTTGCTCGGACCGGCGGCCACCAGCACCCTGCTCCTGGTCTGGTCGCGTTCGCCCTGGCTCAGGGAGGGTCTCGCCGTGGGTTTTCATTCACAACGTAAATAAAACTCTGTCAAGCCCGGCCCCACCCCGTCCGGACCGGCCTTTTGACCGCCCGGGGCCTGGGGCCTAGGTTAGCCGCATGACGGGCGCGACAGCAGACCCGCTGGCACGCTTCGGCCGTTGGCTGGCACTGGCCCGCAAGAGCGGAGAGCCGCTGGCCGAGGCCGGCGCACTTGCCACGGTCGACGGCCATGGGCGGCCATCGGTCCGCTTTGTCCTGCTAAAGGACACCCGTGCAGACGGTCTGACCTTCTACACCAACACCGCAAGCCGCAAGGGCCGTCACCTGGCCACCAACCCAAACGCGTCGCTGGCCTTCTACTGGCATCTCGCCGACCGCCAGGTACGTATCGATGGCCGGGTCCGGCCTCTCACTGCCACCGAGGCCGACCGCTACTGGACCCAGCGGCCGCGCGGCAGTCAGCTGGCCACCGCAGCCTCCAAACAAAGCCGGCCAATGGCATCGCGAAGCGACCTGATCGAAGAGGTCGGGCGCTTGGAACGCCTCTACCGGGGTGCAGCGGTGCCACGCCCCGAGCACTGGACCGGCTATAGGCTGGTGCCGCGCGAGATAGAGTTCTGGCGACGCCAGGAACCACGCCTCCACCACCGCGAACTGTTCGTCCTGAGCCGGGGACGCTGGTCGTCGCGTTTGCTCCAGCCCTGACCGTCGAGAGATAATCGTCAGACCGCAAAAGGGGGAGGTGAAGAAGTGAACAGTAGAGCAGCGATGACGGTACGGATACTTCTCGGTGTGTCCATGTTGGTCTTCGGCCTCAACAAGATCTTCCACTTCTTCGCACCGCCCCCACACAGCGGTGACGCCGCCAAGGCCTTCCTCGGCGGTCTGGCCGGGTCCGGGTATTTCTTCCCCTTCCTCGGCGGTGTCGAAGCCCTGTGTGGAGCGGCCCTGGTCGCCGGTCTCTTCGTTCCGTTGGCGCTTGTAGTGCTGGCCCCGGTGATGCTCAACATCGTCCTGTTCCATCTGTTCCTCGACATCGAGGGGATGGCCGTCGGCGGTCTGCTCGGAATCATGCAGGCCTACCTCATGTGGAGCTACCGTAACTCGTTCTCGAGCCTGTTGCGGCCCCGTTGACCGCGGCACCAAATTTTAGCGAGAGCTTGCGCGAGCACGGCATCGGACCGCTGCTCAGGCACCGGCCCACGACCGTACAGATTAACGTCGGCAAGCTCTGTAACCAGGCCTGCCACCACTGTCACGTCGATGCCGGCCCCAAGCGCAGCGAACGCATGGACCGGGCCACGGCCGAGTGCCTGGTGGGGCTGGTAGAGAACGACCCGGCCATCTCAACGGTAGACATCACCGGCGGCGCGCCCGAGCTGAACGAGAATTTTGCCTATCTTGTGCGCTCGCTCAGTTCGCCGTCACGCCGGGTAATCGACCGCTGCAACCTCACGGTCATCTACGCCAAGGGCATGGGCTGGTTGCCCGCGTTCCTGGCCGAGCACAGGGTCGAACTGGTCTGTTCGCTGCCCTGCTACACGGCCGACAATACCGACAGCCAGCGCGGCCAGGGCGTGTTCGAGGCCAGCATCCGCGCGCTCGGGCTCTTGAACGGGCTCGGCTACGGCCGTCCCGGCTCGGGTCTTCGTCTGGACCTGGTCTACAATCCGCTCGGCCCCACTCTCCCACCCGACCAGGCCGAGTTGGAAAGCCGCTACCGCAGCGAGCTCGACGCGCGCTTTGGCATAAGTTTCAACAGCCTGTTCACGATAACCAACATGCCGATATCTCGTTTCGCCGAACAACTACGCCGAAGCGGCCAACACGAGTCCTACCTCGGGCTTCTCGTCAACCACTTCAACCCGGCCACCGTGGAAGGCCTGATGTGCCGCGAACTGGTCAGCGTCGGCTGGCAAGGCTCGCTGTACGATTGCGACTTCAACCAGATGCTCGAAATCCCGTTGGCCGGGGGCGGACGCTACGGCCACATCGACGACCTCGATAACTTCGGGCAACTCGCCGGCCTCGGGGTGGCCACGGCAGAGCACTGTTACGGTTGTACGGCGGGAGCGGGTTCTAGCTGTTCGGGAGAACTGACCGCCGACTAGGGATAGGGCCGGACCGTCGAGATTTGCTCGCCAAACACTTCGGGGTCCGAGGTCGGGAGCTTGCAGACCCGGCGCTCACATACATAGGCGGTCACCTTGCCGGCGCGGGCGACCTTGCCTTTGATGAGCGGGACCGCCTCGGCCATCGGCCCGTGAACGTCGGCCGTACTGATGACGGCCAGCACACGGTTGGGGAGGAACACACCGGCCATCTTCTCGCGAAAGGCCCAAACATCGGCGCTCCGGTCGGGCTTGATGATGACGATCTCCTTGGGACTGTCGAGATAATAGTCCAAGGCCGAGAGCATCTTGGGAAGTGCGGTCGGGTTGCGCGAGATCACACGTGCGAACGCGGCCAGACTCATCTCGGCCAACTCGAGATAACCGTCATCCGTGGTCAGTTCGTAAAGACGCAATAGGTTGGACACCGCCACCGCGTTGCCCGAAGGCTCGGCACCATCGTAGTAGGGCTTATCGCGGGTAAGGAGCGTCTCGCCAAAATCGGCGGTCAGAAAGAACCCGCCGTTCTCCTCGTCCCAGAACGAGCTTTCCAGCGTCGCGTGCAACTGACGCGCGGCATCGAGCCAACGCAGATCGTGCGTGGTCTCGAACAAGTCGAGCATACCGGCGGCCACGAAAGCGTAATCGTCGAGAATCCCGTCATAACGGGCACGTCCGCTCCGGTAGGAACGGTGGAGCCGTCCCTGTTCGGTCATCATGCGCTCGACGATGAACTCGGCCGCACTCTCGGCCCGCTGCGCATACCTGTCGCGCCCAAAAACCTGGGCGGCCCGTGCAAACGCCGATATCATCAGCCCGTTCCACGCGGCGACTATCTTGTCGTCCTTGCCAGGGGGCGGCCGCTCGCCGCGCTTTTCGTACATAAGCTCACGGGCGCCATCGAGCTCCTCGCGAATGTCGTCGACCGACATGCCCAGCTCTTTGGCCACCCGTGCCAGAGGGCGGGGCGTGTTCAGTATAGAGCGTCCCTCGAAGTTGCCGCGCTCGGTCACACCGTAGTAACCGCTTACCAGACGGGCCAGGTCATCACCCAACAGCCCGGCCAGTTCGTCCGGGGTCCAGGTGAAGAAATAGCCCTCTTCCTCGTGACCACCGGGGGTCGGGCTGTCGGCGTCGGTGGCCGAATGGAACCCCCCTTCACGATCGCTCATCTCGCCAGAGACATAGTCGAGCAGCTCTGTGACCACCCGTGCCAGGTCCTCGCGACCGGTAATCTGAAAGGCTTCCACGTATGCCACCACCAACAAGGCATTGTCGTAGAGCATCTTCTCAAAATGCGGGACCAACCAACGCGAGTCGGTCGAGTAACGGTGAAAGCCACCGCCGACATGGTCGTATATGCCGCCCTTGGCCATACGCTCGAGCGTATAGACGGCCATGTGAAGGGCCTGTTCGTCGCCGGTGCGCCGGTGGTAACGCAGAAGGAACTCGAGCGTGACCGAGCGCGGGAACTTGGGTGCACCGCCGAAACCGCCGTAGACCGCATCGAAGGACTTGGACAGACTGGCGTAGGCCTTGCGCAGCGGGGTGGCCCCTGGGACTGCCCCGGGAGGCCTGGGCGCGGCCGCCTTGAGCAAGCGCTCGCTTATCTCGGCGGCCTTGGCAACGACCCCCTCGCGGTCGGTGGTATATGCATGCGCGAGTCGCTCGAGGATGGTGAGAAAGCCAATCCGTGTGCCACGGTCACCGTCGCGAGCTGGGAAATAGGTGCCGCCGAAGAATGGTCTTGCCTCCGGGGTCATGACCACCGTCATCGGCCAGCCGCCTCCACCGGACAGCACACGTACGGCGTCCATGTAGACGTTGTCTATGTCGGGCCGTTCCTCACGGTCTACCTTGATTGCCACATAGTTGGCGTTCAGGAAGGCCGCTATCTCGGTATCCTCGAAGGACTCGCGTTCCATGACGTGACACCAGTGGCAGGTCGCGTAGCCGACGCTTAACAAGATGGGCCGGCCTAGCCGCCTGGCCGCGTCGAAGGCCTCATCACTCCAGGGATACCAGTTGACCGGGTTGTGGGCGTGCTGGAGCAGATACGGACTGGTCTCGAACACCAATCGGTTGGTAAAGGTCGGTGCGCCGTCGAGCTCCAGGTGGTGGGTGCGGGGCCTGTAAGAGGCCGGCATTCGGGTAAGCGCCTTGGCCAACGCGCTGCGGAGCCTGCCTGGATAGGGTGCAGCTCCGGGTAGTTGCTCGGGAACCGCCCAGGCATGCCCGCCCGGGGGCGGTTGGCCGAACACCTCGGACTGGCCGCTCAGCGCCCCTCTCTCCCCGCCGCCGGACCGGCATCCGGGGCCGGCCGTTGCAGCCAAGAACAACACAAGAATGAATATATGCCGCTTGCTAAGGGTCATCGTCGGGCCCGGTCGGGCAGGTTAATGGCTGGCTGTGCCAGCCTTTCCTTTAACTTGCAACGTAGCGTCGGCAAAATCGCCGCTCCCTGACCTGGGACGGAGGATTAGGCATGGCCGATAACAAGTCACCAAAAGTACTGACCGAGGCGGTGGACCGAACCTGGATTATCACCATCAACCGGGCCTCCAAGATGAACTGCGTCGACGGAGAAACGGCCGCCGCCCTCGAACAAGCGTGGCTCAGGTTCCGTGACGACGACGAGCTGTACGTGGCCATCCTTACCGGAGCGGGCGACGAATCGTTTTGCTCGGGAGCCGACCTCAAGGCCGCTCAGACCCTCGGGCCGGGCGCCGGGGCCTCTGTGGCGGAACATCGCCGTTTCGTGACCCACGGCAGCGGCTATATGGGTTACACGCGCGGAACCGACATCTACAAACCCATCATCTGCGCCGTCAACGGCTACGCCTTCGCCGGCGGCCTCGAGCTTGCCTGTCTCGGGGACCTACGCATCGCCAGTGAGAACGCCGAGTTCTGGGTGGCCTGCCGGCGCTGGAACGTCCCGCTGGTCGATGGTGGCACCCAGCGCTTGCCGCGCATCGTCGGCATGGGCCATGCAATGGACCTGATATTGAGAGCCCGCCGGATCGACGCCGCCGAAGCCCACCGGATCGGCCTGGCCAACGAAGTGGTAGCACCGGGTAATGCCCTGGAACGCAGCCTCGAGATTGCCGGCGAACTGGCAGCCTATCCACAGGCGGCCATGAGAACCGACAAACAGGCCGCCATGATGGGTTCGGGCAGAACCCTGGAAGAGGGACTGAGGATAGAGTGCGAGGTCGGCCAAAGCGCTATGATGAGCCGCGACCTTGCCGAGGGGTTGGCGGCCTTCGCTGAACAGCGGCCGGGTAACTTCGTCAACGACTGAGACAGACCAGGAGCACTGACCCGAATGATTGAACGGACCGGCAGACAAACGGGCATATCGCTCCCCGTGCTCCTGTTGGTCGCGGTCCTAGTGGTCGCGGCAATGGCCATCGTGTTGCCACGCCTTGTGGGGCGCTATCTCCTGACCCCCGATTTCATCGAAGCCCGTATAATCGCCCCGCTCGAAGAGACCATCGGACGGGATGTCAGTATCGGGGCGTTCGAGCTGGGAATAGGCGGGCTCCGTGTCTCCGAACTGGTAATCGCTGAGGATCCCGGAATCGTTTCGGACGGCCCGTTCGTGGCCGTCGAACGCCTCGAACTCAGGCTCGACTGGCTCGCCCTCGTCTTTCGCCGGCAAGTATCGGGCGCGGCACTGATTGTGGACCGCCCCGTGGTAATCTTGCGCCGGCAGCGCGATGGACCTTTCGGCGTGACCACGCTCGTCGAACGGATGACGGCCGGCCGCGGCAAAACACCTGGCGGCAGCTGGTCGGTGGCGCGCATCTCGATACACAACGGCTCGCTCGAAACCCGCGATAGCCAAGGGCGAAGCGATACCAAGGTCGAAGACCTCGGCCTGGAGGCCCGTGGCATGCTGGCGCCCGAACGCCGGGACCTTTCGATTCGCGTCCATACCGGACGCGTCCGCAGTGGCAGGATGACAATGAGCAGTTCCGAGCTAAAGGCCCGTATTGCCGGCCCCGCGCTTAGCATCAGCGAAGGCAAACTAGCCCTGGCCGGGGGCTCGGCGGCTTTCGAGGCTGGTCTGCTCTCCGGCCAGCGGCAACGCATGTCCGCATCAATAAAAGCAACCGACATCGACCTGGCCGCTGTGACCGCAATGCTCTCAGCCAACCCAAAGGTGGCGCTCGAGGGCACGATGGCCGGCACCCTCGACCTTGCCTCGGAGGGCACCGCACGGACAGAGCTGTTAGATAACCTTTCGGGCCACGGGCAGATGCTCATCAACGCGGGGCGCATAAGCGGCTCCAAGGGCCTGCGCGCCCTGGCCTCGGCAGTCGGGTTCGACGAGCTGACCACCCTGGACCTCAACAAATCCGGCGGCGAGTTCAAAATTGACGGCCGCCGGGTAAGCAGCCAACGCATGCTGCTGGGCAACGATAAGGCGCGCCTGATTATGAAGGGCAGCGTGGGGTTCGACACCAGCCTGGACCTGCAGGCCTGGGTCGGGGTTGGGCCCGGCGCCGAGCGCTCCTGGCTGTCGGTTGGTAGCCTGTTGCCCTATATGCGCGACAAGGACGGCTGGACCAACATAGCGGTGGCCATCAAGGGCAAGCTGCGGCAACCGAAAGTGGCCGTTCCGGCCCGCTCGCTGGCAGAAAGGATGCTGCAGCTGGTTCCTGACGCTGCCGAACTGATTATCAAGGAGGGCAGTCACGCCACCGGAACCATCCTCAAAGAAGGCGTGGCCCTGCCCGGTGCGATACTCAGGGAGGGGGCCGAAGGTATCGGCTCGATGCTAGAAGGAATCGAACGCGTCCTGGAGGGCGATGACTGATGGCCCGGTTCACGGTCGATAACCCGGCAACGGGCGAAACCGTCACCCGTGCCGAGCCTCTCTCCGAGGACCGGATTGACCGGCTGATGGCAAGGGCCTCCGCGGCTGCGCGCGATTGGGCCAGCACCGGTCTAGCCGAACGGATTGAACTGTGTGACGGGTTCCTTGGCCGTTTCCAGGCCGGCCGCGATGAGATAGCCGGCGATATAACCCGCCAGATGGGCAAACCCCTGGCAGAGTCACGTGCCGAGCTGGCCACCATGGAACAGCGCGCGCGGTTCATGATGGCCGCCGCCGTCGGTCAGCTCGAACCCATGGACCTGGGCGGGGAGACCGGCGTCCGACGTTTCATAGAATGGGTGCCGGTCGGAACCGTTCTCGACATCGCGGCCTGGAACTATCCCATGTTGATCGCCGTCAACGTGCTCGTCCCAGCGCTGTTGGCCGGCAACTCGGTCATCCTCAAGCATTCGAGCCGAACACCGCTCTGCGGAACGGCATTCGAACAAGCCTTTGCCGAGGCCGGCGCACCGCCCGGCCTGGTACAGGCCGTTACCGCCAGCCACCAAACCACCGCCGCCTTGGTCGGCAGCGAAGAGGTCGGCTACGTTGCCTTTACCGGTTCGGTCGAAGGCGGACGCGAGGTATCGCGCGCAGCGGCCGGACGCTTCATCGACGTCGGCCTGGAACTGGGCGGCAAGGACGCCGCTTATGTGCGTGCCGACGCCGATCTGGAAAGCTCGGCGGCCGCCATAGCCGAGGGAGCCTTCTACAACGCCGGCCAGAGTTGCTGCGCTGTGGAGCGGGTCTACGCCGACCGTAGCATCTATGCCGGCCTCCTCGAGGCCCTGACCGAGCAGGCCAAGGTCTGGCGGCCGGGCGACCCGCTTGCCGACGGGACCCGGCTCGGACCCATGGCCAAGCCGGGCGCCCCCGAGGCTGCCCGTGGCCAGGTGAAAGAAGCGATAGGCTCGGGCGCGCGCTTGCTCGCCGGCGGGCAGACAGCCCAGATTGACGGCCTCGGCCGCTACTTTGAAGCCACCGTACTTGCCGACACCGACCACTCGATGCGGGTCATGACCGAGGAAAGCTTCGCTCCGGTCGCAGCCGTGGCCCCGGTCGATGGCGACGAAGAGGCCGTGGCCCGAATCAACGACTCGCGCTACGGGCTCACCGCCTCGGTCTGGACCAAGGACCAAGAGACCGCCGCAGCCTTGGGACGCCGGCTGGAGGTCGGCACGGTGCTAGTCAACCGCTGCGACCACCTCGACCCCTCACTGCCCTGGGCCGGGTGGAAGGACAGCGGTGTCGGTCTGACGATGTCGCACCTGGGCTTCGACCGGATGGTCAAGACCCGAGGCTTTCACATAAGAGAAAAGGCCTGAGCCTACTGCGCGACGTAGTCTCTCAGGAAGCGCAGCTCGGTCGTGGACTCCTCCATCTTGGCCTTGACCACGTCGCCGATGGAGATGATTCCGGCCAAGCGCTCGCCGTCGAGAATCGGCAGATGACGGATGCGGTGCTCGGTCATCACCCGCATCACATACTCGATGTCGTCGTCGGGAACGCCGATGACCAACTCGCGGGTCATAGCGTCGGCAACCGAACTGGTGACAGCGTCGGGCACCGGCCGGTCGGCCACCAGGCGAAGAACATCACGCTCGGTGATTATGCCGACGAGCCGGCCATCATCGTCGCACACCGGGAGCGCACCGATATTGTGCTCGACCAAACGGGCAACCGCGTCTTGGACGCTACGTTTCGGCGATATGGTCTGTAGAGCGATGTCCTCGAGCTTGGTTATGTCGCCTACTTTCATGGCCCGGGCCGCGATAGCCGCGGCCGCAACGCGAACGTATCACAGAACCACCACCGGTGGTCAACGCCTTTTGTGGGGTCCGGGCTAGGGCTGTCCTTTGCGTCAGGGCCGACCTACTCTACCCGATGTAAAGGGTTTAATACGGTGAACCGAGCGCAGACAAGAGGGTTCGGCGGCCTGCGAGTGGTGTCGTTCGAAAGCCGTATGGCCGAGGAGACCGGCCGCCTCGTCGAGGGGTCCGGCGGCGTTGCCATCCTCGCGCCCTCGATGCGCGAGGTTCCGCTAGAACAGAACAACGAAGCTCTCGGGTTCGGCCGCAAGCTGCTGGCAGGCGCCTACGACATCATCGTCTTCATGACCGGGGTCGGCACCCGCTACCTGTTCGCCGCAATGGAGGTCGAGCACGACCGCGCCCAACTGGTCGACGCGCTTTCCTCCACCGTCGTGGTCGCGCGCGGCCCCAAACCGGTGCGAGCTCTCGGCGAATTCAAGGTTCCGATAACGCTGACCGTCCCCGAGCCCAACACCTGGCGGGAGATACTCGAGGCAATGGCCGGGCACGACGGTATCCGGCTCGACGGGGCCAAGGTCGCGGTCCAACTCTACGGTAGGACCAACGACCAGTTCGTGACCGCACTCGAGAACGCCGGTGCTACAGTCGAGACGGTACCGGTCTACCGTTGGGCCATGCCCGAAGACCGCACCCCGCTGGTCTCGGCCATACGCCAGATTATCGGCGGCACGGCCGACGTCGCGCTCTTCACGAGCGCCAACCAAGTTAGCAATGTCTTCCAGGCCGCCGAGGACGAAGGCATCGCCGGCGACCTCCGCCGTTCCTTTGAGGAGCTTCTGATTTGTTCGATTGGGCCGGTGTGCAGCGAAGCGCTCAACGTGCACGGCGTGGATGTCGATCTGGAACCCTCGCATACCAAGCTGGGGCTGCTCGTCAAGGAGACCGCCACGCAGGCCGCGAGCATGCTTGCCGGCAAACGCCAACGAGCGGTTACAGGTCCTACCGGCATGACCGACCAGCGCGCGACCGACAGCAACGCATTCATGAAGGCGTGCCGGCGTGAGCCCGTCGAGCACACTCCGGTCTGGCTCATGCGACAGGCCGGCCGCTACATGAAGGAGTACCGGCAGCTACGCGCCGAGGTCTCCTTCATCGAGCTGTGCAAGCGTCCCGAGCTTGCAGCCGAGGTCGCCGTGACTGCGGCCGGCCGAATCGGCGCGGACGCGGCTATCCTATTTTCCGACATTCTGTTGATTGTCGAACCCATGGGCCTCGGGTTGAGCTATGCCCAAGGCGACGGACCCAAGCTCGAGGGTGTGGTGCGCGAGGCCTCCGACGTGGCCAGACTGCGTGAGGTCGACCCGCGTGACTCCTTGGCCTTCGTTTTCGAGGCGGTCGCCGAGACCCGCCGACAGTTGCCCGCACAGATCCCTCTAATCGGTTTCTGCGGCGCGCCCTTCACCTTGGCCTCATACATCGTCGAGGGCGGTTCCTCTCGCCAGTGGAAGGAGACCCGGCGGTTCATGCGCAGCGACGAGTCTGCCTGGAACGCGATGATGGCGCTGCTCACCAGAGCACTGACCGGTTATCTCTTGGCCCAGGTCGAGGCTGGCGCGAGCGTGCTGCAAATATTCGACAGCTGGGTCGGCTGCCTGACGCCGGCCGAGTACCGGCGTTATGTGCTCCCGCACACCACCGCTCTGGTGTCGGCCCTGCCCGCCGATGTGCCGGTCATACATTTTGGGACCGGGACCGCCGAACTCCTCGACGATATGGCCACGGCCGGAGCCTGCGTGCTTGGCGTCGACCACAGCAGCCTGCTGGCTCCGGTAATGGAACGTCACCCGGACCTTGCCGTCCAAGGCAACCTCGACCCATCGGTCCTCCTAGAGGATCGTGCCACCATCGAAACGGCCGTGGCCGGCGTTCTCGACGACGCCGGCGGCCGCCCGGGACACATCTTCAACCTTGGCCACGGAGTTCTACCGGACACGCCCGTCGACAACGCAGCTCTGGTCGTACAACTGGTCCACGAATTGAGCGCGCGCTGAACCTTCCACCGGTGGACACCAAGGAAACCGCGATACTGCTGGTGGGATTCGGCGCGCCCGAACGCCCCGAGGATGTCCCCGAGTTCCTGCGCCGGGTGGCCGCCGGCCGCGACATCCCCGAAACCCGGCTCAAGCAAACGGCCGAACACTACTACCGTTTGGGTGGTTCGCCTTACAACGCATCGGTACGCGCCCAGGCCGAGTCGTTAATCGACGAATTCGGCCGCCGCGGAATTGAGTTGCCGGTCTACGTCGGGATGCGCAGCTGGAACCCGACCCTGGTCCAGACCCTGCGCAAGATGACAAGCAACGGGATACGCCGGGCGGCTCTCATTACACTGGCCCCGCATGCCGGGCCGGCCTCGAGCGAGCGTTACGAAGACGCGCTGGCCGAAGCACAGCGCTTGGCCGGAGCACGGGTGCCGGTCCTGGTACCCATCGCGGCCTGGCACGGCGACAAAGGTTTCGTGCAGGCAATAGTAGAGCGGGTCTCCGAACTGATGTCCCACAGCCAAGGCCACGACCCCGGGACGCTGGCGTGGATATTCACGGTCCACTCGATACCGGTAGAAGCCGCCAAGGGCAGCCCCTACGTGGCCGAGTACCGCGAGACCGTCGGGCGAGTCGCGGTCGAGCTTGGAATAGCCGACCCGGTCCTTGCCTTCCAGAGCCGCAGCGGACGCCGCAATACGCCCTGGCTCGAACCCGACATCCGTGAAGCGCTCAAGGAAGCGGCGGCCGCTGGCAAGCGTACGGCGGTAGTCGTGCCGGTGGGCTTCGTCAACGAGAACGTAGAACTGCTCTACGACCTCGACACCGAGGCCCGGCGAGTGGCCGGCGCCGCGGGCATCGAGATGCTGCGGGTCAAGGCCGTAGAATCGCACCCGCGCTTCATCTCGATGCTGGCCGACCGCATCGCCCAAGCGCTTAATCTGGGGCCCTCGTCGTGAAGCGTTCGGTGGCGATCATCGGCGCCGGAATATCGGGCTTGGCCGCAGCTTACCGGCTGCGACGGAGCGCTCTCGCCGACGGCCGCGAGCTCGAGCTGACCGTTCTCGACGCAGCCGGCCGTGCGGGCGGTGTTATCGGGAGCCTGGCGAGCAACGGCTGCCTGCTGGAGACCGGGCCGGATTCGATGCTTTCCGAAAAGCCCCGCGGCCAACAGTTGTGCAAGGAACTTGGCCTGTCCGGCGAACTCATCGGCACCCGCGAAAGTTCACGCCGCAGTTACATCGCACGTGGCAACAGGCTGATAGCGGTGCCCGAAGGGTTCTACCTTATGGCTCCGGCCAAACTTCTGCCCATGCTGGCCTCCGACCTGTTCTCACCAATGGGAAAGCTGCGTGTTCTTCTTGAACCGCTGGTGCCGGCCAAGCGCGACGGCAGCGACGAGAGTCTGGCCGACTTCGTTCGCCGCCGCCTAGGTCGTGAGGCGCTCGAACGTGTCGCACAACCGATGGTGGCCGGCATATACACGGCCGACCCCGAGCGTCTGAGCCTGCGGGCCACCATGCCGCGGTTCCTCGATATGGAAAAGGAGCACGGCAGCGTGGTCCGCGGCATGCGGGCCAAGAGTTCGGAGATGTCGGCCGCGTCGGGCCCGCGTTATTCGATGTTCTTGTCGCTGGCCTCGGGCATGGAGCGGCTTGTCTCGCGCCTTGTCGAAGAACTCCCTTCGGGAACGCTGAGGACAGGCGCGGCCGCCCAACGCATCTCGCGAACTCCGGGTGGTTGGAGGGTGGAATGCTCTAACGGTGTGTTTGAGGCCGATGCGGTCTGCCTGGCTCTCGGAGCCCCCGATGCCTCCCGCGTATTGGCCGGCATCGATAGCGAACTGGCCGGGGAGCTTGCCACTATCAACTACGCATCAACGGCCACGGTTAACCTGGTCTACGAAAGGTCCGGTGCAAGCCGATTGCCCGAGGCCGCCGGCTTTGTGGTCCCGGCCGCCGAAGGCCGCGCGCTTATCGCCTGCACCTTCGTCGACAAGAAGTTCGAGGGGCGCGCAGCGCCCGGAACGACCGTCGTTCGCGCTTTTGTCGGTGGTGCCTTGTCGCCCGAAAGCCTCGAGCTGAGTGACGATGCCATGGTCGAAGCGGTGTGCCGAGATCTGGCCCGGCTGACCGGCTTGCCGGATTCGCCGCTACAGAGCTTGGTCTATCGCCATCCCGCTGCGATGCCACAATACGAGATCGGCCACCTCGACCGGGTCGGCCGGATTGAGGCCGGTGCCGGACAACACAGGGGCCTGGCACTGGCGGGCAACTATTTTCGTGGGCCGGGAATACCGGACTGCATCGACCGGGCCGAGCAGGCGGCCGGCTCTCTATACCGCGACCTGTTCTCCGGCGCGTACTAGACCGCCGGCAGAACCTCTTCCCAGAAACGTTCGGCCTGCGAACCACCATCACCCGTCGTGGCGATGTCCTGGAAGAAAAATATCATCTCGTCGCATCCGGCCTCTTGCCAGGAACGCAGATACTCGGTGCACTGCTCGCGAGAACCTTTGCACGCAACGTTGTCCAAAAACTTCTCGCGTCTGAAGCGCTGCGGTTCTATGCGAGCAAAGAAGTCATCGAGCTCGGCCTCGCTGTCATAGGCCAGCCCAGCCGACATCGCGGTTATTCGTATCTCGTCGAAGTCCCGGCCAACGTTGTCACAGTGACCCTTTAGGATGTCCATGGTCGCCGCGAACTCCCCGAGAGAACCGTTGTAGTTCCACACGTCAGCGTGCTCGGCCACCAGGCGCAGCAGGACCTTGGGGCCCTTGCCGCCAATCCAGATAGGGGGGTTGGGCTTCTGTAGCGGCTTGGGCTCGCAAACCGCTTCGTGCAGGCGGTAGTGGCGCCCTTCGAAGTCGGCCGAGTCCCCGGCCCATAGAGCCTTGACGGCCGCAAGATATTCTTCGAGCCGGTAGAGCCGTTCGCGTGTGGTACGAAAATCGTAGCCGTAGGCTCCGAACTCCTCCTCGAACCACCCCGAGCCCAGGCCGAGCTGCAAACGGCCGCCGCTGGCCACGTCCACGCAGGCCGCGACCTTGGCCAGATAGGCCGGCTCCCGGTATTGCACGCAAGTGACCATTTGACCGATGAGCGCCCGGTCGGTGATCTCTGCAAGCGAGGCCATCATCATCCAAGCCTCGAATGTCGCCTCGACCTTTTTACGAGGAAAGGTGTGAAAGTGGTCGTAGACCCACAACGAGTTCCACCCGGTCTCGTCCAGCAGACGGCTCACACGTTTGCAGGTCTCCCATTTCTCGGCCGCACCATCGACCCCCATTAGGTCCAATCGCCAGCCCTGCGGCACCATAGTTCCATAGTCCATGATTGCGGTGATTAGCACGGGGTGCGCATTTCGACCACCCCTATTGCCGGCCGTACCGACGACGGGTACAACGGTAGTAGTGGATTCGGAGATTCAGCTAGCACCAGGTCTCCTGATTGCGACGCCACAACTCGCCGACCCGAACTTTCACAGAAGCGTGGTGCTAATGGTCGAGCACCAAGGCGAGGGCGCCTTCGGTCTTGTCCTCAACCGCCCCACCGAAACGCCCCTGGCCGAACTGCTCAACTCCATAGAGATAGGTTGGTCGGGAAGCCCCGCCGAACCGTCGTGGATAGGCGGCCCTGTGCAACCAGAGACCGGCTGGATACTCCACGAACGTGTCGATGGATTGGATGAGAGCCTGACCCGCGAGATTAGTCCGGGACTATACCTTTCCTCGGCGCGCGATACCCTCGAACATCTCGCCGCAGCTCCCCCGAGGCAGATTCGCTTCCTCTTGGGCTATTCCGGATGGGGACCCGCTCAACTCGAAAGCGAACTGTCGGAAGGCTCGTGGGTGAACGGCAACGTTGACCCCGGTCTCATATTTGAGACACCGGCCAGCACACTCTGGGAAGAGGCGGTGCGAGCCATCGGTGTCGACCCCAACTCGTTGGCGCCGGCCAGCGGGATTCACTGACTCAGAGTTCTTCCTGGTCGGCGAAGCGGCCCCGGTAACGCGCCGAACCCTCGGTGCGTTCAAAGATCAGCTGACAGATGCGCGTACCGGCAACGAGCTTGAGGCGCCGGTCGGCCAGGTTCGAAATCTCAAGCACCTGGCGGTTATCGACCCCCGGACTGACAAAGCCGGCGCTCACGTGCACGAGCAGTCCCAATCGCGCAAAACGCGACCGGCCTTCCAGCCGCGCCGAGATATCGGCTGCCAAGCGAATACGCTCCAAGGTTATGCCAAGGACCGTTTCGCCGGGCGCGAGCTCATACCCCCCGCCGAGCGCCACCACGTGCGAATGCTCACGGACATCGACCTCCTCGTTGACCTCCAACGCCCCGCCATCGCTGTCGAGGACACGAAGCTCGCTACCCAAGCGCAGGTCGACCGAGGCGGGTCCGACCGCGGACTCATCATAGGGATCGATAGTTATGTTGCCGGCCTCGACCTCGGCCAGTATGGCGTCGTGACTCAGAATCATCTGCCCGGCCGCATCGCCAGACGGGTGACCACCTCGAACAGAATCTCGGTTCCCAGTCTCAGGTTGGCCTGACTAATGCGCTCGTCGTGCCCATGGATGGTCGCCAGTTCCTCACGCTCGACCAAGGCGGGGATAAAGCCGTAGGCCTCGCCGCCGGATTTTCTGTAGGCGTGAGAATCGGTGAACCCGGGCGACAGCATCGGCATCAGACCACCCTCGTCACCGTAGCGCTCACGGATGACGTCGCTCATGACCGCGACGGCTAGCGTATCGACCGAGGAACGGCCGGATACATGCTCGAGGACCCTTTCGACCACGACATCGTCGTCGTCGATGACAGCCTCAATCTCGGCCACGAAGCGGTCGGGGTCGGTGTCGGGCAAGAGCCGGCAGTCAAGGGTGGCCTCGGCGCCCGCCGGGATGACGTTGTGCTTCTTGCCGGCACGGAGTCCGGTGACATTGACCGTATCGGTGGTAATGGCCCGGATGTATGGGTCGACGCTGCCCATCGCGACGAGGTTCTCGGTATCGGCGGCATCAAAGTCGGCGTCGAAAAAGCCGTGCTCCTTGAGCGTTGCAATCATCGCACCCACCTCGGAGGTCAGCCGTGGCGTGGCCGCCCGGGCCTCTATTCGCCCCAGCGCGGCCACGAGTTTGACCACCGCATTGTCATCGTGGGGCACCGAGGCATGCCCCGGACGTCCCTTGGCGCGCAGTCTCAACCAGCAGGGCGATTTTTCGCTGAGCCCGAGACCGAACAGCTTGGTGGGCTTGCCCATAAAACTGGAAAACCCGTAGGCACCCTCGTTGAACACGAAGTCGGCGTCGAACAGTTCGGGCGCGGTCTCGAGCAAGTGGTGGACACCCTTAGAACCACCGGCCTCTTCATCAGCCACGGCCACAAAGACCAGGTCGCGGCCCAATGTCAGACCGTGGCGTTTGGCCAGCAGCATCACCATGAGCTCCATCACGCCCATGCCCTTCATGTCCAGAGTTCCGCGACCCCAGATAACACCGTCAATAAGCTCGCCCCCGAAGGGGTCACGGGTCCAGTGTTCGCGCTCTACCGGAACCACGTCGATGTGCGAGAGCAGACATATCGGTCTCAGGCCGTCACCACCGGTACCCTCGAGCCTGGCCGAGATAGACACCCGTCCCTCCCCTGCGTCGTGAAGCCGGCTCGGTATACCGTCGCGTTCGAGGATTCCCTGCAGGAACAGCGCTCCGGCTTCCTCGTTGCCCGGCGGGTTGGTGGTGTCTATGCGGATATAGTCTCGGAGGATTCCCGTGGCTTCCTCGGTAACCACCGCCCAATCGATTGATGCTGTTTGTATGCCCTTCCCCATCAGGGCCGCGATAATAGTTGCTCGCCCCGGGGAGGGAAAGGGTTGACTGTACGGTGCCGCGGTCCGACAATCCCCGGTCGGCCGGCTGCCGACAACGAGGGAGACAGATGGCAAACAAGGATTACGAAAGCATAAGAGTAGAACGCAACGGAGCCGTGGCCGAGGTCGTCCTTGACCGCCCCGAGGCGCTCAACGCGATGCGCATCTCCTTTTTCTACGAGATCAAACGCGCCTTTGAAGAGATAGCCGGCGACGACGATATCAGGGCTGCGGTCATCTGGGCCGAGGGGCGGCTGTTCACGGCCGGGCTCGATCTGAAAGAGGCCGCCGGAGGCGTTCTGGGTAGCGGGGATAACGGCAACGCATCGAGCCAGGCAAGCAGCAACCTCAGCGCCTACCAGACCATCAAGAACCTTCAGGACTGCTTCACGGCCATCGAGCGCTGCCCCAAACCGGTAATCGCGGCGGTACACGGAAAGTGCATAGGCGGCGGGCTCGACCTCATCACCGCCTGCGACTTCAGGGTCTGCGCGGCCGATGCTTGCTTTTCCATCTTCGAGACCAAGATTGCCATCGTCGCCGACGTCGGCACCCTACAGCGCATCACGCCGATAGTCGGCAAAGGAATGGCACGCGAGATGGCCTACACCGGAGCTTTCATAAACGCTGACCGGGCACTCGGCTGCGGGCTCGTGAACTCGGTCCACGCGGACAAGGACGCCACCGTCGAAGCGGCGCGCCAGTTTGCGGCTGAGATTGCAGCCAACTCGCCGCTTGCCGTTCAGGGCACCAAGATGGTCCTCAACTACGCCGACGAGCACAGCACGGCCGAAGGGCTGGAGCACGTCGCGCAGTGGAACTCCTCGTTCATGCTGAGCAAGGATCTCGAAGAGGCCATCGCGGCTTTCGTCGAGAAGCGCCCCCCCGACTTCAAGGGCTACTAGTTACCGCGTATCCGGCGGCGCCAGTCCCAGGGCGCCTCAAACTCGGAACCCCAGGCACCGCGCCCGGCGCTGTGGGCCGCGTCCTCGACATCGACATAGTCCTCTGAGTACTGCCGGTAGGCCAGACCCCAACCACCCGCCACCATGTGCTTGGCCAAATCACTGTTGCCCCGGCGGCAGCGCGCTACGACGCGGCCGTAAGAGTCCTTGTCGAGAGGCTGGCAGACGACCGCCCGGCCACCGGCTAAACGGTCGAGTTCGACGGTGGCCCAGTGGCCGCAGCGCCAGCGCGTACCGTTGCTACGGTTACAGTATTGCGCCGACTCGAAAGTATCGACGCCGAATAGCCTGATCGAAACCCCGTCCACCTCTAGACTGTCGCCGTCGATGACGTTGGCCAGCCCGCTTATCCCGGGAGGCTCGTCGGGGCCGCTGCCGTCTACCGGGGCCTGGTCGTAACAAGCGGCCAGCGACACCGTCATGGCCAGGGCCCGGCAACGGCCGGGCGTCAGAAGCAAAGCTCGGCCATGGTTCGCAGGGCCGCCGCATTGGCACCGCTTACGAGCAGACCGGTCACGCGTGTTTCTTCCCACTCCTGGAGCTTGTCATGTATGCGCTCCTTGGGGCCGATCAGAGCTACCTCATCGACCAGGTCGTCGGGTACGGCCGCGATGGCCTCGCCC
>JAYGCK010000041.1:0-15126 GCA_046583395.1 Deltaproteobacteria bacterium
AACCCCTTTTCCAAGCGGTCGATAATCTGGCCGCCGAGGGCCGCGGCGTGCTTTTGCTCACCGCCCACACCGGCAACTTCGAGCTGCTCTGCCGGATGTGCGGCCTGGGCGGCAAAAGGGTGGCCGCCTTCAATAAACGCATGCACAATCGTTTCATCGCGCGATTTCTGGCAGCCCAACGCGCGGCCGCCGGTGTTGACGAACTCAACGATATCTTCGAGACCCGCCGCGCGCTCCGTGAGTTGCGGCGCGGGCTGCTAGTGGCCGTTCCGCTGGACCAGAACCAAAGCCCCGGGCGCGGGGTGTTCGTTGAGATGTTCGGGCGTAAGGCCGCCACCTCGCCGGTGCTGGCCAAGCTCTCCTTGTCGACCGGGGCGCCGGTGCTTCCGGTGTTCGCGGTCTGGCGTGACCAGGAGGTCGTTGCCGTGCTAGGCGATGCCATCTGGCCCGAGGAGGCCGGCGGTGACGGTCCCGTGGCCCGCGGCCGCGAGGACCCCAGGCTGATATCGCTCACTGCGCGCTACACCGCTGAAATCGAAAGGGTGGTCCGGCTTTATCCCGACCAGTGGAACTGGACCCACGGGCGCTGGCGGACAAGGCCGGAAGGCGAGAAGATCACCTAAAGTAAGTATTAGTTTTTTTACAGCTTACGGCCTTAAAAGATTTGAATCTGTTATGTTGCGAGCTTACCCTGAGCAGGGTAGGAGAGCGTTAGGATGAACGAGGCAGACCAGGTCCCGGTTGCCGGGGCGACCAAGAAGCCGGTCAAAGATGTCGAGCGCGTCGTAATCCGCTTTGCGGGCGATTCGGGCGACGGCATGCAACTGACCGGCACCCAGTTCACCAACGAGTCGGCCCTTGCCGGTAACGACATCGCCACCCTGCCTGACTTCCCGGCCGAGATTCGGGCACCAGCGGGGACGCTTGCCGGGGTCAGCGGTTTTCAGCTGCATTTCCCCAGCACCGAGATCTTCACCCCGGGTGACCAGCCGGACGTTCTGGTTGCCATGAACCCGGCCGCGCTGGCGGTCAATGCTGGCGAGTTGCGCGATGGTGGCTCGCTCATTGTCGATACCGACGCGTTCAATGCGTCCAATCTCCGCAAGGCCGGATTCGAAGGGAACCCCTTGGAGGACGAGGTGCTCGCCGCGCGGGTACAGCTGTTCAAAATCCCGATTACCAAACTGACCACCACCGAGTTGGCCGACCTCAAGCTTCCCAACAAGACCGTGGTTCGGTGCAAGAACTTTTTTGCGCTCGGCCTGTGTTCGTGGATGTACAACCGCCCCGTAGAAGAAACGCTCAAGTGGGTGGGGCAGAAGTTCAAGAAAGCGCCGGTCCTGGTCGAGGCCAATATCCGCGCATTCAAGGCCGGGTGGAACTACGGCGAGAACACCGAAGCGTTCGCGACCAGTTACAAGGTTGATCGGGCCGAACTCGGGGCCGGCGTTTACACCAGCATCACGGGGAACCGGGCGATTGCCTACGGTTTGATGGCTGCGGCAGCGCGCGCCGGCAAACGGCTGTTCTACGGTTCCTACCCGATCACTCCGGCCAGCGACATTCTCCACGAACTAGCCGCGCATAAGGAGCTAGGGGTGGTCACCTTCCAGGCCGAGGATGAGATTGCTGCGGTCGGTGCCGCGCTCGGGGCCTCGTTTGGCGGTTCAATCGGGGTAACGGCATCGAGCGGGCCCGGTATCGCCCTGAAGGGCGAAACGCTGGGACTGGCGATCATGACCGAGTTGCCACTTGTAATCGTCAATGTGCAGCGCGGCGGCCCGAGCACGGGACTGCCGACCAAGCCCGAACAGGCTGATCTTATGCAGGCGCTTTACGGGCGAAACGGCGAGGCGCCCCTGGTCGTAATCGCGCCGGCGACGCCGACCGAGTGTTTCGACATCGCCTTCGACGCGGTCAGGGTCGCGCTCAAGTACATGACCCCGGTAATCATCCTATCCGACGCCCTTTTGGCCAACGGCGCAGAGCCCTGGCGGTTCCCTAACTTCGACTCTCTGCCGGAGATACCCGCCCGCTATTGGTCCGAGAGTCTGGGGTTCCATCCCTATCTCCGCAACGAGGATACCCTGGCCCGTCCGTGGGCAATTCCGGGCACCGCCGGGCTCGAGCACCGGGTCGGCGGGCTAGAGAAGGACTACACGACCGGCAACATCAGTTACGATGCGGCCAACCACGAACGCATGGTGCGTGTACGCGCGAGCAAGATAGAGCGGGTGGCCGACGACCTCGGGCCGACCGATGTGGCCGGCAGTGAACTCGGCGAGGTTCTGGTAATCGGCTGGGGCTCCACCTATGGCGCCATCACCGAGGCGGTTCGTATCCTCAACCGAGAGGGGCTGGCGGTCGGACATGTGCATCTTCGTTGGCTCAATCCCCTGCCGAGGGATCTCGAGAAGACCCTCAAGCGCTTCAAGCGGATTATCGTACCCGAGACCAATATGGGGCAGCTCGTGCGTGTGTTGCGCGACCGTTACCTTGTCGATGCGATACCCCTCAACAAGATGGAGGGGCGGCCCTTCAAGATCACGGAAATCATTGACGCCGTCAGGCGCAATGCGGAGGCTGCGTAATGGCCGAAACGGCCCCTGAAAAGCTTACCCGCAAGGACTTCGTTAGCGACCAGGACGTCCGTTGGTGTCCCGGCTGTGGCGACTACGGCATCCTGGCCCAGGTCCAGAAGGTCATGCCCGAACTCGACGTGCCGCGCGAGAAGATGGTCTTCGTTTCCGGTATCGGCTGCTCGAGCCGTTTCCCGTACTACATGAACACCTACGGTTTTCACGGCATCCACGGGCGGGCCCCGGCCATTGCTAGCGGGCTAAAGTTGGCACGGCCCGAACTGACGGTCTGGGTCGTCACCGGCGACGGCGATGGACTGAGCATAGGCGGTAATCACCTGATTCATATCCTGCGCCGTAATCTCGACGTTAATATCCTGCTCTTCAACAACGAGGTCTACGGCCTGACCAAGGGGCAGTTTTCGCCGACCTCGCGGCTAGGCCAGATAACCAAATCGAGTCCGCAAGGGGTGGTCGATCATCCCTTCGACGCCGCTTCGGTGGCACTGGGGGCCGGTGCGACCTTCGTTGCCCGAACGGTTGATGTTGAACAAAAGCATCTGCAGTCGGTAATCCGGCGTGCCGCGGCACATCGGGGGACCTCGTTCGTCGAAATACTCCAAAACTGTCCCGTTTATAACGATGGACCCTTTGCCTCGATTACAGATAAGGGCGAACGCACCCAGAACCAGTTGGTCCTTGAGCAGGGGGCTCCGCTCCGTTTCGGTCCCGACGGCGGCCTTGGCATACGGTTGACCAAGGAGATGGAGCCGGAGGTTGTCTCGGTGGTCGATACCGGCGAGGACGAACTTCTGGTCCACGACGAGGGTAACCGCGCGCTCGCTTCTTTCCTGGCCCGGCTCGAGCGCCCGGACTTCCCTGTGCCGCTCGGGGTCCTTCACTGCCGGGAGCGCGACGTCTACGAAGACCTGGTCTATGCACAGCTTGGGGAGGCTGAAGGCAAAGGCCCGGACGGGAAGGAATCCGGCCAGGCCGAGCTTTTTGATTCTCTGTTTGCAAGTGGCGACACCTGGGCCGTAGAGTAACCCCCGCCATGGCCGACGAGAAAGACACCGAAGTAGAGGAGTTCATCGACACCAGCATCCGCGAGGTCGCCGACGGGGATGGGACCCGTGTCTTTGACGAGGAGATGCTGCGCGAGCCGATCACTGTGCTCGGGCCCCGCGAACCGGTCGTCGTCGAGCCTCAAACCCCCGCGGTCGAAGCAATCAAGAAGATGCAGGACGAGCGCCTTGGCTGCGTCCTGGTCGTACGCTCGAACAAGCTCAAGGGCATATTCACCGAGCGCGACGTTCTTACCCAGGTGGTGGGTAAGGGGATAGATGCGTCCAAGACGCCGGTGCGAAAGCTCATGACCCCCAACCCGGAGTCGCTCAGGCCCACCGACTCGATCGCTTATGCGCTCAACAAGATGAGCCTCGGCGACTACCGCCACGTTCCCCTAGTCGATAACGCGCGGGTCCCTGTCGGGGTCATCTCGGTCAAGGACATCGTCAACTATCTGGTAAGCTTCTTTCCCAAGAGCGTGATGAACCTGCCGACCTTACCGCGGCAAAACTATACGCAGGAAAGGGAAGGGGCCTGAACTGTCCGCTTGAGCGGTCGGCCAATGGCGGTCGAAGACACCCTGGAGGGCCTTCGCGCCCAAATTGAAGAGCTTGCCGGACTCCTGGCCGGCGGTGAGCGTGACCGTCCCCCCGCAGGGGACGTGGCACCGGGCGAACCGGCACTAGGGCTCGGCCACAGCGTGGCGCATCTGGTCCACCGGCTCGACCAGGCCGGTGAGTTGATGGCGATGCTGACCGACCTGTTGGAGGCCCAGGCCGAACGACTCGAATCGCTCGAAGCCAGGGTGGATGAACTCACGGGCGTTACGGCCGTTGCGAGCGGGTTGGAGACCGAGGACCAAGGCGCCGTGGCCGACGCGCTGGCGGCGGTGGCCCGCCAACAGCAGGTGGCAAACGAGCGCTTGGCGTCGATAGAGGCGCGCCTGGTCGCGATGGCGCCGAGCCCCGAACCGCCTGCTGGCTCCGAAACGCCCGTACAATCCGAGCCGGCCCGGTCCGATGAGCAGGCCGCCCAGACATCGCTTGCCCGCCTGGCCGAGCGCGAGATTGAAGGCCGTGACATTAAGCCGGCCAAGAGTCACCCCACCGTGCTGGTCGTTGATGACTTGGCCGAGGCACGCACGTTGCTGTCGATATACCTGTCCAAGACCGGTTATCAGGTCGTAACTGCATCCAGCGCGGAGGACTGCCTGGCGAAGCTTCTCTACCACCAGGTCGATGCCATAGTGCTGGATGCCGAACTGAGCGGCGCAGACGGTGGGCACGTTCTCCGAGTGATTAGAGAAGAGGACCGCTATACGGCGATGCGCGGTATCCCGGTTATCATCTATACCGCCTACCCCGACCGTGTCGGGCGGGAGCAGGCCGGCCGCTGGGGTGCGACCGAGTACGTTGTGAAAGGCGGGGACATGCTTCCGCTGATGAGCGCGCTCATCCGGCACACCTCCGCGACCGGGGCCGGCGCACGTCCATGACACCCGGCCGCGGGGGCATTCTGGCCGGTCTTGGCCTTGCCTCGGTGCTGTTCGCAGTGCCCGTGGCCGGGCAACTCATGCTCAACCTGCCGCTCTAGCGTTACACTCTGGAGCCCTTCGTTTACTCTCCGCCTTTGGCCCAGGGATGGCGTTCGACCGAGGTGGGGGCGAACAGTTTGGGGCTCGTGTTTGCCGAGCGGAGCGAGCCCGGCGGGGTCAATATCCGTGCGGATGTGGCCATAGAGACCTTCACGATACCCGAGGGCGGCTTTAGCGGGTCGGTTCGGGAGCTTGCCGGGCTAGCCCGGCAACAGCAGGCCGCCGAACGCCAAGCGGTGCTTGTTTCGTCCTCTGCGGTCGCCACCGTGCCGGGAGCCGGGGTCTTGGAGACATACACGCTGGTCTCGGTGGCCGTCGGCAACCAGCTTCATGAGGTCTTTTTCGTGATGCTGGCTCCCGACCGATCAGCCTATCTGGTCGCCAAGTTCACGACCAAGGAACCCGGGTACAAGGACCAGTTGTACTGGGCCCAGTTCTACGGAGCGTTGAGCACGCTGCGGCTCAGCGGCTAACGTTAGTCGCGGGTCGTCTCGAGTCCGGCACACAAGAGGTCGGCCACTGCGTCGGCCGTGGCCTTGGGGTCACTGCGAAGCAGGGGCATGACCTCGGGCTGAACGAACAAGCGGCCCAGTCCACCAAGAACAAGCGCGCAGGCCGCGGTATCGACCGCGCCCACGGCGCCTTCGGCAACGGCCTGCTCGAGCAGGCGTTCGGTGACCGTCACCACGTAGTTCTCGTGCGAAGAGCACAATCGCCCGGCACCCGGCAACGCGACGAGGGCGCGGGAAAACAGTTCACTTGTCTGACCGACGGCGTTGTTTGCCGCGTGCAGGTAGGCGCGTAGGGCCTGGAGAGCCGACATTCCGGGCTCTATCGAGGCCATGGCCCGCCGTCCGATACGGTGCAGGCGACGGTCGATGATCATTAACACCAACTCATCTTTGCTCGGGGCCAGACCGTAGAGTGTTCGGAGCGAGCAGTTGAGGCGCTCGGCAAGGTCGGCCAGCGTCAGAGCGAATAGCTCGCCGGCCACGGACAGCTCTTCGAGCCGTCCAAGGATTTCCTTTTGCCGGCCGGTAAGACGTTCCTCGTCCTCGCTGGACAGGATTGGCCGGGGTGCGCGTAGGCCGTGCATCCGGGGCCGGTCGCTGGCTGCCGGGCTAGGCATCGAGCAATGTCCCGGGAAGTTCTACTATCCGCGCCCGTAGCCACTCGCCCAGGCTCTTGGCCTGCGGGTCCTGGCGTGTCGAGGCAGCCACGCCTTCCTCGAGCAGCCCGTGTACCAGGAAATTGAGAGAGCGTATTGCCGGCAGGCGGTGGCGATCTATCTCGAGAGGTGCAAGCTCGGGTAGCAGCTCGCGCAGGCGTTCCTCGGTAAGGTGCCGGTCCAACCAAGCCCAGGCCTCGTCCGTGCGGGCGAAGACGCCGAGGTTGGCGTTGCCGCCCTTGTCGCCGGACCGCGCGCCGAACAGGCTCCCAAAGGGCGCAGCCCGGAGCGCTCCCGCGGGCAGGGCGGTCTCGGGCCCGGCCGCGGGGGTGACGCTAACCTGTGCCTCGGGGATGACCGAGGAGACCACGGCCGGGGAGCCGCCAAGCAACAGGACCTCCTGGGGCACTTCGTCCGAGGGTACGGCGGCCGGTTCGTAAACACCGAATGGCCGGCCTGCCGAGGGACCACCGCCGATACCGAAGAAGCCAGGTATGGTCGCCAGGGCCAGTTCGGTGACCGCGTTAGAGAAAGCACGGCCGACCTTCTGTTCATCGGGGTCTTTGACGCTGATCCGCCAAATGGCCACGGCCTGTTCGTTGGTCTCGGGGTCCGTCTTGTCGTTCCTGACAAGGCGGGTCGTGACCTGTTCGAAGTCAGAGGGCGAGAAGGGGCAGGCGGCCCAAAACGCCTCTTCGACCAAGGCCGCTTTGGCCTCGATGTCCATTCCGGTCAGGCACACGTTCATGTCGTTGCGGAAACCGCCGGCGCGATTGAGGCATACCTTGAGGGTGGAGGGCGGCGGCTGACCCTTGATGTCGTACATTTGCACACGATCGGGTGCGGCATCGGCCAGCCGGATGGTGTCAAAGCGCGCTGTCACGTCAGGGCCAAGGTATTCCGGGCCGCCAATCTCGTAGAGCAGTTGGGAGGTGACGGTTCCCAGAGAAACCTCACCGCCGGTACCGTCGTGCTTGCCGATGATGGAGGAACCGTCGGCTGCGACCTCGGCCCAAGGGAATCCGACCCGTTCCATCCCCGGTACTTCGGTAAAGAAGGAATAATTGCCGCCGGTGGCCTGGGTGCCGCACTCGATAACGTGGCCGGCCACCACCGCGCCGGCCAGCTGGTCCCAGTCGTCGCGTTTCCAGCCGTGGTGCCAGGCCGCGGGCCCGCAAACCACCGCCGCGTCGGTAACCCGTCCGGTTATCACGATGTCGGCACCCTGGGTCAGGGCCTCGACGATTCCCCAGCAGCCCAGGTAGGCGTTGGCGGTGATGACCGATGACGCATCGGGGAGTGGTTGGCCGTCCTCGAAACCGCACAGCCGTCCGTCGCCAGCCAGTTCGGCGATTTTGGGCATCAGGTCGTCGCCGCGGACGTATGCGATTTTGGGGCTCAGTCCCAGATTGGAGGCCAGTTCGGCTAGGGCCGTGGCGCAGCCCTCGGGGTCGAGCCCGCCGGCGTTCGATACGACCTTGATGCCGCGGTCCAGGCAGGCGCCCATCACCTGGTCCATTTGTTTTAGGAAGGTGCGGGCGTACCCGCCTCCCGGATGCTTGGCACGAATCCGGGCCAGGATGAGCATGGTGAGCTCGGCCAACCAGTCGCCGGTCAGTACGTCTATGGGGCCACCCTCGACCATCTCGCGAGCGGCGCTGAGACGGTCACCAAAAAAACCGGAACAGTTGGCGATACGAATGGGGTCCGACATCAGGAGCTTCCCGTTTCGGTCGAACCTTCCATCGACAGCAACAGGACTCCGTTCTCGACCTGCTCACCTTCGCTTACGCGCAACTCGGCGACGACTCCGTCGGCGGGGGCTGTAATCGGGTGCTCCATTTTCATTGCCTCCAGCACGAGCAGCGTTTGGCCCGCGCTGACCGTGTCGCCCGCCTTTATGCGCAGGTCGATGACTTTGCCGGGCATCGGTGCGGTAAGTCCGCCCGCGGTTTCCTCGAGGCCGGGCAGCTCGAAACGCGGCATAACCTGAAGTTCTATATCGCCATGGGGGCCATGGGCGAAAAGCCGGTCTCCGCTACGGGTCATCCTAACAGCGGTGCGTTGGCCACCGACCTCGACCTCGATACCGGCCGGTGTGCATTCGTGTACCTGGGCAGTGTCCTGGCCGTCGATGCGAAAAGTGCCATCGCGAAGGCGGCGGTAGTTGACCTCAATCTCGTCATCACCATGGACGAACACTTGTCTCTGGTCGGGAAGCCGCGAATTGGTCCAGCCGCTTGGGGTGCTGGCAAGGATCGGTGCCTGTTCGCGGTTTGCGGCCTGTATCCAAAGGGCAGCGGCACGGGCAACGAAGCGCTGTTCTTGGGGGTCCGGGATGCGTCGGCGGGCAGGGCCGACCCGTTCGATGAAATCGGTGGTAGTGTCGCCGGCCCGGAACTCGGCCGAACGCAGCACCGCAACGAGAAAGTCCCGGTTGGTGACCAGCCCCGCCAAGTGGCTGCGCTCCAGACCCAGGGCGAGCCGTCCGGTGGCCTCGCTCCGGGTGGCGGCATGGGCAATCACCTTGGCCAGCATCGGGTCGAACTCGGTTCCCACCACCGATCCCGTTTCAACGCCCGAATCCCAGCGCAGCGCGGGGTCGGCGGCCTCTTCGAACGCGGCCAGGGTGCCTGTGGTAGGCAGGAAGTCGTGGGCGGGGTCCTCGGCGTATAGCCGGGCCTCCACCGCGTGCCCGTCAAAGGCGATGCCGTCCTGCGACAAGCCCAGTTTTTCACCGGCAGCCACCCGGAGCTGTTCGCGGACCAGGTCTATGCCGGTGATGGCCTCGGTGACCGGGTGTTCGACCTGAAGGCGGGTATTGACCTCGAGAAAAAAGAACTCGCCGGTCTCCTCGTCGAGGAGAAACTCGACAGTTCCGGCCGAGTGGTAACCGAGCGCGCGGGCCAGTCCTAGTGCGCTGTCGCCCAGTGCCTGGCGCAATGCGGAATCGACCCGGGGGGAGGGCGCTTCCTCTATAATCTTCTGGTGGCGGCGCTGAATTGAGCATTCGCGCTCGCCAAGGTGGACCAGATTGCCGTGTTCGTCGCCGAGAATCTGTATCTCTATGTGGCGCGAGCGCGATACGTAACGCTCCAGGAACACCCGGTCGTCACCGAAGGCTGCAAGCGACTCGCGCTTGGCCGAGGTCAGGGCCTCGGCCAGGTCATCCGGACCGCTGACGATTCGCATGCCCTTGCCGCCGCCGCCGGCCGCTGCTTTGACCAGGAGCGGGTAACCGACCTTGTCGGCGCCGTTTTCGTCCTCGGTAGAGGGGAGGGTGGGGACACCGGCCTGGCGGGCCAAGGCTTTGGCCGCCAGCTTGTCGCCCATTCGCTCTATCGCTTCAGGGGGCGGGCCCACCCAGGCCAGCCCGGCATCGGTGACGGCACGCGCGAACGCTGCGTTCTCGGAAAGGAAACCATAACCGGGATGGACCGCGTCGGCACCGCCGGTCTTGGCGGCAGCGATGACCGCACCGGCATCTAGGTAGCTGCTGTCGAGCCGGATAGCTTGGTCGGCCTCGCCGACGAAGGGCGCGCCCGAGTCGGGCGTGGTGTATATGGCCAGGCAGCGGGTTCCCATGGCACGTGCGCTGCGCATGACACGGCGGGCAATCTCGCCGCGGTTGGCGACCAGGACGGTGGCAAAGCTCACAGTCTAAACACCCCGTAGCCCTCGGTCCCGCGCACGTCCTTGTTGCGAACGATTGAAAGACAGATGCCGAGAACGGTGCGCGTGTCGCGCGGGTCTATGATGCCGTCGTCGCTGATGGCGCCGGTTGCCTCGAGCGCAAGCGAGCCCTTTTCCTGAATCTTTTCAACCAGCTCCACTAACTCCCGGTCGGTCTCCTCGTCGAAGTCCTCTCCCTTGCGGGCCGCGCGGGCGCGTCGAACGATCGACATCACCCCGGCTATCTGTTTGGGGCCCATGACCGCAATCTTGGCGGTTGGCCAGAGGAAGGTGAAGCGGTTCTCGTAGGCGCGTCCCGACATCGCATAGGTCCCGGCCCCGTACGAGGCGCCGATGATTACCGTAAGGTGCGGCACGGCGGAGTTTGTCACCGCGTTTATCATCTGCGAGCCCTTCTTGATTATCCCGTCGCGCTCGAAGTCACGGCCGACGACGAAGCCGGTGATGTTTTGGAGGAAGAGCAGGGGGACGTCGATTTGATTGCAGAGCTGTACGAAGTGGGCGGCCTTCTGGGCCGAGTCGGGATAGATGACACCGTTGTTGCCGAGAATGCCCACCGGATAGCCTTGAATCGACGCCCAGCCGCAGACCATGGTGGCTCCATAGCGCGACTTGAACTCCTCGAAGCGTGAACCGTCGACAATGCGGGCTATCACGTCGTGCACATCAACCGGGCGTTTCAGGTCGGCACTGACGATGCCGAGCAGTTCTTCGGCGTCGTAGAGCGGTTCGTCGCCGCTGAGACTGGCCGGGGGGCCGGCCTTGCGCCAGTTAAGATGCGAGACGACCTCGCGGCAGAGTCGGAGCGCATCATGTTCGTCCTCGGCCAGGTATTCGGCAAGGCCGGATACCTCGGCGTGCATCGCCGCTCCGCCGAGGGTCTCGTCGTCCGATTCCTCGCCGGTGGCCATCTTGACCAACGGCGGACCGGCCAGGAAGATCTTCGACTTCTCTTTGATGACTATGTTGTAGTCCGACATCCCGGGCTGGTAGGCCCCTCCGGCCGTGGAGGAGCCGAAGGTCACCGAGACGGTAGGGATGCGGAGCTTGGACAGCTCTATCATCTCGTAGAAGAAGCGGCCGGTCTCGGCGAAGTGGGTGGTCTTGGCCGGTCGCCGCTTCTTTTCGCCGCCGCCCGAACTAGGCTCTATCCGGAGGTCGGCACCGGCCGATTCCACGAAGCTGACGTAAGGAATGGCGTTGTCGCGTGATATCTCGAGCGCGCGCATCCACTTCTTGCCGGCATACTCAGTGAGCGCGCCGCCCAGAACCGTGGGGTCGTTGCCGAAGATTACGCACTCGGTGCCACCGATGATGCCTATTCCGGCAACCGCACCGCCACCGATGGTGTAGTCGGAGTTGTAGGCCGCAAGCGGGCTAATCTCCAAAAAGGGGCTATCGGGGTCGAGCACCAAGGCGATGCGCTCGCGCACCGGCAACTTGCCGCGCTCGGCCAGGCGCTGGTGGGAGGCCGGGCCTCCTCCGGCCGCGGCCTCGTCCAACAGCCGGTCGATCTCGGCTAGCTTGTCGAGCATTGCCGCCCGATTGTCCGAGTACTGCTCGGAACGAACGTCGAGGCTAGAGCGCAGCGGTGCTGCTAGGAGGCTGCGGTCGGTTGCGTCATTGGTCATTACTGCTAGCTCCGTTGACAGTGATACCTAGATAACATAGGCGGTAATATCATGCAAGAGAAATTACCATCCCCGCTCAGGGTCGAGCGCCGGGGCGATGTGGCCCAACTGGTCATGTGCGACCAGGAGGGTCGCAATTCTCTTGGTGGCCGGATGGTCGGGGCCCTCATCGAGGCCCTTTCCGAGGCCAACCAGGACCCCGGGCTTCGCGCCGTGGTGCTGACCAATGAAGGTTCGGTCTTCTGTGCCGGAGCCAACCTAAAGGAGCGGTCCGCCGCCGCAGCAGGGGAAGGGCAGGCGGGTGGTTCGGGACGCGGGCTGGGCAGTTTCGGCCGCCTGCTTCACGACATAGAGCGCTCGCCACTTCCGGTCATCGGCCGCATCGCCGGTCATGTGGTCGGCGGCGGCATGGGTTTGGCCGCGGTCCTCGACATCAGTGTGGCCGCCGATGACGTCAAGTTCGGCTTTAGCGAGGTCCGCCTGGGCGTGGTCCCGGCGATAATCTCGGTGGTCTGTCTGCCTAAGATGAGGCCGGGCGATGCGCGTGAGGCTTTCCTGCGCGGCAATCGCTTCCCGGCCGTCCGCGCGGCCGAGATGGGGCTAATCAACCGGGCGGTGCCGCGCAAGGAGCTTGATGACGTTGTTGCCGCGGTCGTGTCCGATATTCGCAAGGGCGGGCCCAAGGCGCTGGCAGCGGCCAAGCAGCTGTTCGTAGAGGTGCCCGCGATGTCGCCCGGGGATGCGATGGACTGGACCGCCGAGTTCTCGGCGGGATTGTTCGCGGGCGAGGAGGCCGCCGAAGGAATGGCGGCGTTCATAGAGAAGCGAAAGCCGTCCTGGGCCGAACCCGGCGACAGCGAGGAGGACTGAACCGATGCTTCAACAGGCCGGTGACTTCCGCGAAGAGAGCGAACGCCTGTGCGCCATCTTGGCTCCCCTCGGCGATAGCGATCTCGAAAGCAAGACCCAGTTCAAGGACTGGACGCTCAACGACGTGGTTGCCCACCTGCATTTCTGGAACTACGCGGCCGATCTGTCACTGGCCAGCGGCGAGCGCTTCGGCGTTCTGATGGCCGACGTAATCGAGGCCATCGGCGCCGGTACGGGACATATGGCTTATACCCATCAGTGGTTGGACGGTTGCGCCGGCCGGGCCCTGGTCGAGCGATGGCATGGGTTCTACCTGGAGATGGCGGCACGTTTCGAGGTGGCCGACCCCTCCGAGCGGGTACGCTGGGCCGGACCCGACATGAGCGTGAGAAGTAGTATCACCGCCAGGCAGATGGAGACCTGGGCCCACGGTCAGGAGGTCTACGATGTGCTCGGACTCGAGTGCGAGAACACCGACCGGATAAAGAACATCTGCGTTCTCGGGGTCAACACCTTCGGGTGGACCTACGCCAACCGCAAGCTGGAGGTTCCCGCGACCAAGCCCTGTGTGCGGCTGACGGCCCCTTCCGGAGAGATGTGGGAGTGGAACGAGACCGAGACCGACAATAGGGTCGAGGGCGACGCGGTCGAATTCTGCAAGGTGGTCACACAGACGCGCAACATTGCTGATACCGGCCTAAGGGTCTCGGGCCCGGTGGCGGGAGAGTGGATGTCGATGGCTCAATGTTTTGCGGGGTCGGTCGAGGACCCGCCCCAGACCGGCGCCCGCTACCGGGCCGAGCGTTAGAACAACCGTTGGATAAGATTGGCCCTTCCGTGACATGATGGCGCCAGTGACCATCGAGCTTAAGAACAGCGTAGTTCTCGTCGACGACGAGCCTAACATTCGTGAGACCGTGGCCTTCATACTTGAGGCCGAGGGCTTTGAAGTGCGTACCGCCGGGGACGGTATCGCCGGGCTCGAGATGGTCCGCAAGCACCGACCAAAGGTGGTCCTGCTCGACGTAATGATGCCACGTATGGACGGCCATGAGGTCTGCCGGGCCATCCGCCAGGACGAAGATCTGGCCCAGGTGTTCGTGCTAGTACTGACCGCCAGAGGGCAGAAGGCCGACGAGATGCGGGCCCTAGAGGTCGGCGCCGACCTGTATATGTCCAAGCCCTTCGATGACGAGGTGGTCCTCGATGTGATTCGCGATGTTTTCGATGGCCGGCGCAGTGCTGGCGATTCCAAGGGCGCAGGTTAAGGTCGAGCGGTCGTTCAGGCCTCTTCGGGTTCGATAATTCCCAGAAGTGCGGCCGCTAATTCGAGGTCGCCGTCGATTTCGATTCTCTCGCTGGCCACTGCCAGCCGGCCGTCGAAATCACCGTCGGCCATCCGCACGAGGTCTTCGGCGGGAAGGGTGACGGTTATGTCGGCATCGCCGCTGCCGTCTTTTTTCACCGTCGCCTTACCGTCGGCGGTCGTCAGCAGGTAGTCGCCGCCCGCGTCGCCGGTCAGGCGGAACAGGCAGGTGTGGGACTCGGTCGCCCCGGCCGCTCCGTACTCCTCGAAAGCGGAAAAAATCTCGGATAACCGCTCGTCGGTGCTTGGCTGCGGTTCGGACTCCTCGGCCTGGTCCGTAGGCGTGCCTTGCTTGAGTTCCTGTTCGGTCATCGGACAATTCTTGCACGCGCGCTTTTCGAATGACAACCCGCCGCTTGGCCAGGGTCGTGCGGGTTGCTAAAAGGGTGCCGATGCCGCTGTCAGGCAAAAACGTGGTCAATGGGTGGGCGGTCCTGGTCGTTGGCCTGGCGCTTGTGGCTACAAGCGGTTCGGCGTTGGCCGAGAAGCCCGGCCGGAGCCCCGAAGACACCGTCAAGGCCTACCTTTCCGCCTTGCAAGGCCACCGTTTCCCGGAGGCCTATGATTACGTCTCCAAGGCGCTGCGCGGCGACAAGCCGCGTGAGGTGTGGGCCAAGGAGCAGCAGTACATCATTCAGTTCGGCGAGGTGAAGATACTCGAATTCAAGGTATTCCCCGCCGTAATGGTCGGGGATAAGGCCCGGGTTCCGAACCTGCTAAAATCCCAGGACAAATTTCTCAACCAGCTAGGCCTTGACGAACACGAACTCTACGACCTGGTCATCGAGGAGGGGCAGTGGAGGATCGACCAGCAAACACTGGTCCAGGGCCACGAGAAGGCCGAATACTTCGGTGACGGCTGAGAGGCCGTGTCGGCATTGACTTCCACCCGAGGGCTCCATAAATTCCCGGATTCCCGTACCGCACGCGACCGGAGGGGGCACGTTCTTCACAGCAGGAGTCGATGAGATGAGCTTGATGAGCTGGATAGGGTTCGACCGTCTTGTGCCCGGCCGCTACGCGCTTGGCGCGTTGCTGGCCTTGGCCGTGACGGTCTCTGGTTGTCACGGCAGCGGAGAGTGGTCGCCGCTGACGTCCCAGAAAATATACGTTTCCGACAAGTTCTATGACGTTGCCCTGCTCGGCCCAAAGCACGC
>JAYGCK010000078.1:0-8771 GCA_046583395.1 Deltaproteobacteria bacterium
GACGCGGAACCGGCCGAAGACGCAGGGCCCAGCGCGTCTTATGAATTCGAACCGGACGAAGAAGAAATTCTTGCCGCCCTGTTGCCACGCAACCTGTCGGTTCAGGTGTTTCGCGCGATGCTGGAATCCTTCGCATCCGAGCAGGCGTCGCGGATGACGGCGATGGAAAACGCCACCCGCAACGCCGGTGACATGATCGACAGTCTGACGTTGAAATACAACCGGACGCGCCAGGCGGCGATTACCAGCGAACTGATCGAAATCATTTCCGGCGCCGAGGCGCTGTAACAACATATTTCCGTTTTATCGGGAGCGAGACCCATGGCAGAAAACAAATTTGGCCGCGTGACCCAGGTGCTAGGCGCCGTCATCGATGTTAGATTCGACGGCGAATTGCCGCAGATTCTGAACGCCCTGACGACCGCCCTGGAAGGCGGCGGCACCCTGGTGCTGGAAGTCGCCCAGCATCTTGGCGAAAGCACGGTGCGCTGCATCGCCATGGATAGCACCGAGGGCATGGTCCGTGGCCAGGAGGTCACCGATACGGGCGGGCCGATGGATATGCCGGTCGGTCCCGAGACGTTGGGCCGCATTCTCAATGTCGTTGGCGAACCGGTCGATGAGCGCGAGCCGATCAAAACCAAGATGCGCCTGCCGATTCACCGCGCGGCCCCTGAATTCACCGAACAATCGACCGACACCGAACAGCTCGTCACCGGCATCAAGGTGGTGGATTTGCTGACCCCCTATCCCAAGGGCGGCAAGATCGGCCTGTTCGGCGGCGCCGGCGTCGGCAAGACCGTCATCATCATGGAGCTGATCAACAATGTGGCCCAAAAGCACGGTGGTTTTTCCGTGTTCGGCGGGGTCGGCGAACGCACCCGTGAGGGCAACGACCTTTGGAACGAGATGAAGGAGTCGGGCGTCATCGACAAGGCCGCCTTGGTATACGGCCAGATGAACGAACCGCCCGGTGCGCGTGCCCGGGTGGCGCTGACGGCGCTCACCGTGGCCGAGCATTTCCGGGATGCCGAGGGCAAGGACGTGCTTCTGTTCATCGACAACATCTTTCGTTTCACCCAGGCCAACTCGGAGGTCTCGGCGCTCTTGGGCCGCATGCCTTCGGCCGTTGGTTACCAGCCGACCCTTTCGACCGACCTTGGCGAGCTACAGGAGCGGATAACGACGACGACCAAGGGCTCGATAACCTCGGTCCAGGCCATTTACGTTCCGGCCGACGACCTTACCGACCCGGCCCCCGCGACCACCTTCTCGCACTTGGACGCCACCACGGTACTGTCGCGTCAGATTGCCGAACTGGGCATCTACCCGGCCGTCGATCCGCTCGACTCGACCTCGCGCATCCTCGACCCCGACGTTGTGGGCGAGGAGCACTACGCGGTGGCCAGGAGCGTCCAGGAGGTGCTGCAGCGCTACAAGGACCTGCAGGACATCATCGCTATCCTGGGCATGGATGAGCTGTCCGAGGACGATAGGCTGATTGTTGCGCGCGCGCGCAAGATTCAGCGCTTCTTGTCGCAGCCCTTCTACGTCGCCGAAGCCTTTACGGGGAGTCCCGGCGTCTACGTCAAGAAGGCAGACACCATCCGCGCTTTCAAGGAAATGGTGGCCGGCGACCACGACGACCTGCCCGAACAGGCCTTCTACATGGTCGGTACCATCGAAGAAGCCCGCGCCAAGGCCGAGAAGATGGCCGCCTGAGCCATGGCGCTTCGTCTTCGCATAGTAACGCCTGAACGCGTCCTCGCCGATGCCGAGGTAAGCGAGATATCGGCACCCGGCACGGTCGGCGAGTTCGGAGTACTGCCCGAGCACACCGCCTATATTGGCATGCTCGATGCCGGGCTGGTTTCCTACCAGGGCCCCGAGGCCAACGGTTCGGTGGCCGTCTACGGCGGCTATGGAGAGGTCAGCGGCGACGTGGTCACCATCCTTGCCGATGATGCCGAGCTTCCCGAGGAGATCGACAAGGACGAGGCCACAAGCGAGCTGGCCGAAGCCGTGCGCTTGCTCGAGGCCGGAAGCGACGATCCGGCCGAGATGGACCGTCTGTTGGCCGCACACCGGCGCGCCGAGACCAGGAGCGCGCTAGCCTCCTAAGCAGGCTTGGCCACCGGCGGGCTTGCCGATAAAGATTGGCAGTGGGAAAACACCGCAACCGCTTGGCCGACGAACCCAGCCTCTATCTCCGACAGCACGGCGCCAACCCGGTCGATTGGTATCCCTGGTCGAAGGAAGCGCTCGAACGTGCGCGTACCGAGGACCGGCCGATACTGCTTTCTATCGGTTACTCGTCTTGCCACTGGTGCCACGTCATGGAACGCGAGTCCTTCGAGAACGAGGACATCGCGCGGTTCATGAACGAGCACTTTGTCTGCATAAAGGTCGACCGTGAAGAAAGGCCCGACCTCGACAACATCTACATGAAGGCTGTGCAGATGATGACCGGGCACGGGGGCTGGCCGATGACCGTCTTTCTGGCGCCCGACCTGAGGCCTTACTATGCCGGGACCTACTTTCCCCCCGAGGACCGCGGCGGCATGCCGGGCTTTCCCCGTGTGCTGGCCGGTGCCCACCGGGCCTTCGTCGAACAGGGCGACAAGGTGCGGGAGAGCGGCCAGCGCATCGCCGAACTGCTCGCCGCCGAACCGGGGCGCCAACCCGGCGAACTTACGAGTGAGGGCTTGCTAGATGCCGGGCGACGCCTGACCACACTTATGGACGAGAGCTGGGGGGGCTTCGGAAGCCAACCCAAGTTCCCGGGGACCATGTCCTTGGTCTTTCTCATGGGTCTCGATCGTTTCGGTGCCGACGATGCCCGCTCCGGGCTTGTCCGGACCGCGCTCGACCGTATGGCTGCCGGCGGCATACACGACCAGCTAGGCGGTGGGTTTCACCGCTATTCGGTCGACCGTTACTGGCTGGTGCCGCATTTCGAAAAGATGCTCTACGACCAGGCCCTTTTGGCCGACTGTTACACCGAGGCTGCGCTGGTATTCGACGAGCCGGCCTACGGACGGGTGGCCGGGGGCATCGCCGACTATCTCTTGGCCGAGATGCGTTCGGCGGACGGTCCCTTCTTTGCCACCCAGGATGCCGACAGCGAGGGCGAGGAGGGCAAGTTCTTCGTTTGGACCCCCGAGGAGGTCCGCGCGGTGGTCGGAGAACAGGACCACGAACTGGTCTGCCGTTATTTTGATGTCAGCGAAGAAGGTAACTTCGAGGGCAAGAACGTTCTGAGGACCCTGCTAACGCTCGAGGAAACGGCCCGGATGTTCGGTCTGGACACCGGCGAGGCCGCCGGCCGCATCGAGCGGGCACGCCGGCTGATGCTTGCGGCCAGGTCCACCAGGGTGGCACCGGCTACCGACCAAAAGTTCCTCGTCGATTGGAACGGGCTCATGGTATCGGCGCTTGCCCGTACCGGTGTGGTTCTGGAACGCGACGACCTGGTCGAGGCCGCAAGAGGTGCGGCCGACCACATACTGGCCCACATGTACCGCGACGGCCGCTTGCTGCGTTTTTCGGCCCAGGGGCAGGCGCGGGTCGAAGGCTTTCTCGACGACTATGCTTTTTTCGGACGGGCCTGTCTCGAGCTTTTCCACGCCCTTTCGGGCCAGGATGCCCGGCCCTACCTGGAAGCGGCCATGGCAATGGCCGATACGGTGGTGACCGATTTCGAGGACAGCGAGCGCGGGGGCTTTCGTTTCACCGCCGCTCACCACGAGGACCTGCTCGTCCGTACCCGCGAGCTACAGGATTCGGCGGTTCCGGCCGGTAGTTCGGTGGCCACCGAGCTGCTGCTGCGGCTGTTCGTGTTGACCGGCAAGGATGACTACCGGCGGGCCGGCCGGGCCGCGCTCGAGGGTGCCTTGGCTGGTGGGCTCGACGCCCCCTACGGTGCCGGTCATCTGCTGACGGTGGCTACGCGCGAGCTGGCCGGTTATGCCACGGTCGTGGTCAGCGGTCCTGAGAGCGAAGCGGCCGAGAGGCTGGTCCGTGTGGTCACCCGGGGCAAACAGCGGGAGGCCTGCCTGGTGCGCGTCAAGGGAGCCGACGACTGGCTCCCCGAGCCAGTGAGGAGTAAAAATGTTGATGGGGGGGAGGCGGCGGCCTGGGTCTGCAGGGCTATGAGTTGCATGCCGGCGGCCATGACCGAAGACGAACTGTCCGAACGTCTCCGTACCGGCTGATACCGGCCGTCGATAGGTCTGTCCTTGGCTCTGTCTAAACAAGGCGGCGGGGTTCGCCAACTCACCTGGCTGCTGGCCTGGGCGGTGGTCTTCTGCGACATCGGGACCTCGGTCTATTATGTCCCGGGGATACTTTACGACCGCGAGGGAATCGGCAGCCTTGCTCCCTTCTTCATCATTCTTACCGCCGTCGGTTTCGTCCTTCTAGCGCTCAAATACGTCGAGATAGTCGAGCGCACGCCCGAAGGCGGCGGTGTGGTCGCAATAGGCCACATGGCCTTCGGTGAGCGGATAGGCGCGCTGGGCGGCATGTTCATTACCGTCGATTTCTTCCTCACCTGCGCAATCTCCTCAGTGGCAGCCTTCCATTATCTGGCCAGCGCCAATGACGCGCTGGCCGGCGGCTCGGCCGCCGCCTTCTTCTCGCATGTCAGCGCGAACGTGCCGCTCTATGCCATCGCCGGACTCCTGCTGCTCGGGGCCGTCAACACCATAGGTCTGCGCGAGAGCGCGACCCTGTCGCTCGGCATGGCCGCGGCTTCGCTCCTTACCAACCTAGTCGTTGTTGCGGTCACCGCCTACGAACTTGGCGGAGACGCCGAACGGTGGCGGGCGCTGGCAGCTGCGGTCTTCGGCGGCGTCGGCGAGCTGGGCCGCCGCGAGATGCTGATCGGCTTTGGCGCGGCCTGGTTGGCTTTCTCGGGGTTGGAGAGCATGAGCCAACTGGCCCCGGTCATACGCGAACCGCTCAGGCGCACAGCACGGATGACCATGGCCAGTGTGGTGGTGACCGTACTGTTGACCTCACCGACCCTGGCGGTCCTTTCGGTCGGCGTATTGCCGGCGGCCGGCGGCGAGGTAGCCAGCGAACGGCTCATCTCCCAGTTGGCATTTACCCAGGGCGGCAGCCTGCTGGGGCTGGCCGTGGTGGTAACGGCCTCCTCGTTGCTCCTGTTCGCGGCCAACACGGCGATCATCGGCGCCTACCACGTCTTCGTTGCGTTGTCCGAAAGACGGTACTTCCCCAACCGGATGCGCCGCCGTCACCCGCGCTTCAACACGCCTTACCTTGCCATCCGTTTTGCCACGGTGGTCCCCATCGCGATTATCTGGGCAACCGGCGGTGAGCTGGGGCTGCTCGGCGACCTGTATGCTTTTGGCCTGCTCGGAGCCTTCATTATCGAATCGGGCGGACTCGACCGCATACGCTGGCGCGAGGGACAGCGCGGCTTGGGATTCTGGTTCGGCGTTCTTCCGACCGTGATGGTCATAACCGCCTGGATAGTGAACATGGTCGAGAAACCGACGGCGACCTTGTTTGGCGGAACCTTGGCGGCCGTCGGAATGCTGATCGGGACCGGGCTAAGGCGCGGATGGATAAAGGACGCCTTCCACACCCTGCCGATGGTGGCCAAGCGCGACATGGCCAAGATTGGTGTCGGTGAACGGGTGGCCAGTGAGGAGATTCACGACATCATCACCTTGGCCGAGGCCCGCGAGGTCGTTCCATTCGTCAAGAGCTCGACCCTGGTGGCCGTTAGCGGGACCAATGATGACGTCGTCGCCGAGGGAATACGGCGTGCCAGAGGTATGGGAGAATCGGCGCTGTACTGTTTGTTCGTCGAAGAGTGGCCGGGACTGTTCCCGAGCGAGGAGGGCGTTTTGCCGAGCCAGGGCGGCATACAGGCCCTTACCCGGGCGGCCGTGCAGGCAGCCGAGGCTGGTGTCGAGCTGGTGCCGATATGGACGGCCTCGCACAACGCGGCCCTCGGCATCGCGCATGCGGTCGAGGAGCTGTCGGTGGCCGGCGTGATGATCGGCTCGCCCACCCGTTCGGCGATGGACCGCTTGTTGCGCGGACAGGTCGTGCGCCGTTTGCAGCGGATGCTGCCCGAACAGTGCCGTCTGGTCATTTGCGACTGAGGGTGATGATTGTAGCGTTTGCCCCTCTTCGATGAACGATAAGCTGACCAGCGCAGTTCTAGTGGCCAGCATGGTCTTGGCCGGTCCGGCGGCCGCTGACCGGGGCGATGCGGTCCGGACCAAGCGCGAACCCCGGCAGGTCGTCACCCACTTTTTCCGCAGCGGACAGGGTCTCAAGAACCTGCAGACCGTAATAGGCACCAGCCAGCACTACAGCATCGGCGACGGAGACACCTTTCTCGAACTCGCCCGCCGTTTTGACCTCGGTTACAACGAACTGGTCAACGCCAATCCGGGCGTCGACCCTTGGGTGCCCGAGCGCGGCCAGTCCCTGGTGCTGCCGACCGAGTGGATACTGCCCAGGACCGATCACGAGGGGCTGGTGCTCAACATCCCGGAAATGCGCTTTTACTACTACATGCCCTCGCCGAGGCCGAGCGGACGTTCCTCGATGGTGCTGAGTTACCCGGTCGGATTGGGCCGCAGGGACTGGCAGAACCCACAGGCCGAGTTCAAGATTCGTGGTAAGACCGAGGACCCGGCCTGGGTGGTACCGGAGCCGATTCGCCGCGAGCGCCGCCGCGAGCTAGGACGCAACGATCGCTTGATAAAGGGTGGTGACCCCGACAACCCCTTGGGCAGTCACCGCATCGAACTTACGCTTCCGGCTTATTCCATCCACGGCACCAACAAGGATTGGGGCATTGGCATGCAGGTCAGCCGTGGCTGCGTTCGTATGTATGCCGAGGACATCGAGGCCTTCTTCCCCATAGTCGAGGTCGGTCGAAAGGGACGCTTCGTTTACCAGCCCGTCAAGATGGGTATGCGCGGCGGCCGTGTCTTCGTCGAAGTCCACGCCGACATATACGGCGTCGTTCCCTGGCCCTGGCTTCTGGCCCAGGAGCTGGTCGAGGAGATGGGCCTGGAGCGTTATGTGGACCGCCAACGCTTGGAGGCTGTGGTTGAGGCGGCAAGCGGTATCCCGACCGACGTCAGCTATGTTAACTGGCCAGCCGAGCCCATCTCAGCGCCCATAGAGTTTGACGAGCGTGGTGATCCCGTGGGCGACTATCCGCCCAGCCCCGACCCCGGTTAGACGGCCGCCGGGCAGCCTACCACTTCGAGGACAGTTTTACGCCGATCTCTTTGTTGGTCACCCGCGACCGCAATCGTGGGGTCGACGGTCCGGAAAGACCGAACAGTCCCGCTTTGCCGGCTTTCGGACTTGCCGGGTTCGTGGCACCGAGCCGGGCCTGACTGCTCCGCTCGGTTATCCTGACGATGGTCGCGATAGCGGTGGCCCCGCGGGCCAGGAAGTTGTCGGGCCCGTAGGTGCTTCTCAAGGCGTGAGCGACCTCGCGCGGGCGCCGGGCGGTATAAAGGGCCAGGTCACGAATCTCGGAATGACGCGCCTCCCTTTTAAGGCTGGCCGTCATGGCCTTGCGGTCGTTTATCGCCCGTACGGCGTCCAAGCGGTCCATACTTACGCCGGTCGACAGTGCCGGTAGTGCGTGGAGCGGGCCCTCGGCCGCAGCTGCGGCGGCCATTGCTAGAATGGCTATGAGGGTAAGCGTTGCTGTGAGCACCGCCTCAGGTGCAATCTTTGGCCGTCTCGCCATCCTTCCATGGTCGCCACGGTATCCCCGAACCGTCAACCCCATAAAAAAAGCCCCCCAAACGGGGGGCTTTTGGGCTGTATAAGCCCGTCGGTCAGATGGCTTAGGAAGCCTCGAGAAGGGCCTCTTCCTCGGCGCCGGCCTCGCCCAGGGCCAGGAGACGCTCCTGGAGGGGGACGATGCGGGCACTACGGCGTTTGAGCGGGGAACGCTGCTGGCGCCACTTCGACAGGCCGCCGCGGATGTACTCGGGGTTGAGCCCAAGAATCTCGCAGATGTTCTCGTAGGAGAAGGGCCAGTCGCGCTCGCCGGAATCGATCCATTCCTCGGCGCCCTCGAACAACGCCCGGCCCTTTGGGTCACGGGCCAGCGCGTATTTCTGGTAGCACTCGACGGCGTCCTGAAGGACGGCGAGCATCAGGCGGCGCTCACGCACCAGGCCGCCTTCGCGCGAGAAGGCCGCGAAGAACTGGGCCGGTAGCAAGGTGTCCGGTTCGAAGAGATTTACGAAACGATCAGCCATTTTTTCCTCCCGCCCCCGCTGTATCAGCAGGGTGCGCGGTGATGCACAGCGTTATTATACACCGCGCCATACTATGAACAACTATAAACTAAGATGAAATAACACCGCCACATTCATTAGCATTGCTCATATATGGCCCTTTGAACTCCCTTTTCGGAGCCTTGGTCCAACACCTTTTATGACGGGACCGCGGCTCAAATAATCAGTATCGGTTACGTTTTTTGTGGGTTGGGACTCCTTTTTCCGACTATAGGCCGAACCGGCACCCCCTTGAGGCCGTTTCGGTGCCGAACGGTCCTGTGACTGCTGCCAGCAGGCGGTTGATCTCCTTATCAGCGAGGGGAATAAACCACCCCGGTTGCTTGTCTGTCAACCGAAAAATCGGTCACTGCGCGTTGTTAGCGCACAAAAGCGCTAGGCGCTCTGTCTGGTCTGGTCGGCGGCGGGCAGTCGGAAGGGTGGCGGAGCTAGGCCGAGGGCCCGCGCGGCCCGCCC
>JAYGCK010000090.1:0-58055 GCA_046583395.1 Deltaproteobacteria bacterium
TGGTTAAGGGAGAGGTCTGCAAAACCTCCATTCACCGGTTCGAATCCGGTCGCCGCCTCCACCGAAGGGAAGTTCCAGTATTGCTTTAGTTGTCAGGCCGCCGGCATCTCGGCCGTCCTGAGCGCATCGTAGGTCGCCGGAGCGCCGACAAACAACTCAGTGCGCAGGTCGTCGAGGGGGCGGGACAGTTCGGCCTCCCAATCGACCGCCGCCAACAGACCGGCCCGGCAACCGCGCCGGTAGGCTTTCCAGTACAGGGCCGCCAGACCACGCACCCCTTCGGCGCGGCCTCTTAGCAGTGCCATGACGACGATGAAGGCGATGCCGAGGTTGCGGGTCTGGGCATAGGTAAAGGCCAGGAGCGCAGCCTCGCCGACCAGGTCGCGTCCGTAGCCGGTCATCACATGCCAAAGATCGTGGGTGTCGCGCAGACGCAGACCCAGGCGCTCGGCGCGTGGGTCGATGTAGTCGACCTCGTTGGCCTCGCTGGCTGCCACCAGTCCGTCGGGCGTGATTTGCTCGGTGACAATGAAGTCGGCGTAGGCACGCCCGAGGCAGCCCTCGGGCATGGCCCGGAGACCT
Source organism: Deltaproteobacteria bacterium (assembly GCA_046583395.1). GTDB lineage: Bacteria > Desulfobacterota > Binatia > UBA1149 > CAYXZP01 > CAYXZP01. Next base: position 583 of record JAYGCK010000090.1, read on the forward strand.
TCTTGGTCACCCAGCAGTTCGAGCAGGCCGCTTTCGCGTTCGAGCACGCGGCGCCCGGCAGGGTCGGCCAGGACGCGCCGGAACAGGCGTTCATAACTTCGCCAGCCGGCCAGGGCGCGAATGATGACAAAGACCTCTTCGGTGGCCTCGGGGTCAGCCAACAGACGGCGCATCGCGCGCAGGGCCTCGAAGGGGCGCATGCGCCGGGGTTTGACAGCAGTAGCTTTCACGATAGGAACGCCAAGCTGTTTAATTGTCCGCTGGCTTGGATAGTGAGTCAAAAGGGGAGCGACATATGCGTGCATCCGACTTCGGTGAGATTGAGACCGAGCTGTCGAGAAGGGTCGAGCGTATCGTGTGGTGCACAACGGCCACGCAGATGCCCGACGGAAGGCTGCGCTCGCGCATCCTGCACCCGATTTGGGAAGGATCCCGGGCCTGGGTCGCCACCGGCCGCCACTCCCCAAAAGAGGCCGACCTCGCGGCCAACCGCTACCTTTCACTTAGCTACTGGGACCCGGCCCACGAACAGGTCTACGCCGAATGCATCTCGCGCTGGGAGGAATCAGCCGAGGAAAAGGCCAGGGTCTGGCGTCTGTTCGGAGATGCACCGGCACCGATGGGCTACGATCTTGGACTGTTCTGGCCCGACGGTCCTTCAGACTCCAGCTACGGCCTGCTCGAACTCAGCCCCTGGCGCATCGAACTGTCCTCTCTGGCCGGCCTTATCGCGGGCCGCCCCTCACTGGTCTGGCAGCCCGCCGGCGACCCGCCGCTTAACGCGAGGGCCAACGGCGGCTAACCTGCCCAGGACGCCGCCTGCCGGGGTGGTGGAACTGGTAGACACTGGGGACTTAAAATCCCCTGGGCCAACGCCCGTCCGGGTTCGACTCCCGGCCCCGGCATTTCCTACCCCCCGAGCGGGTGAAAACGGCCGTCCGGGTGGACAATCTCGGCCGACCCCAGCTAACCTGGACGGGTGATGCAAGCCGCGACAAGAGGTCTACTGCTCGCCACCGTGGCAGCCTTTCTGGTGGCCGCCACGGCCACTCAGGCACCTGCCAACCCCTACGTGCTCGGACTGAAATGTGCGTCAGCTAAGCTTAAGGCGGCGGGCAAGGACTGCATGTGTCGGCACAAAGCGTTGGCAAAAGCAGTGGCCAAAAGCGTCGCCGCAGATTTCGGAAAATGTGCGCCCAAAATTACTAAAGATTTCAACAAGGCCGATGTCAAAGGACAGGGGTGGTGCCGCACGGAAGGCGACAGTCAGGCGGTCGATCAGCGAATCGATAACTTCTGCTCAACTGTCAACACAGCGCTGGTCCCGGCCGGGGACCTCAGTAAGGGCGCCCGCAAGTGCGCAAGCAAGAAGATCAAAGCGGCGGGCAAGCTATGCATGTGCCTCCACAAAGGCCTCTCAAAAGCTACGATCAAAGGTCTGACCCCTGATTATGCCAAGTGCCAATCCAAATACGCTGCTGCCTTTGCCAAGACCGAAGCCAAGAGCGCCTGCGCCACCAATGGCGACACAACGACGGTTGAGGCCCTGATAGACGCCGGCTTCGCCGAGGTTGAGGCCGACCTGCTCGACCTGGGAACCGACGATTTCGCAACACGTGGCGACTACGGGGTAGGGCATCTAACCCTGGAACTCGTCGACGACACCCGCACGACCCAGGCCAGCGGCTCCCTGCCCGAACTCCCGTCGCGCACGCTGCCCACCCAAATCTGGTATCCGGCCGATGCGCCGGTATATGTGGACCAACGAGAGGACGCGGCACTGGTAGATGAGGCCAAGAGCTACCCGCTCATAATACGTTCCCACGGCTTCGGCGGCACGAACATCGACTCGATGGACCTCACCCGCCACCTGGCAAGCCACGGCTACATAGTGGTGGCCCCGACCTTCCCGCTATCGAACCTCTTCACGCCGGCCGACGCCATGACGCTCCTCGACATTGACGAGCAGGCGCGCGACGTCAGCTTCCTCATCGACACGGTGCTCGGCTGGAACAACGATCCCGACCACCTCTTCTACGGCCGCGTGGACAGCAGCCGGATAGGCGCCACCGGCCATTCGCTGGGCGGGGCGACCTCGCTTCTTGCCGGGTTTCACTCCGAGGTCAGCGATGACCGCATAGAAGCGGTCGTGGCGCTGGCCCCACTGGCCTGTGTTTTTGACGAGGCGATGTATGACTCTGCATCGATCCCTCTCCTGATCATGGGCGGCACCGAGGACATGATAACGCCGGTGACGAGCAACGCGGTCATCCCCTACCAGAGGGCCAACCCAATCAAGTACCTGATGCTCATCGAGGAGGGCACCCACATCGGCTTTGCCAACCTCCTCATAAGCGACCCGGACGCCAACGGCGACGAGGAGCTTTTCTGCGCGCCGCAGTTCCCGCCCGGCAGCCAGCGGCCCAGTACCGTAGGCATCACGATCCCGGATGACTATCTCGGGGGCGCAGCCACCGGCATCGATACGACGGCGTCGATCTGCGAACCGATCTGCCCGCTGCCGCCAGACTCGACCATGAACCACAATGTGCAGCAGGAGCTGGTGCAGGCCGGCACGCTGGCCTTCTTCGACTACATACTCGACAGCAACGTGCCGGCCCGCCGCCTACTTCAGTCGCGCTTGGTCGCCGAGAACGAGTCCGTATCGATGAGCTACGAAGAGGCCGAGTAGTCCCAGACCATACGGTGCTCGCCGGCCTCGCCGAGCAGCTCGGCCGGGTTCTTCCTGTCCACGTGGCCGATGAGGCTGTTGTAGACGCCGTAACCGACAAGCTCCCGCAAGCGGGGGGAAAAGCCCCGCACCGTCTCTCGCGGAACGCCGAGCTGCTGGTTCTCCTGCTGGCGGATGAAACCGGCGCAATAGTTCATGGCGATTCCCACGCGGCGCTCTTGCGAGCGGTTGGCGCCCCCACCGTGCCAAAGGCTTCCGTGCCAGACCAGCACGCTGCCACGCGACATCTCGCAGGCCACGCTGTCATAATGACTGCTGTACTCGGGCGATGTCCCTGACTTGTGGGAGCCGGGAACGACGCGGGTCGCGCCGTTGTCCTCGCTAAAATCGGTCAGCGCCCACATGGTGTTACAGATGATCGCCGGATGGGGCTTGGGCAAGGGTATCAGTTGGTCGTCGGCATGGATGGGCTGGGCCGTCTCGTCCGGGTTGATGGAGATAGACGACAAGGACGAGATGAGACAGCCATCGTCGAGCACCCCCTCTACCACCGGCAGGACGGCCTCGTGGACGGGGATGGCCTCGTAGAGACGCCCGTGGGCCAGAAGGTTGTAGATACGAACGGTGTGCTCGCCCTCAAAATCGTTCTTGATCGGAACCCTCTCTAGGTCGCGCTCAAGACGGAGCAGGTCATCGGTCAAGGCATCGAGCAGGCCGGGCTCGACCGCCCCCTCGATGACCGTATAGCCGTCCCGCTCTATGCGGGACAGGTGCGCTTCAATCTGCTTCGGCTCCGGCAAGGTGGTCCGCTATGGCCCGTTCCCATTCCTCGGGCATGAACATGACCGGGCCTATTCCGCCCTGGTAGGCGACCTGGCCACGGCTATCGACAAGGTAGAGCCGCTCGGGCAGCGCGTTGTAGGCTTTCATCACCTCGTCGTTCATCTCATCGACCAGCACGGTCGGTTCTAGTTCAAGCCCGAGCGAGCAGGCCTGGGCGACCTCGGTGCGTTCTTCCATAGAACGGTGCTGGCGGTAGATGATGTCGTCGGTCTCGTTGTGAGAGACCTGCCACCCGTCGCTCGAATGTATCTCTCTGATATAGACGGCGTAAAAATCGACACGGTCACGATAGGTCCGGTAAATCTCGTTCAGGCGCCCCGCCGAGGCGCGAAAAGGAGGTCAAGTGTAACTGCCGAAGATGAGGGCCACCGGGCGCTTGCCGAAATGGTCGGACAAGCGAACGCTGCCACCACCATCGACCCGAGGCAGACAGAAGTCGGGCGCCTCGGTGCCCGGCCCGCAGGACCCGGGCTCGCGCTCGAGCATCTCGCTCACATGCTCGATCGCCAGCGGGTGGCTCATCACCTCGGCCATCTCTTCGGTCGATATCAAAGGTTCGGGACCGTCGGCACTCGCAGCGCGCTCGGCCATGATGGAGGCTACGAGGGCTTGGACATTTTCTTGGTTCATTCGGGCCACGGACAAACCTAAACCCCCGGCGGCCTCAACACGAGCCGGCCGAGACCGCGTCATCAACGGTATATACCGCGCCGTTGACGTAGGAGGCCTCGTCGGAGGCCAGGAACAAGATGACCGCAGCGACCTCGTCGACCGTCCCCATACGACCGCCGGGAAGCCGTTGGCTAAGCTCCTCGCGGCCGCCTGGCAACATGTCAGCCCAGGCCAGCATCGGTGGCGTGGCAATGGTACCCGGACATACGCAGTTGACCCTGAGACCGCTGGCGGCCCCTTCGAGCGCAGCCGTGCGGGTAAGATGCATGACTGCGGCCTTGGCCGCCCCATATGCGGACAGACCGGGCTCACCGCCGAGCCCGGCGGCCGAAGAGATGTTTATCACCGAGCCCGACCCCTGTTCGGACATCACCCGCATAGCGGCGCGGACCCCGTAGAATACCCCGTCGAGGGTGACCGACATGACCTCGCGCCAGGTCTCATCACTGGTGTCGCCTATCGGTCCGCCGGTCGAACAGGCCGCATTGTTGACCATGACGTCCAAGCGCCCGTAACGCGACACCGCCTCGCCGACCACTTGGTCGACGGTCTGCGAGAGCGAGACATCACCGACCAATGTCGAAGCGGCCCCACCGGCAGCGGTGATATCGGCGGCGGCCTGGCCGGCCCGGTCGGCCTCACGATCATTGACCAACACCTGCGCACCCTCGGCTGCAAAGGCCAGGGCCGCGGCGCGGCCTATACCGGAACCGGCGCCGGTTATGGCAACGACCTTGTTGGTAAAACGGGTGCTCAAGAGGCCCGGGCGCGTTCGGTGGGCGCGCTCATCGGCCTTAGGCCGGCGGCCTCAAGCATGGCCTCGTCGGCCAGGTGGTCGGGATTGCCGGTGGTCAGCAGTTTGTCACCATAGAAGATTGAGTTGGCGCCGGCCAGGAAGCAGAGCATCTGGCTTTCCTCGCTCATCTCGGTGCGCCCGGCCGACAAACGAACCACAGAGGCCGGCATCATGATACGTGCGGTGGCCACCATCCGGACCATCTCCATGGCAGCCACAGGTTCGCAGTCGGCCAGAGGCGTGCCCTCGACCGCGACCAATGCGTTTATCGGAACACTTTCGGGATGACGCGGCTGCGTGGCCAGTTCTACCAGCATCGCGCAACGGTCGTCGGTGCTTTCGCCCATGCCGATTATGCCACCCGAACAAACGGTGACGCCGGCATCACGGACATGGGTCAGAGTGTCCAAGCGGTCCTGATACTGGCGGGTGGTGATTATCTCACCGTAGAACTCCGGCGAGGTATCCAAATTGTGGTTGTAGGCCGTCAGCCCGGCCTCGCCCAAGCGGCGGGCCTGCTCGGCGGTCAACATGCCAAGGGTCACGCAGGCCTCCATCCCAAGGCCCCTCACGCCACGGACCATTTCGAGCACCGAATCGAACTCGGCTCCGTCACGGACCTCGCGCCAGGCCGCGCCCATACAGAACCGGCTCGCTCCGGCCTCGCGGGCCAACGCGGCCTTGGACAGGACGTCGGGCACATCCATGAGTTTCTCGGCCTCGACCCCGGTCTGGTAGTGGGCAGATTGCGGACAATAGGCGCAATCCTCCGGGCAGGCACCGGTTTTTATCGACAGCAGGGAACAGAGCTGCACTTCGGCAGGGTCATGGTGAACCCGGTGCAGGGCCTGGGCCCGGAAGATCAGGTCCGGAAGGGGCAGATCGTGAAGCTCACGGGCCTGCGCGGTGGTCCAGTCGTGACGTATCTCGTCGGCCATCGGCGCGTTTTATCCAGGCCGGACGCGAGTGGCAAGAAGCTGGTCTCAGACCGAGGCGCGACGCTTATCGAACAGATAGAGAACCACGGCCACGGTTACCAGACCGGCCAGGGCATTGTCGCCGAGCGCGGCAAAGAGCGCCCCCAGGTTGGTGGCCACGGCCGCGCCCATAAATGGCACCGAGGGGCCGAACAGCAGATAGATGAGGATGGCAAAGGCCACCAGCAAGACCCCAAGCTCGGTGGCCTGTTTCAGTCCGTTCCTCACGATCCCAATCACAGCCGCCATGCCTTCACCCCCAATCAAGTTCGTATTGTAGCAGTATGGTCGGCGGATTTCGCCAAACGGATGACCGTCACCTCCCGCGGGGTGGCCAGACGTATCGGCTGGCCTGTGACCCCGAGACCGCAGTTGACGTGGAGAACGCTGCCGCCGGCCCTGTAGGTCCCACGCGCCCACGGGGTGATGAAGCGCGCAATCGACAAGGGGCGCCTGCGCGGCCAGGGCAGGGCCAGCTGGCCACCATGGGTATGGCCGGCCAGCACCAGGGACGCACCCAGGCGGGCGGCATGCTTGAAGAGGTCGGGACGGTGAGTGAGCAGCACGAAGGGGCTGCCCGCGGGTACGCGCTCACAGAGACGGTCGAGACGCTCGTCTCGCTTTAGCCCGCGGAAATGGTCGGGTCCGCCACGGTCCTCGATGCCCACCACGTGGAGCCTTGCCCCGCCGCTCTCGACCACCGCGACATCGTCACGCAGCACCTCGAAGGTGGTGCCGCGCCTGAGCAACTCGGCAACACGGTCGGCCCCGCAGTAAACGTCGTGGTTGCCGAGGATGGCGATGACCCCCAGGCGTGCCTCGAGCCGGGCCAGTTGATCCATGCCGGCCTCGAGACCGGCAAGGTCGGCCGCAATGTCGCCGGTAATGCATATGAGGTCGGGTGCCAGACGATTGACCTCATCGACGTAAACGCCGAGCTGCTGGGGCGACATGAAGATGCCCATATGAATGTCGCTTAGCTGAACCACACGCAGCCCGTCGAAGACCTCGGGCAGCCCTTCGATGAACACGTCCAACTCCTCGAAGCTGAGCCGGGCCTGGCCGAACACGTAGCCATAGACCATCACGGCAGCGACCATCAACATCCCATAGGCAGAACCACGCAGCGCCAGGGTCCAGAAAACATCGGGCAAGGGGGCCGCACCCAGAACCGCAGCCAGTTGGGCCAGGACCCAGACGGCGGCAAAGCCGGCATGAACGATTAAGACGCAGCCGAAGGTGAACAGCGAGATGAAACCCACCGCAAGATGCACGCGGCGCAACATGCCGATTGCTCCGGCCTGCGACAGCGGCAATGCGAAGGCCGCCGAGTTGAGTCCGAGAAAAACCAGCGGGCCGATAACGTGCGCCCACACCGGGAAGCGTACTTCGAACAGGCCGGCTGCAAACACCGCGATGGTCGTCCACTGGCCGAGCGCGACAGCGGGGCGCAGGATTGTAAAAAAATTGCGCCAAAACAGGCGTGCGGGATCTTTTAGCACCGACATCGTTCGCCGTTCCCGGCCCTAGCGGAACAGATCGTCCTCGGGCGGGCGGATCATGTCCCGGGCCCGGCCCTTGCCCGACTGGTAAGCAAAACCCCGAACCAGCACTGCCGGAATGCCATCGGCCTTGCCCATGACCATCCCTGCGGCCCCGGCCAACTGGTCGGCAACCGCGACCACTGTGTGCTCGAGCCGGCGCCCGCCACGGTCGAGCCCGCCGCCCAGGTCACGTAACACCTCGATACCGGCGGCACCGATGGCCAGGTCTATCTGGCCCAGCCGCCAAGGCCGCCCGAAGGTATCGGACACCACCACGGCCAACTGCTGCCCGAAATGGGCCATCAAGGAATCTCGCAGGGAGGCCGCCGAACGGTCGGCGTCCTCGGGAAGGAGGGTGACCTCGTCATCGCCAGCCTGGTTGGAACGGTCGATGGCCGAGTTAGCACCGACCCAGCCCGGCCCGGTCGCGGTGATAAGATGGCCGTCGCGCATACGCAGGACCTCACGGGCTTCTTTAAGGGCAAGCTCGACCAGCGGTGGGTCCTTGTCATGACTGCCGGCAAACTCGAGCGCCCGCTCGGAAGGTTCAACATCCGACAGCCTGACCACACGGCCCTCGGCCTTGGAGACGACCTTCTGGCAGACAACGACAACGTCGTTCTCGTTGATTCCGACCCGGGAGCTTTCCAGCGCCTCGATGATCTGCTCGGCCAGATCGTCGCCCTCAGCGACTTCGGGGATTCCCTCGATGGGTATTAGTACGGTAACCATTTCAGCTGTCCTGAGTCACAAGCTCTAACATGAACTTGGCCAATCGGCGGGCACGACCGACATCACCGATCAATGTGTCGTGCTCGACAAGCTCGGGCCAACCCGGCTGCCGGCGCGAGGGCAGGTCGCCGGGGGCGACCACCAAGTGACCGGCCAGCCCCCGGTAGAACTCCGCGATGGCCGCGGTCCCACGGCCAAGCGACATCGACCGTAGCATTGCCGGAAGCGGACCCTTTACCGAGCGGCCACCGATGAGAGGACTGACTGCCACCACTCGCGAACGCGCCCGCCGGAGTGCCTGACGTATACCGGGTACGGTCAGCATCGGTGCGATGCTGACCAAGGGATTGCTGGGGGCGATGACCACCGTCTTGGCCCGGGCAATGGCGCTAAGAACACCGGGGGCGGGGCGGGCACGAAGCGCCCCCGTAAAGCTCAGCCGCAAGACCTTGGGCCGGGCCCGCTCGCGCACAAGGTAGTGCTGGAAACTGAGCCGTCCCCGGTCGGTCACGGCCACGGTCCTGACCCTGTCGTCGCTCATCGGCAGCACCCGGGCCCGAACCCCCCGCGCCTTGCAAATATCGCTGGTCACCTGGCTCAGCCGGCGTCCTCGGCCGAGCTGTTGGGTACGAAAGATATGGGTGGCCAGGTCGCGGTCACCGAGATTGAACCAGGCATCCTGGCCGGTCAGAACCTCGAGCTCGGCAAGGGCCGTAAAGCGGTCGCGGGCTATGCCCCAGCCGGTCCTGCGCGAGGCCATGCCGGCCAAGGTATAAACGATGGTATCTAGGTCGGGTGAGACCGACAGGCCGTAGAACTCGTCGTCATCGCCGGTGTTGACGATGACCGTAAGGTTCTCCGGGTCAGTTAAGCGTGCCAGTCCGCGCAGGAGCTTGGCTGCTCCCACGCCACCGGCCAGCATCGTAATGCCCGCCACCGTCCTCTCCCGGAGCACCGGTACCGTCGAGATGACCGTACAGGGTGTTGCGTTGTTGCGGTATGCGTCCCATCCGCGTGACCATCGCGCGTAGCTCCTCGACCGAGGTGTACTCGCCGGCATCTGCGCCGGCCTCGCGCGATATGCTCTCTTCCATCAGGGTCCCGCCAACATCGTTACAGCCGGCGGCCAAGGAGAGCGCGGCCAGTTCGTGGCCGAGCTTGACCCAGGAGGTCTGCAAATTGTCGATAAGCCCACGCAACATCAGACGGCTGGTCGCGTAAACGGCCATATCGAGCTGCCCCTGCGGTATCGGCCGGACCCGGCCCTCGCGATAAAGCACGGTGTTCTGCCAGATGAACCTCAAGGGCACGAACTCCGTAAACCCTCCGGTCTCGGCCTGGAGCCGGCGCAAGAGGTCTATGTGACGGGCCACATGCAGCGGTGTTTCTATATGCCCGTACATCACCGTCGATGTGGTTGGCAGCCCCAGCTCATGGGCGGTACGGATAATCTCGGTCCAGTTGGCCACATCGAGCTTCTTGTGGCTTAGAATCTCGCGGACCTCGTCGTCGAGGATTTCGGCCGCGGTACCGGGCATGCTGCCCAGACCGGCCTCCATCAACAGAGATATGAACTCGCGATAACCAAGCCGCATGCGGCGGGCACCGTACATCACCTCCATCGGAGAGAATGCGTGTATGTGGGTATCTGGGAAGGCCTCGTGTACCGCGCGCAGAATCTGCAGATATCCGTCATCGGGCATCTCGGGGTTGAGTCCGCCCTGCATGCATATCTCGGTGGCACCCCGTTCGATGCCCTGCTCGATGCGGCCCAGCACATTGTCCATGTCGTGCTCGTAGGCCTCTTCGTCTCCCTTTAGGTGGGCAAAGGCACAGAACTTACAGCCCACGAAACAGACGTTGGTCCAGTTTACGTTGCGGTTGACGACATAGGTCACTACCGGCCCGACATCGTCGGCCCTTATCCGGTCGGCCGTGGCGACCAGGGCCGAAAGCTCTTTGCCGCGTGTGTCAAGAAGCCTGACGGACTCTTCGACCGAGGGGCGGGTGCCGCCTAGCGCACGCTCGAGAATGCCCGCAAGGCCGGGGCTGACCGCGCCAATCCGCTGCTCGAGACTGCGCTCATCGGTGAGCAAGAAGTCGACGTTGTCGGCGTTGGTCTCGGTCTCATAACTCATGATGCGCTGGCCTCTAGCCGCGTGTCACTTCTGGCCGCGACGGCCTCGGTCATGGCCGGCGCCATGAACTCATCGTTTAGGAACTCATCATAGACCGGCAGGCGAGGGACAAGCTCGAAGCCTTCCTCGCCACAGGTCTCGGCCAGGCGGTCGATGTGCGGCCAGGGCGCCTCGGGGTTAACGTAGTCCATTGTAAGAGGGGAGATGCCTCCCCAATCGTTTATGCCCGCATGGATGAGCCGGCGGTGTGCGGCCGGGCTAAGATTTGGAGGAGCCTGCAGGCTGGTCTCTTCGCCCAAAATAAGCCGTGCGATGGCCACGCTGCGCACCATCTCGTCATCACCGGGCTCGGAGGCCTCCGACATACCGGTCTCGGGCTTGGCGCGAAAGTTCTGGACGATGACCTCTTGGATATGTCCGTAGCGGCGGTGTAGGCCGCGTATCGCGAGCAAACTGGCAATGCGCTCGGCCTCGGTCTCGCCGATGCCGATAAGGATACCGGTGGTAAAGGGGATACGCAGCTGGCCAGCCTCCTCGATCATTTGCAGTCTGGCCGACGGTTCTTTGTCGGGCGCCCAGGCGTGCGGCATGCCGCGGCCGCGAAGGCGAGGGCTGATGTTCTCCAGCATCAGGCCCATGCTCACGTTGAGCGGGCGCAGCATGGCCATCTCGTCCTTGCTGAGCAACCCGGCGTTGGTGTGCGGGAGTAAGCCCTCGTCGAGCGCCAGCCTACAGGCCAACGCGACATACTCGGCGGTTGAATTGCAGCCATACGACCCCAAGAGGTCTTTGAAGCCACGGAAGGCGACCTCGGGCTTGTCGCCCAAACACATTAGCGCCTCTATGCAGCCGAGACGGCGTCCGCGCACCGACCAATCGCTTATCTCGGCCGGGCTCATCGTCCACTCACCGGGCTGTCCGGGGTCGCGGCGGAAGGTGCAGTAGGTGCAACGGTCGCGACAGAGATTGGTGACCGGCAAGAAGACCTTGGGCGAATATGTCAGTGTCGTTGGCCAGCGACGGTCGCGCACGGCGGCGGCGGCGGCCAGCAGTTCGTCGGTACGGTCTGCCTCTATCTGAGTGAGCGTGTAGGCCTCGTTGTCGGAAAGGCCCTTGCCCGACCGGGCCTGTTGCAGGGCTAGTCTAGCCGGGTCGGTCATGGGCGGCTTCTACGGGAGCGCCCCCAGGTTGTCAACGAGGTTCTCAGTTCTCCACCGCCTCTATCCCGAGCTTGTCCATGCGGTACTTGAGTATACGGCGGGTGGTGCCGAGCTTCTCAGCCGCACGGGTCTGATTGAAGCGAACGCGTTCTAGAGCCTCGCCGATTATTTCGCGTTCGAACTCATCGACGGCATCGGCAAGCGTTGTTTGCCCGGCCAATACCAGCTCGCGTGGCTGACCCGCTGCACCGTTGCCGGGCCGGGCGCCGTCGAGCAGACCGCCTGGAAGATGATTAGTGTCGATGGTGCCGTTGCCCGGCACAAGCACCATCATGCGTTCGATGACATTTTCCAGCTCACGCACATTGCCGGGCCAGGTGTGGGCCAGGAGCGCATCGACCACCGCCGGGCTCAACTCGCGGCGCGGCACCTTTAGCTCGTCCGACTTGCGCTCGACGAAGTGGGCAATCAGGCTGGGAACGTCCTCGAGACGCTCGCGCAACGGCGGGACCTCTATGGAAACCACATTTAGACGGTAGTACAGGTCGGCGCGGAAACGGTCCTCTTCGATGTCCGCAATTAGGTCGCGATTGGTCGCGGCCACCACCCGTACATCGACCAAGATAGGCTTGTCGCCGCCGACCCGCCTTATCTCGCCCTGTTCGAGCACACGTAACATCTTGGCCTGAAGGGCGGGGCTCATCTCGCCTATCTCGTCGAGGAATATCGTGCCGCCGTCGGCGTGTTCGAACTGGCCTAGCTTGCGTTCGTGGGCATCGGTGAACGAGCCCTTCTCGTGACCGAACAGTTCGCTCTCGAGCAGGCTCTCCGGGATGGCCGCGCAGTTGAGCGTGACCATGGAATGCCCGGCACGCGGCCCGCCGTAGTGGAGCGCCTTGGCAAACAGCTCCTTGCCGGTCCCGGACTCGCCGGTAACAAGCACCGTGGTCTTCATCGGCGCCACCCTTTCGATGGTCTCGAACAGCTCCTGCATACACGGCGCCCGGCCGATTATGTTCTCCACGCTGTAACGCTGGCCGACCTCGCCGCGTAGCCTTCGAACCTCGCGCTTTAGAGCCGAAGTGTCGGCGGCGCGCTGGGCCACGATGCGAATCTCATCGACATCGAAGGGCTTGGTTATGTAATCGAAGGCGCCGAGCTTCATCGCCTTGACGGCGGTCTTTACGGTCTTGGTGGCCGTCAGCATCACCACCGGCGTATCAGCATCGCGTGCGCGCAAGGTCTCGAGCACCTCGAGACCGTCGATGCCGGGCATCAGTATGTCGAGGAACACTACGGTGGCCCGTTCGGAGGCCAGCCATTCGAGCGCCGCCTCGCCAGTGTCCACCGTTACCGGGTCGAAGTCGTCCTGCAGCACCAAACGCAAGGACTCGCGGACCCCTTTTTCGTCGTCAACTATTAGAGCCTTGGGCTTTGCCATCTTCCTCCTCCTCTTCGATACCGGAGAACTCCAGGGCCACCTTCATCGACCCGCCTTCTAGGGTGGCCGTAAGACGGGCCCCCTCGTCCTGGGCCAGCATCTGTGCAAGGGCCGTCTGCCAGGGCAGGGCCGATTCTCCGACCCGTTGCAGTCCGGCCGCACCGCCTCGGGCGCGCTCGACATGAACCTTCAGCGTTGCCGGCTCTTCAAAAGCGAGTCCGACCGGTTCTCCTCCACTCTCGCTTGCCGCGGCCGCAAGAACACAGCGCAGCATCAAACGAACGCGGCCACGGTCTGCATGGACGCGGGGAGCAACGCTGGCCGGTTCGACCACAACCTTGGCGCCGAAGTCGGCCCCGACCAAGGTCTCCGAGACCAACTCCTCGAGGTCCAAGGCCTTGGCGACGCGCTCTCCGAGCTGACCCGGGCCTTCGAGCAGTCCGGCAAGCTCATCAAGGCCGTTACACCCGGCAAGGGCCTCGGTGATAAGCCCGCCGAGCTGCTCGTCGGGTTCTTCGCGCGCGGCCAGGAACTGTAGCACGGTCGAGACCGGAGTAAGCCCATTCCTCAACTCGTGGCTGAGAGAGGCCGCCAGACCGGCAAAGCTGGCCTGCTCGGACCCATCACCGGGGCGAAGCGGTGAAACCGGCAGACTGCGGCCGGTACCGGTCTCGGCACGGCCGGGCAGGGGACCGTCATCGTTGGTAAACCGTATGTCGTTTCGGTCGAGGAGCAGATGCCCTGTAACGTTTTCCAAACGCACCAGGCTACGGACAAGTACCGACTCCAACTCGACCAGGTTACCCGGCCACATGTAGTCCTGTAAAAGTTCGGCAGCACCCGGGGCAAGCGACACACCCCCAACGCCGAGACGGGCTGCGGCACGAGCCAACAACAGTTCGACCATCGGGGCAATGGCCAGCTGGCGCTCACGCAGGGGGGCAAGCTGCACGGTCAGCGCGGACATGCGCTGATAGAGGCCGGGCGAGAATCTGCCACCGACCGCATCCTCGGCCGGGTCGGCCGTGGTGGTGGCCAGCAGCCGCAGGCCCGGCTCGGTCTCAAGCAGGGAGACCAGCGTGTCCTGTTGTTCTCGCTCTGCGCTGTCGATGCCGTGGACCAACAGCCATGTAGGCTCGAGCCTGGCCTTGGCGGCTCGCTCCAATAGGGCAGTCAGCGTCGTGGCACCCTGCCAGTGAGTAAGCCCGGTCCTTTCGGGCACACGGCGGGCCAGTTCTGCGAGCATGCGGCGGCGTCCGCTGCCTTCCTCACCGATTAGCCAGACCGGCCCATCGACTAAAGCAGCGCGGCTGAGAACAGAGGCCTGGGCCTGGGAAACGAAGGGAAAGTCGAGCCAACCCTCGGCCGGAGCCTGTGCGGGCTCGCCGCCGGGCCGCCCGGCCATGGTCCGGGCCAACCCACGCTTAATGACCACACGTAGTTCTAGGGGGTCGAAGGGCTTGCGCAGAACCACCAGGCCCGGCCCCTCGGCCAGTCCTTTGGGAAGCGGACGGCGCTGGTCGACCAACACCACCACCGGCATGGCTAGACCGGCAAGCCCGGCAAGGGGAACCGTTCCGGCCGAATCCAGGTCGTAGATGAGCAGATCATGGCCAGCCGAAGAGTCCAGGTCGGGAACCGGCAGGACCTGGTGGACCCTGCCGGCCAAGGCCTCGACAGTGGCCAGGCTCTTGCGGGCCGGGTCGAGCAGGGCCAGCCTAGCCACTGGCTATCATCACCTGGACATCCTCGGCACCGGCGTTGTCTTCGACCAGGACCGGCAAACAGACCCGGAACAGGGTGCCCGACGGAAGGCGTTCCTCTATTTCCACGCGGCCGTCGTGACGCGCGACTATCTCGGCCACGATTGAAAGGCCGAGGCCGGTGCCCTCCTCACGGGTGGTATAGAAGGGTTCGAAGATGGCCTCGCGCAGTTCGGGCGCAATGCCCGGGCCGCTGTCGCCGACCTCTATTAGAACGGCCCCGGCGGTCTCTCTGAGCCCGAGAGTGACCCGTCCGTTCCTGCCGGCCGCGTCCATGGCGTTGAGGACCAGGTTCATCACGACCTGCTTTATCTGGTCCTGGTCGGCCAGCACCGGTTGGGCGGACTCGGGCAGGCCGCTCTTGAACTCGATTCCGCGGTCCTTGGCCTGCGCCTCGAGCAACAGCACGATGCTTTCGAGCGTGGCCGCGAGGTCGGAAGGCTCGAAGGAGGCATGGCGGGGACGCGCGACGTCGAGAAGCTCGTTTATGAGCACGGTGATGCGTTCGACCTCCGAAAGGGTCAGCTCGAGGAACTTGGTTCGGAACTCGTGGTCGTCGAAGCGCTCGGGCAGGAGCTGGGTGAAGGTCTGTATGGAGACCAGCGGGTTGCGAATCTCGTGAGCCAGGCCGGCCGTCATGGTGCCGAGCGAAGAGAGCCGGTCGGCCCGTTCAAGCAGTTGGCGGCTGCGGGCCAGCTTGGCCTCTAAAAGGCGACGACGACGGTGCTCAACGACAAGCAGTCCGGCCAGGACGACCAAGACTCCGACAACGATCATCCCCACAAGACCCACCCAAACACCGCGACTGAAGGGTACCGTACAAAACCGTACGGCGCCACTTATTCACCCGCACTAACGGAGTAATCGGGGGCTTCGGGCACCAGACGGCGGCGCAATAGGGCGCCCATACACATCGACACCCCCAGGACCGAGAGCAGGACGCCACCGCGATAGACCACCTGGTAGTATTCCCGCTTGAGCCGTGCGCTCTCGTAGCGCTCATGGGCCTGGCCGCGTTCCTCGAGAATGGAGGCCGTGCCGCGAAACGGCCGTTCGACGGCCGGGCCGCCGGCCTGCCGGGCCCGCGCCATCGACACTTCGTACTGTTCGACCTTGCGCCCGGCCATAGCCCAATTGCCCAGGCCGAGTATGACCAAGGCCAGACCGGCAACCAGCACGCGCGAGGAACGACGGACCATGTGGCCGACTTAGCCCCAGGAAGGGCGACCGTCAACAGGACCGTTTGAGCGCCGCCAGGGCGGCAGATATCGTCCCCGGCCGTGCAGGTAGCCGACTGGGGAAGCATAGATTACGAGCTGGCGCTGGCCCGCCAACGCGCGCTGGCCGCCGGCGTGGCCCGGGGACAGGCCGCCCCCGTCATCGTCTCGTGCCAACACCCGGCCACGGTCACGCTGGGCCGCCACGCCCCCAAGACCGATGTTCTGGTCGACACAGAGGCGCTGGCCGGCCAGGGCATAGGGCTGGTGCGCAGCGACCGCGGCGGCCGGGCGACCTTTCACGGGCCGGGGCAAGCGGTGGTCTATCCGATAGTTAGGCTGGCCGACCACCGCCTTTCGGTAAAGGGCTGGGTCGCCTTGCTTGAGGAGCGGGCCGCACACTGCCTGGAGACCGCCGGGGTGCCGGTCCAGAAGCGCTGTCAGGGCCCGGGGCTATGGGCGGCCGGGGGCAAGATTGCATCGATAGGCCTACGTATCGTCCGTGGGGTGAGCTACCACGGCATGGCCATCAACGTCAGCTTGGATGTCTCGGCCTTCGATTGTATCGTCACATGCGGCGCGCCCGATGCGGCAGTGACCGACATCAGGCGCGAAACGGGCATCGAGCTCGACACCGACGGTCTCGGCCGGGACCTGGCGCAGGACATCGCGGCCGCACTTACCGCGCAAGCGACTACAAGCATCAATGAGCAGGCCCAAGCGTAACAGCGACGAACTGCTAGAGGCCATGCTCGGTGGCGACCGCGTGGCGCTTGCCCGTCTTATCACGCGGGTCGAAAACCGCGGGTCGGGCACCGCCGCGCTGATGTCGAAGGTCTACGAGCGTTGCGGCCGGGCTTTTACCATCGGCATCACCGGACCTCCCGGGGCCGGCAAATCGACCATAACCAACTGCCTGATAGGACACCTGCGTGAGCAGCAAAAGACCGTGGGCGTGGTCGCCATCGACCCATCGAGCCCGTTTACCGGCGGTTCGGTCCTGGGCGACCGAATACGCATGCAAAAACACTTCCTCGACCCCGAGGTGTTCATAAGGAGCCTGTCGACACGCGGAAGCCACGGCGGACTGGCCCGCTCGGGGCGCGACGTCACACGCCTGTTCGACGCCTTCGGCAAGGACGTGGTCATCATGGAAACGGTAGGGGTCGGCCAGACCGAACTCGACATCATGGAGGTGGCCGACACCGTCATCGTAGTGCTGGTCCCCGAGTCAGGCGACACGGTGCAGGTAATGAAGGCCGGGTTATTGGAGATTGCCGACGTGTTCGTGGTCAACAAGGCCGACCGCGAAGGAGCGGTACGCATGCGTACCGAGCTCGAAATGATGCTCAGCCTCAAGGCCTCCGACGACGGTGACCAGTGGCAGGTGCCGGTGCTGATGACAACGGCGTCCTCGGGCCAGGGCACGACCGAAGTGCTCGAGGCCTGCGTCGAACATCACGGACATATAGATTCGGAACCGCGCCAACGGCACCGCCGCGAACGGCTCAAGGCCGAGGTGTTGGAAATATGCGAGGAGGAAATGATGCGCAGACTCCGCGGTCTGGCCGACCAGGGCCGGCTGGCCGAGCTTCTAGACGGGGTGGGCGAGGGCACCAACGACCCCTACAGGGCCGCGCTCGAAATACTGTCGAAGGACGGCGCGATGGCCGCCGCACTCTCGGACAAGACCAAGGACTGACCGGCGGCTTGCCGCGCTCCTTCGACCTTTACTTTTGCCGCTGCGGCGGCAAGCATCCGCGTTTCGTGGCGAGGTAGCTCAGGTGGTTAGAGCGAGGGTCTCATAATCCCTAGGTCGTGAGTTCGAGTCTCACCTTCGCCTCCATTTTTCCCGATTCGATTTACACAGCACGCTCACCGTCTCGAGGGTCATCCAAGGTCCGCACGGCAGCAACTTCGGCCACGAGTCCCGCACCATGGAATACACCACCGACACACTGGTAGACGGGCTGGCTTTCCCCGAAGGACCGCGCTGGCGCAACGACCGGCTGTGGTTTTCGGACATGCACCAACACACGGTCTTTAGTGCCGGGCTAGACGGCGACCTTGACGAGGTCTGCGAGTTGCCGGGCAAGCCCTCGGGCCTTGGCTGGCTCCCCGACGACGGCCGTGAGGACAGCGGTCGACTTCTGATTGTTTCGATGGTTGACCGCTGCCTGATGCGGCTCGACCCGGATGGCCCCCACAAGATAGCCGACCTCTCGGACCTGGCCTCCTACCACACCAACGACATGGTCGTCGACGCTCTCGGGCGCGCCTATATCGGCAACTTCGGTTTCGACATCGACTGCGAGACACCGGCCCCGCGGCCTGCCGAACTGATAATGGTCGACAGGGGAGGTTTGGCCCGTGTGGCAGCCGACGAGCTGATGTTCCCAAACGGCACCGTCATATCACCCGACGGACGGACACTGGTCGTTTGCGAGACCTTCGCCTCACGTCTTACCGCCTTCGACATCGAGGCCGACGGCAGCCTGAGCGGCCGAAGGCTTTGGGCCGGGCTCGACGGCATCTTGCCCGACGGCTGCTGCTTGGATGCCGAGGGAGCGATATGGGTGGCCACGGTCACCGGCAACCAACTCGTCCGTGTTCAGGAGGGCGGGAACATCACCGACCGTGTAAATCTCGAAACCGAGTCCTACGCCTGCATGTTGGGCGGTGACGACGGTCGTACGCTGTTCATTTGCACCGCGGCCACATCCGACCCCCGCCAGGCCTTGGAGCAAAGGCGCGGCCGCATCGAGACCGCAGAGATAGCCGTGCCGGGCGCGGGGCTTCCCTGAACAAGGGCCGCGATATAGTGAGGGCTAGGAGGATAACTTATGGCCTTACGTATAGGTGACCAGGCCCCGGACTTCAGCGCCGAGTCCACCGAAGGGACGATAAGCTTCCACGATTGGATAGGGGAGGGCTGGGCGGTCCTGTTCTCACACCCAAAGGACTTTACGCCGGTATGCACGACCGAGCTTGGCTATGTGGCCGGCCTCAAACCCGAGTTCGACCGGCGCGATTGCAAGGTCATCGGCTTAAGCATCGATTCGGTCGACGACCACGAGGCCTGGGCCGGCGATATCGAGGAGACCCAGGGCCATGCGCTCAACTTTCCGCTCATCGGCGACAGCGACCTCGAGGTGGCCAAGCTCTACGACATGATTCACCCCAACGCTTCGGGCAAGGCCAAGGAGCGGTCGGCGGCCGACAACGCGACCATCCGTTCGGTCTTCATCATCGGCCCCGACAAGGCCATCAAGCTGGTCCTGACCTATCCGATGGCCACCGGCCGCAACTTCGACGAGATACTGCGCGTGCTCGACTCCATACAGCTCACGGCCAAGCACAAAGTGGCCACACCGGTGAACTGGAAGCGTGGCGAGGACGTCATCATCGTACCCGCGGTATCGGACGAAGAGGCCAGCGAGCGTTTCCCGGACGGCTGGGACGCCCCCAAGCCTTATCTGCGGATAGTTCCCGAACCCGAATAACCCGGCGGCCGGCCTTTAGGACTCAAGGCATCTCGAGCAGTTCGAGGATGCCGCCGCTTGGGGCCTCGAGATAGGCAAATGCGATATCGTCGGCGATTCGTTTGTAAAAGACCGTTTCGTATCCTTCGGCCTCCAAGTTAGTGATGCGCTCGTCGATCCGGTCGACACGGAAGCGAATGTGGTGGAGGCCTTCGCCGTGGCGCTCGATATGTTCGCTATGAGGGGTCTGACCCTCCATGACCTCGATAAGCTCTATCTCGAGCGGACCGTCGTTGTTGGTGGCGACCTTGAGACGGCAATCGACCATGCGTCCCCGGTAACTGACCGCTTCTAACGGATACTCGGCAAGCTCAAAGGGGCCGTGCAGTTTCTCGTAGGCCGGCAGCGAGACCTCCATGTTGCGGACCACGTAGGCCACCTGGTCGAGCTTCCACACGGGCCAAAGACTAGCCGGGTCAGTCGTCGAGGCCGAAGAGCAGGTCGACCAGTTCGTTGGCCACCCCGAGCGAGATCGTGCCCAAACAGGCCGGATCTGGCGTAGCGTCGGTCGGGAAGGAGCACCCCTGGAGCCCGCCGGTATCGGTGCACTTGGCGAACTGGCCGGCCACCTTGGCGCGCAGCTTGTCGAGCTTGGCGGCATAGCTGGCGCTACAGTCGATAGGCTCATCGGCGACGATGTTGGCGATCTCGCAGCGTGACAGGACCTTGGTGGCGATCAAGGCCGACTTGGCCGTAACCTTGAGCAAGCGGGTTTGGCAGGACGCGGCCTCGGCCGTAACGGCCACCGCTGGCAAGTCGGGCGGATTGGAACCGCTAGCGGCCTCAAAGATGTCCGCGGTGGCCTCGTCCTGACGGCACACCAGGCAATCGACGAGGTCGTCGAGACCGCCCAGCTCTATGGTCTCGCAGGCCCCCCCGCAGTCGTCGGCCAGGTCAAGCAGCGAGGGGGTCAGCCCCTGCGGGGCGCAAACGCGGTCACGGTTGCCACCCAGCAAACGGCCGAGCTTGTCCTCGGCAGTGCTCAAGCGGACTTCGCGCAGGCCCTCACTGCAGGCTCTGCCCCAGGCGGCATCAACGTAGCAGCGATCCCACTCGCGAAGATGCCTCTTGCTGTAGCGGCCAAAGCGCTTGGCCACCGAACCAAGGCAGGCGTGGCGCTGGTCGGCCGGTGCGCGCACATGCATAACGCCGACACCGGACAGCGACACATCAAGGGTCGCCTCATCGGCATCGGGGTCGTTGGTCTCGATACGCAAGACCCCGGCCTCGAAGGCACCGGTGGGCGGCGAAAAGCTCACGGTGATGGTCACGTTCTGGCCCACCGCTATCTCGAAGGGCGCCACGGGCCCATCGGCCGCGAACATGGGGCTGGAGCCCTCGACCAGGCCATAGGATGACACCAGCAAGGGATGTTCGCTGCCGTTGTTGTAGATGGTCAGTGCAGAACTGCCGGTGGAACCTGCGTCGGCAAGGATACCGATGGAGGGAACCGAGATGCGAACATCGAGCGGTTCCAAGCAGGAGACCACGCCCGGGGTGGCGTAACCGTCAAACCCTTGAGGGGCTCCCATGGCCTCGTAGTAGTTAGCGCACGAGTAGCCGGGCAGGGTCAGGTAGTCGAGGAGTTCCTCTACATTGCTGAAACCGTCCTCGTCGCTGTCGCCGTTCTCGGAATCGGCCAGCGACCTCTGTATCGATTTGCCGACGTAGAGATGCTGTTGCACCAAGTTGCCGAAGGGATTGCGTGGACCGGTGCCGTCCCATTTGAAATGACAGACGGCGCAGGTGTAAAGACGCGACTCCTCGGTGATTCCATAGGTGGAGGTCAGCACGTCGAAGTAGGTC
The DNA here is from genome assembly GCA_046583395.1 of Deltaproteobacteria bacterium. Lineage (GTDB taxonomy): Bacteria > Desulfobacterota > Binatia > UBA1149 > CAYXZP01 > CAYXZP01. The sequence goes on from JAYGCK010000090.1 coordinate 21,906, forward strand.
GGCCGAGAATCGGCCTTGCCCGCCGCCGAGACCACGAGCGCCAGCGCTAGTGCCAACACCCTCACGGCTGTGCCACCTCCACCGTGGCCGCCACCACCGCTGCCAACGACTGCTCCATGCAGGCCGAAACATCGGCCGCCGCACCGGCAGTCGCACAACCCGCCAACCCCCCAAAGCCGCTCTTACAAGCCGCCACCTTGCGCACGGCCTTACTCTTGGCCTTGGCTATCTTGCCACGCGGGTCGGCCGAACAATCTGCAGGACTGGCGGCCCTCAGGTTTCTATCCTCGCAACCAAGCAACGCGCCCGCCCAGCCGGTGGCCAGTTTGGCGGCGGCGATGCCGAGCGACTTCTGACACGACCGCATCTCGGCCGCTGCGGCCGCCGGTCTGTCAGGAGGCGAGGTGTTGTAGGCGGCCTCGAGTGCTTGGCCGGCCAGGCTATCGCCGACACAGATGGCGCAGTCGGCCATGTCGCCCATGTCATGAAGAACCACCGTGCCGTCGCAGGGGACCGGACACACGCTGCCGTGGCCGAGTGTTTCGGGAACCAAATCGACGGTGGCACAGCGACGGTCGCGGTTTCCTCCTACCTTGGAGCGCAACTTGGCCGCAGCCTTGGAGACCTTGGCCTCGAGCGCACCCTCGTTGCAGCCCACCCCGGCCGAGGACGACTGGTAACAGCGCGCCCAAGCTTTCAAGTATTTCTTGAGATACTTGCCCTGGCCGCGGAGCAACACACGGCGACAAGCGTCGACGGTACCAGCGTCTGACTCATAGAAGGCCCGGGCCATGGCCACTGGCTCGGACATTCCGTATTGGCTCCACAGGTCATAGAGGAGGGGGCCGGCCGCATTGGTCACGTTCTCGTCGAAGAGGAACTCTATGTATTCGCGTGAAGCGGTCTGGTAGTAGAGCGTGACCTCGGCACGAACCGCTTGGGCGCCCACAGGATAGACCACGTCGTCCCAATACTGGCCGTCTGCGAAGTCCTGCCCGACCGGATGGCCGTCGAATGACTGATAGGCGGCGTTGGTGAAGCCGCGCGGTGGTATGCGGTTGTCCTTTTCGCGTACGTTGTTGAGTACCAGATGGGAGCTTGGGCCGGGAACATGCCCGACGACGGCCGCCCATTCGGGGCTCATGCCGTGCACCGCCTCCCACACCTGAAGATACGAGTCGTAGTCGGGCTCACCGTTGGCCGAATCGTGACCAACCAAGGTGGCGGTCTCGAACACATAGCGGCCCGACTCGAAGACGACCCGGCGCTCGGCGTCGGTTGCCCGCACGTGCAACCACATGCGCCGTCCGTCGGGATAACCGGTGGGAAGCTTGTGGCCGCTCTCGTTGCTAACGCGCACGGTCAACTGACCGGCTGAGATGTCGGCCGAAAGCGTGGCGGCCTTTCTCAGCATCGCTTCGGCCTTGTCGGCGCCGTCGAGCAGCACCTCACGGTCGACCTCGTCCCCAAACACCGGATGATAGGGCAACACCTTGGGAATGAATGTGTTGGCGCCGACCATCTCGTGGAGCGGGAGGTCGTCGCGCAGGGGACCGTCCTCGGCATCGATGCCGCTGACGTCGGGCATGTGGCAGTCCTGACAGGTCGATACGACCGCCTTGTTGCCGCCGAACTGCGGAGCGTAGACGCCCGCAGAGGCGTACTCGCTCTCCTTCCACTCGTCGTAGGTCGACTGTTCGGGGAAGGCGAGTGCGGGATTGCCCGGCTGCCCAAAAGGATTGGGGTCATAGCCGCCCCCGGCATTGCGACTGAACACGGGGTTCCCCACGTTGTGGCAGGTCCCGCAAAGCGCCGAACTCTGGTGAAAAGGCGAGACCAGAGTACCGTGCGAGGGAACATGCGGGTCGCCAGCATTGTCGGCGACTACGTCAAAAGGACCGCGCAGCCTGGCCTCGGGGTCGATTACCATCTGTGCAGACCCCAAGGTCGTCACCGGCACCATAAGTGCGGCGATGATGGCAGCGTCGGCCACGGGGGCATCCTGGCCGCCAAACGGATCGACCATGCGGTGGCACACCGAGCATTGGACACCGTGGCGGTCGCCGGCGTTCATCGCAGTGCCATCGGTCGGGACCGAACGGCCCTCGATCCAGCCGCGTGGCAGATGGCAGCGCAGACAGGTCTCGCCCGATTCGTCGAGGTCCTGGTTGGCCACGGCCATGGCGGCCCACATTAAGGGGTCGCGGCCGGACTGCGCCATCATCGAACCCTGCCAATTGCGGTAGGGTTCGACCTCGGGGCTGCCGTAACCGGCATGACAGTCGGTGCACTGGTCGGGCGTGGCCAGGCCATCGATCAGGCTTAGTGGTTGGGTCCCGGGCAGGCTGAAGTCCTGGGCCGTGGTAGGGGAATCGGCTAGCACGGGCGGCACCGCCAACAACAAGGCCAACACTGCGCCAATAGATACAACTAGACGGTCCGACGCTCTTTGTTCGTAGCGCAGCATGATCACCGGCGGCTCGCTCTCACCCCAACCAGAAGCGACAGTGAACCCTGGTCCTCTACGTTCACACCCGGCTCGGCGGCTGTCAACGAACCCGCCCCCCCGATGGGGTGGGTTCACGTGCGAAAAAGCCCGCTTCTAGTCCACTCCGGGCAAGCCCCTCGGGCTGCCGGCCGCGAACAGGTCGTCGGGCGCCAGACGGCCTGCAATCAATTCGTCCAGGACAGACGCCGTAAAGCCCAAGGCGAAGCTGCGCGGTGTGAAGGGCTCGGTCGGGTCCAAGTCGCCGCTTGTCCGACCGCTGTCTTGCAGCCCGTAGACCAGTAGCAGCTCAAGACCGGCGGGTTCGAAGCGCGCGCTTTCAAGGCGGGCAAGGACCGGCCGGGCCACCGTGTCCCAGACCCGGCGGTCGCTGTCCTCGACCGCGACGGCGCCAGCCTCAAAGATGATGCCGGTATCGACACGGATACGCAGATGGCCGGGGCCCAGGTCCGGAGATGGCCCGACCACCTCGACCTCGCTTGGGGCCAACGCCCCGGCCTTCATCGATTCCATTAAAAGTAACACTTGAACTGTAAGCGCATCGGGGCCGTAGCTGTTGGCCGTATCGGCCAGTTCGGCGGCCAGCTCCTCGACCCGCGCTCGCAGCTGTCCGTCGCGGTCGCCACCACCGGCCCCATCGCCGGCAACGGCGGGGCAGGGCGCCGCGCTTAGCAGAACCGCGCTCAGTGCGATAATGAAGAACCTGGGCACGGCTGCCATGATGGGCGATGAGATGAGAAAGGGGAAGGCGCGGGGTTGGCCGCTACCGCGCGAGCACTACCGGCTGCTGTCGGCCCTTCGTAACGGCCTGGACCACGGGCCGGCCGCCGGCCACCTGCTGGTGGCGGTCTCGGGCGGGTCCGACTCGATGGCCTTGCTCGAGCTTGTCGCACTAGCCGCCAGCAGCGGCCCACTGAAAGTTACCGCCTGCCACATCGACCACCAAGTTCGTCCCAACGGCCCGCGCGAGCGGGACTTTGTAGCGGCCGGCGCCGCCCAGCTAGGTCTGGCGTTCACCAGCCGCACGGTGACCGACCCCGGCCGTGGCGACGAAGACCACCTGCGCCGCTGCCGTTACCGGCTCCTGGAAGAAGCGGCAGAGGCTGCAGGAGCCGATCTTATCGTGACCGGCCACACCCGCGACGACCAGATTGAGACGGTACTGTTCCGCTTGCTGCGAGGTGCGGGCCTGGGCGGCTTGGCCGGCATGCGACAACGTCGCGGCCGCATCGTCCGGCCGCTTCTCGGAGAGAGCCGCGACAGCCTCAGGCGTTTCCTCCGCGACCGCGGCGTGGCCTGGTTGGACGACCCTTCGAACGCCGACATGCGCTATGCCCGCAACCGCATGCGCCACCTTGTGGTCCCGGCCCTCGAGACGGCCTTCGGCCATGGCACGGTCGACCACATCCCGGAACTGGCCCGGCGCTGGCGCCTCGACGAGGACCATCTGGAGGCCGAGGCCCGGCGCTTTGCGGCCTTTGTTACCCGCGGCCACGGCCCGGCCGCAGAACTCGACCTTGCCGCACTGGCCGGTATCCCCGAGGCCTTGCGTGCCAGGGTGCTAAGGAACTGGGTCGGCTCGGTAGGGGGCCCCGACCCTCTAACTATCGCGCAACTAGAACGGGTGGAGGCCATCGCATCGAGCACGGCCAAGCCGGGTTCGGTGGACCTTCCCGGGCTCGTGGTCCTGTACCGGGACGGCCGGCTGCTGGCCGCATCCCCGGGAGCTGGCTCAAAAGCGAACCCGGCCGCGCGTGGAATCAACAAGGCCGACCGTGTACAAGGGCCTGTTAAGCGCGGGCCGGGAAAGCGCGCGGCAAAGCCATGAACCAGATGTCCAGGAACCTCGCCCTATGGCTCGTGCTCGGCCTGATGGTCGTGCTGCTCTTCAACATGTTCCAAGGGCAGCGCTCGCCCGACCAGGAACTGAGCTATTCGGAGTTCGTCGCCGCCCTCGACACCGGGATGGTCGACGAGGTCACCGTCCAGGGCAACACCATCACCGGCACCCGCTCGGGCGCCCGCTTTAGGACCTACGGACCACAAGAGGACGCCATCGAGCGTTTCCTCGACAAAGAGATCCCCTTCGAGGTCAAGCCGGAGGCCAACGACCCCTGGTATGTGGTCCTGCTCGTTCAGTGGTTCCCGATGCTGCTGCTGGTCGGCGTTTGGGTGTTCTTCATGCGCCAGATGCAGATGGGCGGCGGCAAGGCCATGTCCTTTGGTAAGAGTCGCGCCAAACTTCTCAACGAGAACCAGCACAAGGTCACCTTCAACGACGTCGCGGGTATCGACGAGGCCAAGGACGAACTCGAGGAGATTATCGCCTTCCTGCGCGACCCCAAGAAGTTCACCAAGCTCGGCGGCCGCATCCCCAAGGGCGTTCTCCTCGTCGGCGCGCCGGGGACCGGCAAGACCCTTTTGGCCCGTGCCGTGGCCGGCGAAGCCGGGGTTCCGTTCTACTCCATCTCCGGTTCCGACTTCGTCGAGATGTTCGTCGGGGTGGGAGCCTCGCGGGTCCGCGACCTGTTCGTACAGGGGAAAAAGAACGCGCCTTGCATGATATTCATAGACGAGATTGACGCGGTCGGTCGCCACCGCGGCGCTGGACTGGGCGGCGGCCACGACGAACGCGAGCAAACGCTCAACCAGTTGCTGGTCGAGATGGACGGCTTCGAGTCCAACGAAGGCGTTATCCTGGTGGCCGCGACCAACCGGCCCGACGTCCTTGACCCGGCACTGCTAAGACCCGGCCGCTTCGACCGGCGCATCATAGTGCCGCACCCCGATGTGCGCGGGCGGGAGGGGATACTCAACGTCCACACCCGCAAGGTCGCGCTGGCCGAGGCCGTTGACCTCAGGGTGGTCGCAAAGGGAACCCCCGGCTTCTGCGGCGCCGACCTCGAGAACCTGGTCAACGAGGCCGCGCTCCTGGCCGCGCGCGAAGGTCACGAGGCCGTCGACCAGGAACACCTCGACATGGCCAAGGACAAAGTATTGATGGGCAGCGAACGGCGCTCGATGGTGCTCAGCGACAACGAGCGGCGCATCACGGCCTACCACGAGGCCGGCCATGCCCTGGTCGCCCGAATGTTGCCGGGCACCGACCCGGTCCACAAAGTGACCATCATCCCACGTGGCATGGCCCTCGGCGTCACCCAGCAGCTGCCCGAGGACGACCGGTACAACTACAACGCCCGCTACCTGCTCAACAATCTGGCCATCCTCTACGGCGGACGGGTCGCCGAAGAGCTGGTGCTCGACGAAATGACCACCGGTGCGGGCAACGACATCGAAAGGCCACCGATCTGGCGCGCAGAATGATTTGCGAGTGGGGGATGAGCAAAAAAATTGGCCCGATGCAGCTCGGCAAGCCGACCGAGGAGGTATTCCTCGGCATGGAAATGAACCAGCGCCGCGAGTACTCCGAGGACACCGCGCGACGTGTCGACGCCGAAGTGACCCGCATGCTCGGCGACGCTTACACCAAGGCCAAGGAGGTCCTCAAGGGACACCTCGAAGTCCTTCACTCCATGGCGGCCGCGCTTCTCGAACGCGAGGTACTCGACGGCAACGAGATTGACGAAATCATTCGTAGCAACGGCGGCACCGTTCCACCGGCCGGGGCGGCCGCGCCCGCCTGACCCTTGCCGGCCGGCCAGAGATGATTCTGCGCATTGGCGGCGGCGCGCTAGACCTGACCCGCCCGCGAGTGATGGGGGTGCTAAACGTCACCCCCGACTCTTTCTCCGACGGCGGCAACAACCTGACACCGGCATCGGCTCTGGCCTCGGCCCGGCGCATGGCCGCCGAAGGCGCCGACATCCTCGACATCGGCGGTGAATCGACCCGTCCGGGCGCCCGGCCGGTGAGCGCCGAGGAGGAAAAGGCGCGGATCCTGCCGGTCATCGAGGCGATAGGCGCCGAGCTGACCGTCCCGCTGTCGGTCGATACCAGCAAGGCCGAGGTCGCCCGTGCCGCCCTGGAGGCCGGGGCGGTCCTGGTCAACGACGTCTCGGCGGGCAGCTGGGACCCCAGGATGCTACCCGTGGTGGCCGAACGCGGTGCCGGCATCGTTCTCATGCACACCCCCGCGCGGCCCGACAAGATGATGGAACGCAGCGATTACGACGATCTATGGGACACTCTGGAGGCTTGGTTCGAACAACGTCTGACCGCCGCCCACGCCGCGGGCATCGACACCGAGGCCACCGCCATCGACCCCGGCATAGGTTTCGGCAAGACCACCGCCCAAAACCTCGAACTGCTGGCCGGTCTCGACCGCCTGCGGGCGCTGGGCCGTCCGGTCCTGGTCGGACTCTCGCGCAAGCGCTTCCTGGGCCAGCTGGGCGGCCGCACCGAGCCGCTGGCACGCGACGATCTGACCACGGCGGCCAACGCGCTGGCGCTGGCCGCGGGCGCCAACATCATAAGAACCCACGACGTTGCCCGTGGAGTGGACGCGGCCGCTGTGGCCCTGGCCTTCGGTGACCGAGCGGCCCCGGGCCGCTAACCCGAACAATAGACATCGTTATTGCCGGCGTTCCGCGACATACTGGGCAGGTGAGCGGCGAGCGAAAACTGTTCGGTACCGACGGTATCCGCGGCGTGGCCAACCAGGGCCCGATGACCCCCGAGGCCATTCTCCGGCTCGGACGCGCGGTGGGGCGGCACTTCCAAACCTCGGGCGAGCGCCGCCACAAGGTCGTCATAGGAAAGGACACCCGGCTTTCGGGCTACATGGTCGAGACCGCGCTGGCCTCGGGGCTCTGTTCGATGGGGGTAGACGTGTTGCTCGTCGGCCCCATGCCGACCCCCGGAATCGCATTCCTCACCCCCAGCCTGCGCGCCGACGCCGGGGTGGCGATATCAGCCTCGCACAACCCCTTTGATGACAACGGCATAAAGTTCTTCGGACCCGACGGCTTCAAGCTTCCCGACCAGGACGAGGCCCATATCGAAAAACTGGTGTTCGGCGACGAGATTGACCGTGTCCGTCCGACCGCCGGCGGCATCGGCAAGGCATTCAAGCTCGACGACGCCGGCGGGCGTTACAGCGTGTTCGTCAAGAACGTCGTCCCAAAGGGCCGCACCTTGGACGGCCTGCGCATCGTCGTGGACTGCGCCAACGGAGCGGCACACCGCATCGCACCGATGGTCCTCGACGAACTGGGGGCCGACGTTACGGCCATCGGCGTCGAGCCCGACGGCATCAACATCAATGACGGTTGCGGCGCGTTGCACACCGAACTCCTGCGCGAGCGTGTGGTCCGCGAGGGTGCCGACCTCGGTATCGCACTCGACGGAGATGCCGACCGCACGATAATGGTCGATGAACTGGGCCAGGAGGTCGACGGCGACCACATGATGGCCATCCTCGCTATAGGCTTGCACAAGGCGGGCCGTCTCATCGAAGACACGGTCGTGGGTACGGTGATGTCGAACCTGGGTCTGGAGCTGGCGTTGCGGCAGACCGGCATCTCGCTGGTCCGCACCCCGGTGGGTGACCGCCACGTCGTCGAGCGAATGCGTCAGCACGGTTTCAATCTCGGAGGCGAACAGTCGGGCCACATCGTCTGCCTCGACCATACCACCACCGGAGACGGCCTTATCACCGCGCTGTCGGTGGTAACGGCCCTGCTAGAGGCCGGCCGGCCCCTTTCAGAGCTAAAGAGCGTGGTCACCAAATGTCCGCAGTCGCTCCTCAACGTTCGCGTCAAAGAGAAGCGGAAGCTCAGCGAGGTGCCACGCGTCGCCGACGCGATACGCGCAGCCGAAAGTGCGCTGGGCGATTCGGGCCGCGTGCTGGTCCGTTATTCGGGAACCGAGGCGCTTGCCCGGGTAATGGTCGAGGGCCAGGAAGCCGCGCTGGTCGACGCGCAGGCCCGCATGATCGCCGACGCGGTCGAGGACTCGCTGGCCTGAACCGGATGGTGCGGGGACGCAGGCTCGGCCTGGGCGTCAACATCGACCATGTGGCCACCATTCGCCAGGCGCGTCTGACCGACTACCCGGACCCGGTCGCGGCCGCACTGGCGGCCGAACGGGGCGGGGCAAGCGGAATAACCGTCCATCTGCGCGAGGACCGCCGGCACATACAGGACCGTGATGTCGAGGGCCTGCTTGCCGCAGTATCGACCAAGGTGAACCTCGAGATGGCCGCCACCCCCGACATCGTCGAGTTGGCCTGCCGCTTGCGGCCGGCCGACTGCTGTTTGGTCCCCGAGCAACGCCAGGAGCTGACCACCGAAGGCGGCCTTTCGGTGGCCGGCAACGAGGCCCGGCTCGAGCCCGTCATCGCCCGGCTCAACGCGGCCGGAATACGGACCAGTCTGTTCATCGACCCCGACCAGGCCGAAGTGGAGGCCGCTGCCAGCGTCGGTGCCCCAGTGGTCGAGCTGCACACGGGAAGCTACGCCGAGGCCGGCACCGAACGCAGCCAAGCCGAACTGGAACGGGTAGCCAACGCAGCCACCCTGGCCGCCACCCGTGGTCTGGCCGTCAACGGCGGCCACGGGCTCACACTCGACAACGTTGGCCGGGTCGCGGCCATCGCCGAGATGGAAGAACTCAACATCGGCCACAGCATCGTCGCACGCGCTCTCATGGTCGGGATAGAGGAGGCGACCAGAGAGATGCTCGCGGCCTGTCTGTCGGCGCGCGGGTTTGCCGCTGCCGGGGCCCTTTAGTCCGATGGACGGACGGCCGACCCCGGTACTCGACGCTCGTGCAATGCGAGCGCTCGACCGTTTCACAATCGATTCGGGCACGCCGGGTCTGGAACTGATGGAGCGAGCCGGTCGCGCGGTCACCGGGCATATCGCGACCAACATCGTCACAGCCGACGGCGGGCGCGTGCTGGTCCTTGCCGGCCACGGCAGCAACGGGGGCGACGGACTGGTAATCGCACGCCTGCTCGTCGAACGCGGCTGGCAGGTCGATGTCGCTCTCGTCGCCGGCGAACCGGCCGCAAACAGCGACGCGGCCACCAATCTCGGCCGCTGGCGCGACTTGGAGCAGGGACCGGCCTTGGACCTGGATGCCGCCACCCGCGCCCTGGCCACAGAGGAACCGGGCTACGTTCTCGTCGTCGATACCATCTTCGGCACCGGACTCGACCGCGAGCTTAACGGTGAGATGAGCGAGCTGGTCGGCGTCCTTAACTCAGCGCGTTCACGTAGCGGGCTGGCCGTGCTTGCCGTCGACCTGCCATCGGGACTGTCGGCCGATAGCGGCCAGAGGCGGGGCGCGGCTGTGACCGCCGATAACACGGTCACCATCGGTGCGGGCAAACCCGGACTCTTTCTCGGCACGGGGATAGAAGCGGCCGGACGGGTCACTGTGGCCGACATCGGCCTGGCCGGCCCGGCCGATGCCGGGCTTGATGTGCTGGGCGAGGTTCTCGACGAGCGGGGCTGCCGGCGTTTTCTCAGTCCACGTGGCCGTGGGGCGCACAAGGGCAGTCAGGGGCATCTCCTGATTATCGGCGGGTCGTCGGGCAAAACGGGGGCAGCCAAGCTTGCCGCCCGTGCTGCGCTTCGTTCCGGGGCCGGACTAGTGAGCCTGGCGGTCCCTAGCTCAGTGGCCGCGGCCGTAGATTCGGAGTTCACAGAGGCCATGACCATTGCTGTGGCCGACCGCGAGGGTCAGCTCGACCGTGGCGCGATGGCCGGGCTCGCGGAACTCGAACGTTTCGATGCGATTGTGGCCGGACCGGGTCTGGGCACAGGACCGGGTGCGGCCGAACTGGTCGAAGCGTTGGTAAGTACGGTAGAGGTTCCCTTGCTGCTCGATGCCGACGCGTTGAACGTCGTCGCGGCCGGTATCGGAACGGCCGCCCTGGCCCGGGCCAGGGCAGGGCGGCCGCTGACATTGACCCCGCACCCGGGCGAGATGGCCAGACTGTTGGGCACCGACAGCGCTACCGTACAGAACGACCGGCTGGCGGCCTGCCGCAAGGTGTTGGCCGACGGCTCGCCCACAGTCGTGCTCAAGGGAGCGGCCACCATCGTGGCCTCGGCCGAACAGCTGGCCTTTAACAGCTCGGGCAACCCCGGCATGGCCACGGCCGGAATGGGCGACGTACTGGCCGGGACCATCGGTGCGCTGGCCGCCGCCGGCTCGGAACCCTTCGAGGCCGCCGCCTTGGGGGTGTACCTGCACGGAACGGCCGCCGACATTCTAGCCGGGGGTCTCGGCGGACCCGGATTTCTGGCCGGCGAGGTAGCCGACACCTTGCCTCGGGCGCTGGCCGCACTGATGCGCGGTCCGTCGGCACCGGAACTATGAGCAGCGGCGGCATCGAAGTCAGGAGCCGCTCTGAAGAGGAAACCCTGGCACTGGGCCGGCGTCTGGCCGAACTGCTGGCCGAACCGGCCACGGTCGGTCTGAAGGGCCCGCTGGGGGCCGGCAAGACCGTGGTGGTCCGCGGCATGGCCGAGGCCTTGGGCGTGGACCCGCACGAAGTTTGCAGCCCCTCCTTCGTCTATCTCGTCGAATACGAGGAGGCAGCCAAGCGGTTCTTCCACGGAGACCTGTACCGTCTGGCCGAACTACCCAAAGAGGAGGCCGAAGGCGTCTACTCGGGCATCGGGCTCTACGACGCGGTCGGGGCCCATGCTTTGGCGGCCGTAGAGTGGTGGGAACACTACCGTGGACCGCTTCCAGAGCGGCTCGTCGTTGTTGAGTTGGAGATAGAAAACCCCGAGAATAGGGCGATTAAGCTCGAATTTTCGGGCGCGGGACTCGACCAGGTTCGAGGCGAACTGGCCCGCTGGCAAGCACGATGAGCAAGGCAAGAAGGGTAGTTCATAAGTACGGCGGGACCTCGGTGGGAAGTCCCGAACGCCTGCATGCGGTGGCCCAGCGGGTCAAGGCCACCTCCGAAAGCGGCGCCAAACTGGTGGTCGTGGTCTCGGCCATGTCGGGTGAGACCAACCGCCTGCTCGACCTGGCCGCCTCTGTCTCTCCCGAACCGGCCCGCCGTGAGCTCGACGTTCTCCTGGCCACCGGCGAGCAGGCCTCGACGGCGCTTCTCACAATGGCGCTGGCCGACGTCGGAGTGGACGCGGTCTCGCTCCAGGGCCACCAGGTGCGCATCGCGACCGACTCCTCGTTCGGGCGCGCACGCATCAAGTCGATAGACGTGTCGCGTGTCGAAAAGGCGCTCGCAGAAGGGTACGTGGCCGTGATTGCCGGCTTTCAGGGTGTCGACGAAGAGCACAACATCACCACGCTGGGCCGCGGCGGCTCCGATACCAGCGCGGTAGCCCTGGCCGCGGCCTTGTCGGCCGAGGCCTGCGAGATTTACACCGACGTTCCGGGAGTGTTCACCGCCGACCCCCGCATCTGCCCCGATGCCGTAAAGCTCGACCGCATCTCTTTTGACGAGATGATAGAGCTGGCCGGGCAGGGGACCAAGATCCTGCAGATCCGCAGTGTGGAATGCGCCAAGCGTTACGGCGTTAATGTATGCGTACGTTCGAGCTTTGACGACGGCGAGGGGACCTGGGTGGTCCCGGAGGAAGAGAGCATGGAAGAGGTTCTAGTATCGGGAGTGGCCTTCGACCGCGACCAGGCAAAGATAACCTTACAGGGAGTGCCCGACCGCCCGGGGCTGGCGGCTTCGGTCCTCGGCCCACTTGCCGAGTCGGGCATCGTGATTGACATGATCGTTCAGAACGTGGCCGAGGACGGCCGTACCGACCTCACTTTCACGGTCCCCGACGCCGAGAAGGCCCGTGCCGAAGAAATGGTCCGCAAGGTAGCCGGCGAGGTCGGTGCACGTGGCGTCGTAGCGGCCGGCGGGCTGGCCAAAGTGTCCGTGGTCGGGCTCGGCATGCGCAATCACGCCGGCGTGGCCGCGCGAGCGTTCGAACTGCTGGCCTCCGAAAGCGTCAACATTCAGATGATTTCCACCTCCGAGATAAAAATCTCGGTGGTCGTCGAACTCGGCGACCTCGAGCGGGCCGTAAACGTCCTTCACCGCGGCTTCATAGGCAGCGAGTCGGAGGTGGGAAGCGGAGCCGGATGAAGCGCATCCAGATATACGACACCACGCTCCGTGACGGCACCCAGGGCGAAGGCGTGAGCTTTAGCCTGCACGACAAGCTGGCCATCACCGAGCGCCTCGACGCCCTCGGAATCGGTTACGTTGAAGGCGGCTACCCGGTATCCAACCCAAAGGACGCCGCGTTCTTTAAAGAGGCCGCCAAGCTCGAGCTTTCGACCGTAAGGCTGGCGGCCTTCGGCTCGACGGCCAGACCGGGAACACCGCCGTCGCGCGACGCCGGACTGCGCGCGCTGCTCAAGGCCGGGACCCCGGTAGTGACAATCGTGGCCAAGTCCTGGGACCTCCACGTAAAGGAGGTCCTGCGGGTTTCTCTTTCGGCCAACCTAGAGCTTATCGAGAAGACTACCGCCTATCTCAAGAAGCACGTCGACGAGGTCATCGTCGATGCCGAGCACTTCTTTGACGGACACGCGGCTAACCCGACCTACGCATTGAAAGCCCTCGAGGCCGCCGCTGCCGGCGGCGCCGACCTGGTCTGCCTGTGCGACACCAACGGCGGGACGCTTCCCAACACTATCGCAGAAGCGATGGAGGCCGCCGGTTCGGTAGCGGTGCCGCTGGGCATCCATTGCCATAACGACTCCGGACTTGCGGTTGCCAACACGCTTCGCGCGGTCGAGTGCGGGGCGGTGCAGGTGCAGGGGACCATGAACGGCTTCGGCGAACGTTGCGGCAACGCCAACCTTTGCACGGTCATCCCCAACCTGCAGTTGAAGCTCGGTTACCGCTGCACCACCCACCGCAAGCTCAAGGCGCTGTCGGCCACCTCGCGATATATTTACGAACTGGCCAACGTAGAGCCCGACCGCCATCGTCCCTATGTCGGACGTTCGGCCTTCGCCCACAAGGGCGGGCTCCATGTCGCGGCGGTGCGCAAGAACCCGGTCACCTACGAGCACATCGACCCGGACGTGGTCGGCAACGAGCGCCGCGTGCTCGTCTCCGACCTGTCCGGCCGCAGCAACGTTGCCCACAAGGCCGAACAGTTCGGCATAGACATGACCGACCGTGCCGATGAACTGGCCACCGTGCTAAGCGAAATCAAGCAACTGGAAAGCTCGGGTTTTCAGTTCGAGGGGGCCGAAGCCTCGCTCGAACTGCTAATGCGCAAGGACCTCAAGAAGAAGACGAGATTTTTCCGTCTGGTCGAGTTCCGCGTCATCGACGAAAAGCCCAATGAGGACGAACACAGCCGCTCGGAGGCCAGCGTGATGATCGAGGGGCCCGACGGGAACCCCGAACACACGGTGGCCTCCGGCAACGGACCGGTCAACGCGCTGGACTCGGCGCTGCGCAAGGCGCTGAGCAAGTTCTATCCCGAGCTCGAGCAGGTGCAGCTACACGACTACAAGGTCCGCGTGCTCGCCGGCCTGGAGGGAACGGGAAGTCTGGTCCGGGTCCTTATCGAGTCCGGTGACGGCCAGAGCCGTTGGGGGACCGTCGGCGTGTCCCACAACATAGTCGAGGCCAGCTGGCAGGCCTTGGTCGACAGCATCACCTACAAGCTTCACAAGGACCGGGGCGCAGTGGGCAAGCGCGCCTCCTAAGCGCCTATGCGCGGTTACTTCGACCACAACGCCACTTCACCGATAAGACCGGAGATTGTCGCCGTCATGGCCGAGGTCATGGCAGGAGAGGCCGGCAACCCTTCGAGCATGCATGCCGAAGGCCGCTTGGCACGCGAGCTTCTCGACCAGGCCCGCTCACGGCTGGCCGGCCTGCTCGACTGCGAGCCCGGCCAGGTCCTGTTCACCTCGGGCGCGACCGAATCCAACAACCTGGCCATACGCGGCATGTTCGCCGCCGACCCCGGTCTTAGGGTAATCACCTGTGCGGCCGAACACGTATCGGTATTGGGCACCGTCGAGGCCCTCGGTAGCGAGGGTGCCGACACGGTCATACTCGCGGTGGACGGCTCGGCCAGACCAAACCTTGAGGAACTGACCCGACTCGGCGCCAAGGGGCCGGCGCTGATGGCCTTGGGTTGGGCCAACTCGGAGTCGGGCCATCTGGCCGACATCGATGGACTACTAGCGGCCAAGGGCCCCGGCTGCCGGCTTCATCTCGATGCCGCCCAGGCTGTCGGGCGGGTCCCGGTGGCAATGCGGGAGGGAATGGACAGCTTGGCACTGTCGGCCCACAAGTTTGGGGGACCGCGCGGTATCGGTGCTTTGGTCCTCGCCGACCACTCGGCAGTTGAGGGTCTCATGTCGGGCGGACCGCAAGAGGCCGGGCTAAGGCCCGGCACCGAGAACCTTGCGGGCATAGTCGGTATGGGCCTGGCCGCCAAGCTGGCCGGCAAGCAACTCGGCGACGAACAGGAACGCCTTGGCCGGCTCAGAGAGACGTTATGGAACAGGCTAACTGACGCCTTGGACGGCCTCATCAGAGTGTCAGCCAAGGACGGACTGCCCGGCACGCTGACCGTGGCTCTGCCCGGCGTTCGGGCCGAGGTCCTGGTCGCGGCACTCGATATGGAAGGTTTTGCAGTATCGACCGGTTCGGCTTGTGCGGCTGCCTCACCCGAACCCTCCCACGTCATGGAGGCCCTTGGCCTGCCCCTTTCGCATCGCAACGGGGTAGTCCGAATCAGCATGGGGTGGAACACCAGCGCCGAACAGACCGAGGGTCTGGCCGAGGCTTTCGTGCACATCAGCCAGCGGGCCAGGAGAGCTGCATGACAAAGTCCGGCCGCCGCGTTGTCGTTGCCATGAGCGGCGGGGTCGATAGCTCGGTGGCCGCGGCCCTGCTGGTCGAGCAGGGGTACGATGTTGTCGGCATCTCGATGCGGCTTGCACCCGAGGGCGCGGTCGAGGGTTCGAGCGGTTGCTGCAGCCTGGCCGACTTCGAGGATGCGCGCCGCGTGGCCGCCCAGCTCGGAATACCCCATTATGTCTTTGACCTGCGCGAACCCTTCAAAGAGCGCGTAATCGACAGCTTCGTCGGCGAGTATCTGGCCGGACGCACGCCCAGCCCCTGCATACTGTGTAATCGCGAGATCAAGTTCGATGTCCTTCACAAGCGGGCACGGCAGCTGGGCGCCGGCCATGTCGCCACCGGACACTACGCACGCATCACCCGCGACGGACCACGCTTCCGGCTCGAGCGAGGCCGCGACGAGGCCAAGGACCAAAGCTACTTCCTCTTCGAGATGGACCAGCAGGCACTTGCCTCAACGCTCTTCCCGGTCGGCGACCTCGGCAAGCAGGAGGTCCGGCGGCTGGCCACCGAACTAAAGCTCGGGGTAAGCGACAAGCCCGAAAGCCAGGAGATATGTTTTGTGGCCGACGGAGATTATGCCGCCTTCGTCGAGTCACGGGCAGCCGGGCGTCTGCGCCAGGGTGCGATAGTGGACGGGACCGGACGCGAACTGGGCCGGCATGCCGGAGTCCATCGTTTCACCGTCGGCCAGCGAAAGGGCCTGGGCATCTCCTCGTCCGAACCGATGTACGTGCAGTCCATCGATGCCGAAACTGCACGCGTGGCGGTGGCACCCCGGCAAGAGCTTACCAGCCGGGGCCTGGAGGCCGACGCGGCCAGTTGGGTGGCAGGAATGGCCCCGCCCGAGAGCAGCCGGATGCAGGCCAGAATCCGTTACCGCCACCAGCCCGTGGCAGCCACCCTGGTCGAGGTCGCCGACGACCGTATCCGGCTGGCCTTCGACCAGCCAGAGGAGGCCGTGGCGCCGGGGCAAGCGGTGGTGCTGTACCGCGAGCGCGAGGTGCTCGGCGGCGCGTGGATTCGCCGGCCACTGGCAGAGGAACTGAGCGCGTGCGCGTAGCGCTGGCCACACTGGGCTGCAAGGTCAATCAGTACGACAGCGCGGTCATCGACCGGCTGGTCAGGGAAAAGCAGTGGCAGCGGGTAGACTTCGACGAAGCGGCCGAGGCCTACATAATAAACACCTGCACGGTCACCGACCGTGCCGACGCCGACGGCAGGCGGCTGGCGCGCCGGGCCAGGCGCCGCAACCCCGAAGCACGCGTGATACTGACCGGCTGTTACGCCCAGACCAATCCGGCCGGGATAGCCGCGCTCGGCTACGTCGACCACGTGGTCGGCCTCGGGCGTCTCCCGGAACTATTGTCAGCCGTGGAGGGCAAATTGGCCGACCGCATTGCGGTGTCCGACCTCAGGCGCGCCGACAAGGTCGAGACCCTCGGCATCGAGAGCTTCAACGGACGCAGCCGTGCCTTCGTTAAAATTCAGGAAGGCTGCGACTTGTTCTGTACCTTCTGCATCGTGCCGG
Source organism: Deltaproteobacteria bacterium (assembly GCA_046583395.1). Classification (GTDB taxonomy): domain Bacteria; phylum Desulfobacterota; class Binatia; order UBA1149; family CAYXZP01; genus CAYXZP01. Next base: position 38,733 of record JAYGCK010000090.1, read on the forward strand.
TAGCACGCGGAAAGAGCCGGAGCGTGGAGCCGCGAAAGGTCATCGACGAGATAGAACTGTTGGCCGCCGGTGGCTTTGGCGAGGTGGTACTGACCGGGGTTCATCTTGGTGGCTACGGGAACGACCTGGCGCCGGCCTGCGACCTGGCCTTCTTGCTCAAGGCCATCGCCGAACGCGCGCCCAAACTTCGCGTACGAATAAGCTCGGTCGACCCGCCCGAACTGACCGAACGTTTTCTCGGCACCATCGCCGACAACGACATCTTCTGCCGGCACCTGCATGTCCCGGTGCAATCCGGTTGTGACCCGGTACTGGGGCGGATGAAGCGAAAGTACACGGCGGGGGAGGCGGCCGAACGTCTGTCGGCGGCCCGCCGGCAAATGCCGGACCTATGTATCGGCACCGACCTCATTACCGGATTTCCGGGCGAGACCGAAGATGAGTTCGCCCAAACGGTGCGTTTTCTCGAACAGGCCGAACTCGACTACCTGCACGTCTTTCCCTACTCGCGGCGTTCGGCCACCTCGGCTGCCAAACGCTGGAGCGAACTTCCCGACCATGTCGTTCATGAGCGGGCCAGACTGGTAAGGGCACTTGACCGTAGCATGCGGCGCCGCTTTGAGGACCGTTTCATCGGCACCCGCGCCAGGGTCCTGTTCGAGAATGCGCGTGACAAGGAAACCGGAATGTTAAAGGGCTACTCGAACAACTACCTGCCGCTCATCGCCGATGGCCCCGACTCCCTGATGAACCGTGAGGTCACCGTCACCGTCACCGGCCGCAACGCTGGCGGACGCCTCGAAGCCCTGGTCGCATGAGCGATTCGCTGGCCGGCCTCGAAGATAGCCTCGGGTATCGGTTCAAGGACCGCGCCCTTCTCGAACAAGCGCTGGCGCATGGCTCTTGGGCGCGCGAGAAGGGCAAGAAGGACAACGAGAGGCTGGAGTTCCTCGGCGACGCAGTTCTCGGGCTGGCCGCAAGCGACATGCTCATGTCGCGCTTTGCCGGTGACGACAAGAACGAGGGTGAACTCTCCCGTATGCGCGCGGCCTTGGTCAGCCGGCCGACACTTGCCCGGGCCGCGACCGCCATTGACCTTGGCCCGCATATCCTGCTCGGCCGCGGCGAGCTTGGTAGCGGCGGGGCCGGCAAACCGAGCATCCTCGAGGGAACCTTCGAGGCCATCATAGGCGCGGTGTTCCTAGACGGCGGCTACATGCCCGCGCGAGAGCTGGTCGAGCGTCTTCTCGGCCCATGGGTAGCGGAAGGGCCGTTGGAAACCCTCGACCCCAAGAGCGCCCTGCAAGAACAACTGGCCCGCCTCGGCCGTGGTGTGCCGAGCTATGTTGTGGCCTCCAAGAGCGGTCCCGACCACATGCCGGTCTACGAGGTAGAGGTACAGGAGGGCTCGGCCGTGCTTGCCAGCGGACGGGGTGGCGGCCGTAAGGCCGCCGAACGCGAGGCGGCCAGCGAAGCGCTAAAGAAGCTGGGGGCCGGCGGGTGAAGCAAAGCGAGGCCAAAAGAAGCGGCACGGTCGCGTTGGCCGGTGCACCCAACGTCGGCAAGTCCACCCTGCTCAACGCCATGCTCGGCACCCGCTTGAGCATCACCACGCCCAAGCCGCAGACCACGCGCAACCGCATCATGGGCATAGTCGCACACGGGTCCACACAAATCGCGTTCACCGACACCCCGGGCATTCATCAGCCGCGCGTGGCGCTGCAGGAACGGATGGTCAGCGAGGCTCGCCGTGAGACCGCCGGCGCGGACCTGGTCTGCTGGCTGGTCGGGGCCGAGCGAGGCCTGGGACGGACCGACCGCCGCGAGGCCCCGCGCTTGCTCGACCGGCCGCTGCTCGTGGTCATCAACAAGATTGACCTGGTGCCCGCGCCCCGCCTGTTGCCGCTTATGGCCGAACTTGCCGAGCTTTTCTCAGGCGCCGAATGCCTGCCCCTGAGCGCGCGCTCGGGCGAGGGGGTCGGGGCCTTGCTGTCGCGCATCTCCGAACTGTTGCCTGCACGGCCCTGGGCTTACCCCGCCGACACCCTTACCGACCGCGACGAGCGCTTCCTTGTGGCCGAGACCATCCGCGAACAATTGTTGCGCCAGCTCCACGAAGAGGTCCCGTACCGAACGGCGGTCAAGATAGAATCCTTCGAGGAACGGCCCGGCGGGGCCTATATCGAAGCCGACGTGTACACGGACTCAGATTCGACCAAGGCGATGATAATCGGAGCCGGTGGGGCGCGGATAAAGGAAATCGGCAAGGCCGCCCGTCATGCGGCCTCGAAAATCACCGGACGGCGCTCGATATATCTCGATCTTCGGGTACGCGTTAAAAAGGACTGGCAGAACGACCCGCGCTTCCTCGACGAACTCGACGGTTAGACCGCCCCACCGCCGGCGACCTCGACGCTGCGCTGGCCAAAAAGGTTCAGCTTGTAGCGCCGTATCGTGGCCGGCTCTATGCGCCGGCCGCTATCGTCCTGGTAGTACAGGGCATCGACCGGACACTGAACGACGCAGGCCCCGCATTTAACGCAACGATCCTCGTGGGCCAGCTCAATCGTGCGGCTCCCGGGCACCTGCTCGAAACAAGTTTCAGGACAGACCGCCTCGCAGTTGTAGACGCCGACACAAGCGGCGCTATCTAGCGTAATGGCCCAACGGCGGCTGTCGAAGTGGCTGCCGCCCACGGTCGGGGTCGAACCAGCATGGTCGAAGGTCAGGACGGCCAGGATGAGCGTAGTCGAAACCAGCGCTTGGCCGCAGTTGACCAGCGTGGCTCCGACCGACAGCGGCCAAGCCAGCGCCGCTGTGGCCGAAACCAGCCACAGTACCGGCCAGCGCAGGCGTCCCATACGGTCGTAGACGAAGAAGACCAGGAAGGACATCAGCCAGGCCTGGGTAACGGCCACCAGTCCCCAGGAAACACTCACGAGCGCCAGCAACGCGCCTAGCAGCAAAGAGGTGGGGAAGGCCCAGGCTATGGCCATCTCCGAACGCTCGCGGGCACCGAAGCGTACCCGCCGCATTGAACCGTCCTTCTTCATGCCGGCCTCGAGATAACGGGGCAGGTCACGGGCGTGGACCGGTCCGAACACGACCTTCCAACCCGACCGTTTGGCGACCTCGCGGCCGAGCACACCGGTAGCGGCAAGTTGCGGAAGTACGGCACGCTTGTTGGTGACCTCTTTTTCGACCCCTGAGGTCTTTAGCGCGGTTATGACCTGGCTGGTCGTGAGCAGGCCGCCGGCCGCCGCGCACCACACGTTGACGCCGCGCGAGGGGGCCACCACCACCCAGGCGTCGATACCGCCCAACTCGGCCATAAGACGTCTTACGGTAAGGTCGTAGTTACAGGTGACCAGTACCGGACTGGACGACCCCGGGCTCCCCGACCGGCGAAGTCCGGTCTCGGTCGGCCAGGGGAACAGGCGCAGGCCGGTCTGAAGTGCGTCGAGCAGCAGTGCCTTCACGCACCGGCCCCCTTGCGCGCTTCGAACAGGCCTATGGTCCCGAACAGGTAGCTGCGCTCATGGACCGCGCTCAATCCGGCGGCGGCAAGTTCGGCCTCGGGCCGGGGCAGGGGTGAACTCGTGCGTCCGGCCAACACCCAGGCCAGCACCGACAGTGGCAGTCTCAGCAGCCCGAACAGGAACCTTGCCAGACCTGTGCGGGGAAGCGTCTCGTCGACAAGGACCAGCCGGCCGCCGTCGACCAGCAGCCGGGCGGCCTGGCCCAGAACATAGGCCCGTTCGCTGGCCGACATCTCCGACAGGGCAAAGGCCGCGGTCACCACATCGAAGGATGCCGGCTCGAGACCGTCAATCTCGGCGGCGGCCTTTTCCTGAAGCACTAGCCGGGACTGGTCCTTGGTGGCGCCGAGCCGCTGGGCGGCGATGTCGAGCATCTCGGGAGCTTCGTCTATGGCCAGCACGCTGGCGCCGTCGCGCAAGAGCAAAGAGGTCAGAGCGCCGGTCCCGCAGCCGATCTCCAGGATACGGGCACCCGGGACCAGCGCAGCCCTGCCTGCCGCGTCCCTGCGGCTGCGGGCGGCCACGCCGAAGGTCAGCAGCTCCATCCCGGCGTCATAACGCCTGGGGGCCGACTCCAGGATTCGCATGAGGACAAGCGAGCTCACCGGTGTGACTGCCATTGTCAGCCCATGCCTCTTTGATGGCAAGGCCGCCCGCGCTACGGTCGGGTCATGGCCGTGACCAAGGCTCCCGTAGTGGCGATAGTCGGGCGTCCCAACGTCGGCAAGTCGACCCTTTTCAACCGACTGATTGGCCGGCGGCGCGCCATCACGCTGGCGGTACCGGGCGTGACCCGCGACCCCATCAGCGAAAGCGTCGACTGGGACGGGTGCCGACTGGTCCTGGTCGACACCGGCGGGCTCGGCGGAGAAAGCGACATCGCCCTTGCCGAAAGAGTACACCGTCACACGTTGGCCTCGGTCAGCCAGGCCGACCTGGTCCTTGTCGTGCTCGACGCGCGCGCCGGACTAAGCCCGCTCGATGCCGAGACCGTAACAACAATCAAGGGATTGGGCCTGCCGACCCTTTACGTTGCCAACAAGGCCGAGGGCCCGGTCGAGGACTCGGTGGTCGAGTTCTGCCGCCTCGGCATCGACGTTCCCCTGGCGGTCTCGGCCGAGCACGGCCACGGCATCGCCGAACTCAAGGAGGCCCTGCTCGATGCATTGAAGGACCTGGGTCCCTTCCCAGAGCCGGCCGCCCCTGAACCCGCCGGACCGGACCGGCTCGATCTGGCCATTGTCGGCCGCCCAAATGTGGGCAAGTCATCACTGGCCAACCGCCTGGCCGGACGCGACCTGAGCCTGGTCGACGCGCGCCCGGGAACCACCCGCGACGTGGTCGATACCGAGGTCAGCATGGGCGACAACGATTATCTGCTCCTCGATACCGCCGGCATGCGCCGGCCCTCACGCATTCAGATGGCCATCGAGCGGCACAGCGTGGGGCGAAGCACCTCGGCCATAGAACGGGCCGACGTGGTCCTCCTGCTGATAGAACCCGAAGAGGGCATGACCGACCAGGACGCCCGAATCGCATCACTGGTGTGGCGGCACGGCGGCGCGCTGGTCGTGGCCATGAACAAATCCGACCTGCTCGGCGGCGCGCCTTCGCTGGCGGCCGTGGCCGAGGAGACCAGACGTCGATACCCGAGCCTGACCAACGTTGACCTGTGCCTGATATCGGCGCTCGAGGGTCGCGGTATCGAAGCCTGTCTTGCGCGCACCCAGGCCGCCTGGCGTGCGACCAAGCTAAAGGTGCCGACCTCGACCGTGAACCGCATACTGGCCGGGGCCGCCGAGCGGCGCCAGCCACCGGTGGTGGGCCGGGGACGGCTCAGCCTTCTGTATGGGACCCAGACCGGCAGCTGCCCGCCGACCTTCGCAATCTACACCAACCGGCGGCGAGTGCCCGAAGACTACCGGCGTTTTCTGGAACGCTGTATGCGCGAGCAGCTAGAGCTCAAGGGAAGCCCCGTGCGTTTGCGATTCATGCGACGCGATTCCCACCAGGGCCGCTAGGCCGAACCGGCGTGTTCGCGCGCCAGGGTCATGTATTCCTCGAGGGTCTCGTCCATCCACGCCCGTTCCTCGGGGCTTACCGCACGAACGACCTTGGCGGGTTGGCCCATAACCACCATTCCGGCGGGAACCACCGTGCCCGAAGTGACCAGGCTCATGGCCGCGACCATGGCGCCCGGCTCAATCACCGCATGGTCGAGCACTATGGCGCCGATGCCGATGAGCGCACGGTTGCCGATTTCACAGCCGTGGACCACGGCGCGGTGCCCGACGGTCACGTCGTCGCCGACAATGGTGGGGCCGTGGTCACGGCTAACATGGAGGGTCGAATGGTCCTGAATGTTACTGCGTTTGCCGATCCGGATATGGCTGACATCGCCGCGCAACACGCACTGGTACCAGACCGAGGAATGCTCGCCGATCGTCACGTCGCCTATGACGCGCGCGTCGGGTGCGACCCAGGCCGCCGGATCGACGACAGGGCTTTTGGTAAGATACTTGCTTAACACGTAGCGGTTTGGTGGGGCACAGGCTGTTCGTTCGGTTCTTGCAAAGTAGGGGCTCGCTCCCTATAAGACAACATGGAGCGTCCGGAAGCGCCCGACACGCTCACGGAAGCGTTAACTTTCGACGACGTTCTGCTCGTTCCACGCGAGTCCGACCTCATCCCCAGCCAGACCGACCTCAGCTGTGAGCTCACCCGTGGCATCCGCTTGCGCGTGCCGCTTACCAGCGCCGCGATGGACACGGTCACCACCTCGCGCATGGCCATCGCGATGGCGCGCCTGGGCGGGCTCGGCTTCGTACACCGCAACCTACCGATAGAAGACCAGGCCGCGGAGGTCGCCCGCGTCAAGAAGAGCGAGAGCGGAATGGTGGCCGACCCGATTACCGTGACCCCGGCCACCCGCCTCAACGAAGCCCTGGCGACCATGCAGGAGAATTCCATATCGGGACTTCCGGTCTGCGAAGGCGGCCTATTGGTCGGCATCCTCACCAACCGGGACGTTCGCTTCGAACGCGACCTCGAGCGCGCGGTCGGCGAGGTCATGACCCGTGAGCTGATAACAGCCCCCTCGGGCATAAGCCTGGAGGAAGCCACCGAGATTCTCCATGTGAACCGCATCGAGAAACTGCTGGTGGTCGATGATGCGGGAAAGCTCGATGGCCTGATTACGGTCAAGGACATTCAGAAGGCCACCGACTATCCTGACGCATCCAAGGACGAGCTGGGCCGCCTGCTGGTGGGAGCCGCCGTCGGCGTTGCCGAGGACCGCAGGGAACGTCTTGCGGCCCTGGTCGAGGCCGGCGTCGATGTGGTGGCGGTCGATACCGCCCACGGCCATTCCCGAAACGTCCTCGATACCGTGGCCGAGGCCAAGCGCGACCACCCCGGCCTAGAAATCATCGGCGGCAACGTCGCGACCGAAGAGGGCGCCCGCGCGCTTATCGACGCCGGCGCCGACGGCGTAAAGGTCGGAATGGGCGTTGGCTCGATTTGCACCACACGCGTTATCTCCGGAGTGGGCATGCCCCAGCTGACCGCCATTACCGAGGCCTGCCGGGTCGCCAGCCCGGCCGGGGTGCCGGTCATCGCCGACGGCGGCATCAGGTTCAGCGGCGACCTTACCAAGGCACTGGCCGCCGGAGCCTCCTCCTGCATGATTGGAAGCCTGCTGGCCGGGACCGAAGAGAGCCCCGGCGAGACGATGCTCTTCCAAGGCCGCACCTACAAGGTCTACCGGGGCATGGGCTCGCTCGAGGCCATGCGCGGCGGCAGCAGCAAGGACCGGTACTTCCAGGAGGACCGCGAAGACCTCAAGCTGGTGCCTGAGGGCATCGAAGGGAGGGTTCCCTACAAGGGCACGCTGCATTCGACCATCGAACAGCTCACCGGTGGTCTGCGCGCCGGCATGGGCTATATCGGCGCTGCCGATCTCGGCCTGCTGCGCGAGCGGGCGCGTTTCATGCGCGTCTCTCCGGCCGGTCTGCGAGAAAGCCACGTTCACGATGTAACCATGACCAAAGAGCCTCCCAACTACCGTCAGGACTGAACACGGGGCTCAATGGTCGTAGTTCTCGATTTCGGCAGCCAGTACACCCAGCTCATTGCCCGGCGCGTACGCGAGGCCGGCGTCTACTGCGAGATACACCCCTATGACATCGAGGCCGGCCGGCTGGCCGAACTCGCTCCGGCCGCGGTCATCCTGTCGGGGGGACCGTCGAGCGTTTACGACGCCGACGCACCGATGCCGGCTCCCGAGGTCCTCGAGATGGACCTGCCGTATCTCGGCATATGCTACGGCATGGGGGTCCTGGGACTGGCGGACGGCGGTACCGTGGCGGCAAGCAAAGAGCGCGAGTACGGACCGGCCGAACTATCGGTCAACACCGGCGACCGGCTCTTCGCGGGCCTAAACGGCCAGGCACCCGGAGCTGCGCTGCGCGTGTGGATGAGCCACGGCGACCGCTTGGAACGCTTGCCCGAGGGTTGGGAAGCGGTCGCGGCCACCGACTCCTCTCCCTATGCCGCCGTACGTGACGGCAAACGCCCACGCTATGGCTTGCAGTTCCACCCCGAGGTGGTCCACAGCAGGGGCGGGACCGAGATTCTTCGAAACTTCCTGTTCGGCGTCTGCGGCCTGAGCTCGGACTGGACCATGGAGGCCTTCGCCGAGACCGCCTGCCGGCGGATTCGCGAACAGGTCGGCGATGGCCGCATTGTCTGCGGTCTGAGTGGAGGGGTGGACTCGAGCGTGACCGCGGCGCTCATCGAACGCGCGGTCCCCGGGCAACTGACCTGCGTGTTCGTCGATAACGGCCTGCTTCGCAAAGACGAGGCCAGCCAGGTCAGCGAGCGGCTGGGCGGGTATTTCGGCGGCGATTTCGTGGCGGTCGATGCCGCCTCACGTTTCCTTAAGGCGCTGTCCGGGGTCAGCGACCCGGAACGAAAGCGTAAGATTATCGGCGAGACCTTCATCGAAGTATTTGAAGAGGCCGCCAACGAACGCGGGCAGGCCGGTTTCCTGGCCCAGGGAACGCTCTACCCCGACGTCATCGAATCGGTCTCGGTCAAAGGCCCTTCGGCCACCATCAAGAGCCACCACAACGTAGGCGGACTGCCCGAGCGCATGAAACTCGAGCTGGTCGAACCGCTGCGCGAACTGTTCAAGGACGAGGTCCGCGCCGTCGGCCGCGTGCTCGAACTTCCCGACGACATACTCGACCGTCATCCATTTCCGGGCCCCGGACTGGCCGTCCGCATTCTTGGCGAGATTATTGAAGAGGATCTGGCCATCTTGCGCGAGGCCGACGCTATCTTCATAGACGAGATACGCCGTGCAGGCCTCTACGATGACATCTGGCAGGCCTTCGCGGTCCTACTGCCGGTGCGCACGGTAGGCGTTCAAGGCGACTTCAGGACCTACGACCGGGTCGTCGCCCTGCGCGCGATAACCAGCGAGGACGGTATGACCGCCGACTGGTTCCGGTTCCCCGACGAGGTGCTTGCACGGGCCTCGGCGCGCATCAGCAACGAGGTGACGGGCATAAACAGGGTGGTCTACGACGTCTCTTCCAAGCCACCGGCCACGGTGGAATGGGAGTAAGAGCTTGGCCTACGCCCACCTGCACCTCCACACCCACTACAGCCTCCTAGACGGCGCCACCAAAGTTTCCGCCTTGATGTCGAAGGTTTCCGGCCTCGACATGCCCGCCGTGGCCATCACCGACCACGGCAATATGTTCGGCGTAATTGACTTCTACCGCAGCGCGGTCAGCCAAGGCGTCAAGCCCATAATCGGTTGCGAGGTCTACGTCGCGCCCGGCAGCCGCAAGGACCGCAGCCAGCATGTGGTGGGAGACTACGAGCGGGGGGGCAACGACCACCTGATACTGTTGGCCAGCAACGACACCGGCTACCGTAACCTCAGTCGCATGGTCACCCAGAGCTACCGCGACGGGTTCTACTACAAGCCGCGAATCGACAAAGAACTCCTGGGTGAATTCAATGAAGGGTTGATATGCCTGAGCGGATGTCTGAGCGGCGAGGTCGCCAGCGCGATAACCGCAGGCCGCCACGACATCGCCAGACGCGCGATTGAGGAATACCAGGGACTGTTCGGCGACCGTTATTATCTCGAGATTCAGGACAACCGCATGGCCCAGCAGCGCACGGTCAACGAGTACATGCTCGAGGCCAGCCGTGAACTGAGCATCCCCTTGGTGGCCACCAACGATTGCCACTATCTCGACCACGACGACCACCTGGCCCACGAGGTGTTGCTGTGCGTACAGACCGGCAAGACCATGGCCGACGAGGACCGCTGGAAGCTCGATACCGACCAACTGTTCGTAAAAGGCGAGGAGGAGATGCTCGCCGCGTTCCCCGACTGCCCCGAAGCGGTGACGTCGTCGGTCGAGATTGCCGAACGCTGCGACGTCGAGATTACCTTCGGCAAGCACCAGTTCCCGGTCTTTTCGGTGCCCGAAGGCACCAGCCTGGACAAGACGTTGGCCGGGCAGGCGCGGGCCGGATTGGCCGAACGCGGCAAGGCCGAACTCGACGATTATCGCACCCGCCTCGAGGACGAACTCGAGATGATCACCCGCATGGACTTTGCCGGGTACTTTCTGATCGTCGCCGACTTCGTCAATTGGGCAAAGGCCCAGGGGATACCGGTCGGGCCGGGCAGAGGCTCGGCCGCGGGGAGTCTGGTCTCGTGGGCGCTCGGTATCACCGACATAGACCCGATTCCCTACAAGCTGCTCTTCGAGCGCTTCCTCAACCCGGAGCGCCGGACCATGCCCGACATCGATGTCGACTTTTGTTACGAGCGCCGCGACGAGGTGGTCCAGTATGTGCGCGACAAGTACGGCAAGGACTGCGTGGCCAACATCATCACCTTCGGCACGCTAAAGGGACGGGCGGCGATAAGGGATGTGGGCCGGGCACTCGGGTTCTCGTTCGCCGAGACCGACCGCATCTGCAAGCTCTACCCGGCTCCCGTTCAGGGGCGTGACCACTCGCTGGAAAAGGCACTCAGCCTCGAACCCAAGCTCGAGGAGATTCGCAAGTCGGGCGACCGCGAGAAACAACTGTTCGACCATGCCTTGAAGCTCGAGGGGCTGGCCCGCCATGTGTCCAAGCACGCCGCGGGCATCGTCATCTCCGACCGGCCTTTGGTCGAATCGGTGCCGCTATACACCGACAAGGACGGAACCGTGATGACGCAGTTCGCGGGGCCCGACATCGAGGCACTCGGGCTCATCAAGTTCGACTTCCTCGGCCTCAAAACGCTCACCCTGTTGGACCACGCGGTCAGGTGCATACGCGAGACGCGCGACGAAGATATAGACCTCTCCAAGCTCCCGGCCGACGACACCGAAACCTACCGCCTGATTGCGCGGGCCGACACCGTCGGAGTATTCCAAATGCAGAGCGACGGGATGCGCAAGCTCCTGACCCAGCTAAAACCGGTCGCGTTCGAGGACCTCGTGGCCGTCCTGGCCCTGTTCCGTCCCGGCCCGCTCGATAGCGGCATGGTCGACCAGTACATCAAACGCCGCAACGGCGAGGAGGCCGTGCGTTTTCCCGACGACAGCATGGCCTCGATACTGCGCGAGACCCACGGGGTCATCGTTTACCAGGAACAGGTCATGCAGATTGCCCAGGCATATGCCGGTTACACGCTCGGAGAAGCCGACAACCTGCGCCGCGCGATGGGCAAAAAGAAGGCCGAGGTCATGGCCGTCGAACGACAGCGCTTCATGGACGGCGCCAAGGCGGCCGGCCATCGAGCCTCGGATGCCGAAGCAATCTTCCAGCAGGTCGAGACCTTCGCCGCCTACGGCTTCAACAAATCGCATTCGGCCGCCTACGCCATGATCTCCTACCAGACCGCCTATCTCAAGGCGCATTATCCCCGCGAGTTCCTTGCCGCGCTGATGACCATCGAGATGGCCGACACCGACAAGACCTACAAAAACATGGCCGACTGCCGCGCGCGTGGCATCCGCGTGCTGCCGCCCGACGTCAATAGCAGCGAGATAGGCTTTACGGTGTCCGAAGAGGGCATTCGCTTCGGGCTCGGGGCGGTCAAAGGTATCGGGGAGAAGGCCATCGAGATGATCTTGGAGGCGCGCCAGGCCGGTCCCTTCGACTCGCTTGGAGATTTCTTGATACGCCGCGCCGGCAGCCAGATTAACCGGCGGACGGTCGAGGGGCTGATAAAGAGCGGCGCATTCGATTTGGTGGAGCCCGGGAGAGCTCGTCTGGTCGCCGCCCTCGACCCGACCATGGCCTGGGCCTCTCGTGTACGTGAGGACCGGGCCGCGGGCCAGATGGGCCTGTTCGCCGGCGGCGGCACCGACAGCGAAGCGGAACCCGAACTCCCCGACATCATCGAATGGGACAACGCCGCAAGGCTGGAGGCCGAACACGAGGTCGTCGGCTTTTACATCTCCGGTCACCCGCTCGACCGTTACACGGCCGACCTTAGCCTGGTCGGCGCGACCACGACCTCGGCCCTGGGCAACGCGCGCGACCAAAGCCGGGTAGCGATGGCTGGCGTCACCAACACCGTCAAGCGCAAGAACAGCCGCAAAGGGGACCGCTATGCAACCTTCAACCTCGAGGACCGCGAAGGGGTCATCGAGGTAATCGCTTGGCCAAAGGTCTACAGCCAATGCGAGGCCGCCATCGTGGGCCGCGAGCCCTTGTTCGTCACCGGCACGCTCGAGACCGTCGATATGGGCAGAGCGGACGAGGGCGGCAACGGCGACCCTGTCGGCCGCAAGGCTCAGGTGATTGCGGCCGAGATTATTCCGCTGACCGAGGCCAGGCGGCGGCGCGCACGTAGCGTCGATATCTGCATTGAGGCCGGCCTCTTCGATCCGGCCCGCCTGGGACGGTTAAAGGATACCATGAGGAAATACCCCGGCGCCTGCCGGCCCTACCTGCGAGTGACCAGGCCCGGGGCCAGCGAGGCCATTATCGAGCTTCCGGCCGACCTAACGGTCGACCCCAACGACAGGTTCCTCCAGGAGGTGGAATCACTGGCCGGGCTAGGCAGCACAGTGGTCAAGTGACCGCGCCGGAGAGCGAACGAGAACGCGCGGTCCTGGTCTGGGCCGGACGCGAAACGTCGCGTTGCCGCCCGTCGCTCGAAGAGTTGGGGCGGCTCGCACGCACGGTCGAGCTGAAAATAGTCGGGCGTCTTACCCAGGAAATAAAGAAGGTCCGTCCGGCCACGCTTATCGGGAAGGGCAAGGTCGATGAACTGGTCGACATGGTGACCCAGTGGTCGGCCGATGTCGTGATCTTCGACGATGCGCTGAGCCCGGCACAACGCCGCAACCTAGAGCGCGCGGTCGACATAAAGGTCATCGACCGCAGCCAGCTCATCCTCGACATATTCGCGCGGCGCGCACGCACCAGCGCCGGCAAGCTCCAGGTCGAGCTTGCCCAACTCGATTACCTGCTGCCGCGACTGACCCGCCATTGGACCCATCTGTCGCGTATCCGCGGCGGGGTAGGGACCAAGGGCCCCGGCGAGACCCAGCTCGAGGTCGACCGCCAGCTCATCGCCCACCGCATGGCCAGGCTCAAAAAGCGCCTGGCCGACATCGACCGTACCCGCGACCTCAATGCGCGTGGGCGCCGGGCCATTCCTTATCCAACTGTGGCGCTGGTCGGGTATACCAACGCGGGCAAGTCTTCGCTGATGAACGCGCTAACCGGGTCCGACATGTTCGTGGCCGACCAGCTGTTTGCCACCCTCGACCCGACCGTGCGCAGCCTGGACCTGCCATCGGGAACCAAGGCCATGCTGGTCGATACCGTAGGCTTCGTCTCCAAGCTCCCGCACGAACTTATTGAGGCTTTCAAGGGCACGCTCGAACAGGTGACCCAGTCGGACCTCATCCTCCATGTGGTCGATTCGACCTCCTCTGACCTCGAGTCACACCTCGAGGTCGTAAGCTCCATCCTCGGAGAACTCGGCGCGCTAGGGCTCCCGCAACTGGTGGTCTACAACAAGCAGGACCAATCCGGCGCGGCCGGCCCGCCGAACGGCGCACTGGCGGTATCGGCCTTATCGGGAGCCGGACTCGACCGTATCCCGGCCGCAATAGACAGCAAGCTCCGGCACGAGGAAACGCGCATCGAGGTGCTGGTCGAGCACAGCGACGGACGCACCCGGGCGTGGTTGTACGACAACGCGCGTGTGGTAGATGAGCGCGAAGAGGCCAACGGGACCCGGATCGTGGCCTGGGCCAGCCAACGAACCGTGGGCAGGCTGGGCCAGCTCAAGGCCGGGGCGGGCACCAAAGCCTGAGACCACCGCGTACGCATGCTCAACATTCCCAACGCCCTGACCTTCCTCAGGATACTAGCGGTCCCGCTGTTCCTGTCCTTGCTCGCCGACGGTCGTTACCAGCCCGCGCTCATCGTGTTTGCCCTGGCCGGACTCACCGACGCGCTCGACGGTGCGGTAGCCCGGCTGACCGACACCCGGACCGAACTCGGCTCATACCTCGACCCCTTCGCCGACAAACTGCTCCTGGTAAGCGCCTTCATCACGCTAGGCATAATAGGCAGCATCCCGGCACCGTTGATGATTACGGTCATCGTTCGCGACGTGGTCATCATGGGCGGCTATCTGTTCGCAGCCACCGTAATGGAAAAGGCCATGGCCATGTCCCCGACCATCTGGGGTAAGGTCACCACCTTCACTCAGCTCGTGACGGTGGCCCTGGTGCTTGTCGATATGGCCGCCTGGCTCGCGGTCCCGACCGAGACCCTCATGGCGGCCTTCATCATAACGGCCGTGGCCACGGTGGTCTCGGGCGTGCACTACGTCGCCTTCGGACTCAGGCAATACCAAGCCGAAAGCTAAGCGTCACAAAGGGGCAAGCGGCGTTCGGCAGGGCGGACCGTCGGCGTGAAAAAGCTCGGTCCGGCCCCCGGCATCAACGAGCAGTAGTGAGGCAGAACGAGTGCCGAACTCCTCGGTGTGAACACAAAGCCGGCCAAAGGGGCCGGCCTCGTCAGGGTCGGCGCTGGCGCCGTGATCGGCAAGCACGGTCGTGGTCGCGCAACGGAGTTCCTCGGCGTCTGCACCGCCGGCCAACAGTTCGGCCACCTCTTCGAAGCGTGGGACCGCGCTTGCCAACCTCGGACAGCGGGGGTCGTTGACATCGAGCCCGGTCAGCACGGAGAGCCCGGCGTCGAGTTCTGTGAGCCGGGGCCCGGATGCCGAGGCGTTATCGATGACGACGGCGCGTTCGGGGCCGGCCAGGAACAAGTTGAAGGACTGGTAGCGACCGAGGTCCTGGCCCTCGACCGAGGCCAGAGCCCCTCTAAAATCATCGTGGGCCAGAGCCTCGAGGCACAGCAAGCCACGCGAGCGCTGCCCGGCACTGCGCGGCTGGGGAGGAAAGTTTCCCTGACGGCGATTTAGAAGTCCGGCAACTAGGGGCCCGGAGCTATTGCGAAACCCAAACCATGTCCCGTTCGCCTCGAGGTCGAGTCCGGCCGTTACACCGGGCGGCTCCCGGAGAGGTGCGGGGGGCAGGGTGGGGCGCCCATAGAACTCGTCTCGGTTGGCGGCAACAACGAGCGGATAACGCGCGCTTAGTTCCCTAAATACAGCCAAAGTGCACATTGTCTCGCCCCGGACGCCGTGTTAGCGTGCCCGAACTTCGCTGGCCAACGGCCGTCTTTGCACGACCGGCCCATAGCAACCAAGGACCGACCGTGAGCGCCGACAAAGAACAAACATACGCATCGATTGACGACGTCCAATCCCGTTTGGCCGGACAGAAATACATCTGCGACCGCAATATCGCCACCATCGTCTTCCTTGCCTCGCGCCTTGGTAAGCCCTTGCTCGTTGAGGGACCGGCCGGTGTGGGTAAGACCGAACTGGCAAAGGTGGTCGCAACCAGTCTCGATGCAGAGCTTATACGGCTGCAGTGCTACGAGGGGCTCGACGAGGCCAAGGCTCTCTACGAATGGGAGTACGCCAAACAGCTGCTCTATACCCAGATTCTCAAGGACAAGATTGGCGAGGTCACCGCGGGCACCAACACATTGTCGGAGGCCGTCGACCGCCTGACCGCCCAGGACGACGTCTTCTTCTCCAACCGCTTCATCCTGGAGCGGCCGCTTCTTCGGGCAATAAGCTCGGAACAGGTGCAGGTCCTGCTCATAGACGAGATTGACAAAGCCGATGCCGAATTTGAGGCCTTCCTCCTGGAAATCCTCAGCGACTTCCAGGTCACCATTCCCGAGATAGGGACCATAGTGGCCCGTCGTATCCCGGTCGTCGTTCTGACCTCGAACAACGCCCGTGAGATGTCCGATGCTCTCAAGCGCCGTTGCATGCACCTTTACATAGACTTTCCCTCCGAGAGCCTCGAGCTGGAGATTGTGCGCCTCAAGGTCCCCGAGGCCGACGAGGAACTGACCCGGGAGCTGGTCAGCATCGTGCAGTCCATCCGTGGCCTCGACCTGAAAAAGGCCCCGAGCATCTCGGAGACACTGGACTGGGCCAGGGCCCTGGTCGTGATGAACATCGACAGCCTGGAGGACGAACTGGTGGCCGACACGCTATCGACCATCTGTAAGTACGAGGGCGACCTGCGAAAGGCCGAAAAGGAGCTATCCTCCTACGTTGAGCGCAAGCGCGCCGAACGACGCGCGGCCGAAGAACCGGCCCAACCCGAGCCCGAAAGCGACAAGGACCTGCTCCACTAGGTCCGCCGGCCCCCGGCCTCATGGAAAGACGCATCATAGAGTTCGCGGGCCTGCTCAGGCGCCGTGGCGTGCGTGTGTCGACCGCCGAGACCATCGACGCGATGCGAGCGGTCGAGCTGACCGGACTGTCGGAAAAGAAAGACTTCAAGAGCACCCTGCGTGCGACCATGGTCAAACGCTCGAGCGACCTCGAGCCTTTTTCCGAGGCCTTCGACGTCTTCTTCTCCGGGCTGGCCCAGATGATACGCGACCTCGGCCAACAGGCGGCTGGGGACCTCACAGACGCCGACCTCCAGGCCTTCCTCGAAGAGCTGGCACGCATGCTCGAGGAATCCGACCAGGACATCTCCGACCTGGCCCGTTCCCTGCTTCTCCAGGACGCCGGGAACATGGAACGGATGCTGCGCGAGGCCCTTGCCAAAGCCAGCGCCGAAAAACCCGAGATGAACATGACCGCGCCCGGAGCCGCGCGCATAGTCTCGGAAGCGCTAGGGGCGGGGGGGCTGCAACGCGAGCTCGACCGATTGCTCGAGACCGCCGAAGAGGCCGGGATGTCGCCCGACGACCTCGAACGCCTGCGCGAATACTTCAAGCAGCGCATGAAGGACCTCGGCCAGATGGTCAAGGGCATGATGAAGACCGAAGGCGCCAAGAACGAGCAGCGCGAGTCGAAGGCCAAGGAGCGCGAACGGCTCCTCGACAAGAGCTTCTACTACCTGTCACCGTCCGAAATACGGCGGATGCGAGAGGCCGTCTCGGCGCTGGCCAGACGGCTGAAGAACGTGATGTCGGTACGCCGCAAGCGCACCAAGCGGGGCCGGCTCGACGTAAAGGCCACCCTGCGTTCCTCGTTGGAGTTCGGGGGTGTCCCGTTCCGCATCCGCTACGAGGACAAGCGCAAGGAAAGGCCGCAAATAGTCATACTTTGCGATATCTCGGACTCGGTGAGGAACGTGTCGCGCTTCATGTTGCAGTTCGTCCACTCGCTCCAGGACATGTACTCGCGGGTCAGGAGCTTCGTGTTCGTGGCCGACCTGGGCGAGGTTTCGGGTCTGTTCGAGGACAACGACATCCAGACCGCCATTCAAAAGGCCATCGGCGGGGAGGTCGTCAACGTCTATGCCCATTCCGACTTCGGGCGGGCCTTTAAGAAGTTCCACGAGGAGTACCTGGAGGGGGTAGACAGCCGGACCACGGTCATCGTGCTGGGAGACGCCCGCAACAACTACAACGCCCCCAACGACTGGGTCTTGCGCGACGTTCAGGAGCGCGCCCGCCAGGTCATCTGGCTCAACCCCGAGAACCGCTCCACCTGGGGCTTTGGCGACAGCGAGATGGAGCGCTACGGGCGCTTCTGCGATATGGTCGAAGAGTGCCGCAACCTGCGCCAGCTCTATACCGTCGTCGACGCTATGGCCCTGGGATAAGGCGGTTGACGGCCGTCCCGCGGCCGGTCAGAATCCAGGGTAGAATGGCGACGGCGGACACTGAATTCGTACGGATGATTGTGCAGGGGCTCGCCCTCGACCGGATCACCAAAACGCCTATCCTCGTGCTCCGGGACGAGGAGGAAACGGTCTCGCTCCCGATATGGATAGGGCTCTTGGAGGCCACCTCGATGGCAACCGAGCTTGAGGGCGTGAAGATGTCGCGCCCGATGACCCACGACCTCCTAAAGCAGCTCATAGACGAATGCGGGGCCCAGGTTAGCCGTATCGAGGTCACTGACCTGCGCAACAACACCTTCTATGCGGTCATCCATCTCGACGTGAACGGCAACACGCACACGATTGACGCGCGGCCGAGCGACGCCATTTCGCTGGCCCTGCGGACCGAAAGCCCGATCTATGTCGCTCGCCAGGTGCTCGACACGCACATGGCCGAGACCGAAGAGTTGGGCGCCGACGAAGAGGGGCAAAACAGCGACGAACGTGACCTGTCCGATATCGAGCCCGAGCGCTGGGGCGACATCCTAGAAGAGCTGGACCCGACCGACTTCAAGTATAAGATGTAGTTCTCGCCGGCTGGGCCGGCCTCCGCTATGGCCGATACGCCGTCGTTCAACCGCAAGGACCTAAGGTCCCCCGACGCATTCTTCGAGGCCGCCGGTAGGCTCAACCGCTATCTGGGCCAAAATCGTCGTCCGGTCATAGTGGCGGCCCTAACGGCTGCAATGCTGCTATTCGGCGGCCTGGCCACCAAGGGCTATGTCTCGGCCTCCAAGGCCCGCGACGCCGCAGCCTTCGAACGGGCCCGTAGCTCCCTAGAAACCGAAAGTTTTGCCGCGGCCCGTATCGGACTCGACAACCTGGCCAAAGACGGGGCCGGAATCTACGGCGACCTTGGGGCCTTCTACGCAGCCGGCCTGGCCCTTTCCGAGGGACGTCTGGAAGAGGCCGTCTCGGCCTATGAGGCCTTTGAGGCCCGTGCGCCTACCGAGTACCTGCGCCAGGCCGCGATTACGTCCCGGGCCCACGCCCTGGAACAGGCCGACCGCGGCCACGAAGCCCTGGCCGCCTATGGAAGGGCCGGGGACATCGACGGACCGTACCGCCGCCCGGCACTACTGGCCAAGGCACGCCTTGCCGAGTCCTTGGCCGAGACCGACATGGCCACCGAGGCCCTAGAACGGCTCCTTGAGCTCTATCCGGGCGGCCCGAACTCTTCTGCGCTGTCAGCACGCCTTTCCGCGCTAAGCGGGGGTTAAGCCCTCCAACATTACAAGCAACGCGTAGAAGCGCGGCAGGCGAGGCCGGGGGGCCCGCAGCAAAAAGCCGCCTGGCGTGGGTTTTCCACGCCAGTAACGTCCGATAAGATATATTATGTTAACTTGAGGACGTAGCTCCTCAGCAGTAGCCGCAGGCTAGCCAGGCCTTTTGGCTTTGTTTCGCAGTCTTACCCCGCACTTTACTCGTCGTCGGGAAGACCGGCTTCTGGACAGCACTGCCGTAACTCCTCGAGACCATCCAAATCGCCCTTGGCCTTGAGCAGCAAGCCGAGGTTG